>NZ_JBIWFT010000023.1:0-151204 GCF_044763205.1 Kitasatospora sp. NPDC096204
GAAATATCTGGCCGTACCCGGGGAAACCCGTGGCCACAAAATGCGCCGTATACGGCCGCCAGCGGGGAGCTTACGAAGACCGCCGTCACCCGTTCCCGAGATCGGCGACGAGTACGCCGCCGGCCGCGCCCTCGCGGAACTCGCGCGCCAGCTGCTCCACGCCGGAAGGACGGACGCCACCGCGAACGAGCCGTGAGGTCGACCGGATCGGTGGTGTCGGGTCCGAACCGGTGGGTGGTGAGCTGTGCCGCGCGGCCGGGGTGCGCCACCGCCCTGCGCCGGTCCGCCCGGGCGCGGGTGATCACGACCGCCCGTTCTCCCGCCGGTCGGGCGTCAGATCCGCGACCAGGAGCGCCAGCAGTTCCGCCGGCGCCTCGATGAAGCGGTAGTGGCCTCCCTCCAGGAGTTCGAAGGTCGCTTCGCCGCAGGCCGACCAGCCGGTCATCAGCGACGGCGGTATGCCCGTGTCCTCGGTCCAGCCGATGGCGGTGACCGGGCAGGGCAGCCGGAGCGGCTCGGCCACGTGGTAGCGCTTGTTCATGTCGACGTCGTTGCGCAGGACGCCAAGGTAGAGCGCGAGCAGGCTCGGTTCCAGGGTGCCGCCCAGTTCCGCGACGAGCCCGCGCAGTTCGGCGGCCAGCTCGTCGTCGTCCATGTCGAGGAAGCGGCCGTAGGGGCCGTCCTGCGGTGCGACCTCGGAGGAGACGAACACCTGGGTCGGGGCGGGGCAGCCCCTTTCGACCAGCCGTACGGCGGTCTCGTACGCCGCCAACGCGGAGCCGCAGTGCCCGAACAGGGCGTAGGGGCGGTCCAGGTAGGGGCGCAGGGCCTCGCAGAGGTCGTCGGCCATCGCCTCGTAGGTGGTGTGGGCGGGCTCGCGCATCCGGTTCTCCCGGCCCGGCAGCTGTACGGGGCAGAGCTCGACGCCGTCGACCGATGACGGCCACCGGCGGTACATGCTCGCCCCGCACCCCGAGTAGGGCAGGCAGAACACCCGCGCCGGTGCCACCGGCGACGGCTCGCGGATGAACCACTTGTTGCGGATGGGGGCCGTCGGAGCGTCCACTGATGTCCTTCCGGGTGGGGGCTTGTTCGCGGATTCGGCCGCGGTGCTGCCGGTGGAGGTGACGCCGGCTGCGGTGAAGGCGGCGAGGAGCGGTTCCTATCGGGTCCGCGCGGTGATCGGCAGGTGCGTGAAGCCCGCGATGACGTTCGAGCGCATGCGCCGCGGCGCACCGGCGAGTTCGAAGTCGGTGAACCGGCCCAGCAGTTCGGCGAACAGGATCCGCAGGGCCACCCGTGCGACGGTGTGTCCGATGCAGTAGTGCGCGCCGACGCCGAACGCGATGTGCCTGTTGGGCCGCCGTCGGATGTCGAAGGTGTCCGGGTCGGCGAACACGGTCTCGTCGCGGTTGGCCGACCCCAGCCACACCACGACCGCGTCCCCGGCGGGGATCGGCACGCCCCGGATCTCGACGTCGCGGGTGGCGTGGCGCATGAAGTGCTGGGTGGGCGAAGCCCATCGCAGGGCCTCCTCCACACCGCTGTGGAGCAGCTCCGGGTGTGCCGCCCAGTCGTCCAGGACCGTGGTCCCGGCCAGTTCGACCATCGCCGCGATCGGCGGCTGGGCGGTGGTGACGGTCGCACCGAGGAGCAGGCTGTAGCAGTTGGACACGATCTCGCCCGGCGACAGTCGGCGTCCGTCCAGTTCCATGGTGAGCAGCACGCTGATCAGGTCGTCGCCCGGTGCGCGCCGACGCGCGGTGACGGTGTCCTGGAAGTAGGCGAACAGTTCGCGGTGGGCGGTCACCAGGGTGGCCCGTGGTCCGTCGGCGAGCTGGAACTCGGGGTCGTCCGCGGCGATGCAGGCGTGGGCGAGCCGGACGAGCCGCGGCCAGTCCTGTTCCGGTAGCGCCATCATGGTGCCGATCACGGCCATCGGCAGGCCGGCCATGGCGGCGGCGAAGTCGTACGGGCCGCCGTCGGCCAGCGGCCGGAGCAGTTCGACGACGACCCGGCGGATGGCCTCCCGGTCGTTCTCCACCGTCTTGATCGACAGCGCCTGCTGCAGCGGGCCGCGCAGGTGCGAGTGCCGGGGCGGGTCGGTCGCGGCCATCTGCCGGCCGCCGGCGGGGTCGCCCTTGCCGAGGAGGTTGAGCAGGGTGCCCTGTTCGGAGGTGAACGTGTCGTGGTCGCGCAGGACCCGGCTGGCCTCGGCGTGGCCGACGATCGACCAGTAGCCGATGTCGCCGACCGGCTGCCAGCTCACCGGGGCGTGGCGGCGCAGCCGTCGCCACACCTCGTGGGCCCCGCCCGAGTGGTGGAGGTCGGGGTCGATCAGGTCGACCGGCTGCGGGGCGAGGACCGGGCATCGCGTGGTCGGGGGAGGCGTCGTCATCGGTGCCGCTCCTCCCCCGCCGCGTCGTCCGGGCTCCCTGTCGGGCCGTCCGGGCCGTCCGGGCCGTCGGCCGGCCGGATCCGGGCGGTGAGGGCCGTCGCCAGTTCGGCGACGGTCGGCGACAGGTACAGGGTCTGCGCGGGGAGGTCCACGCCGAACTCGCGCTGGGTGGCGACCAGGAGGTCGGTGGCCAGCAGGGAGTGTCCGCCGAGGTCGAAGAAGTCGTCGCCGACGCCGACCGGTTCGACGCCGAGGACGTCGCCCCACAACTCGGCCAGTCGCGTCTGCACCTCGGTGAGGGGCGGGACGAACTCGTTGGCCACGTTGCGCGGTACCCGGGTGGCGGTGGGCAGGGCCGCGCGGTCGATCTTGCCGTTGCGGTTCAGCGGCAGCTCGGGACGGACGAGGATCGCCCAGGGGATCAGGTAGCCGGGCAGCCTGTCCCGCAGTTCACGGCGCAGCCGCCGACCGAGGTCGGCGGTACTCGCCGGAGCGGGTTCCGCGGGCACGACGTAGGCCAGCAGCCGGGTGCCGCCCGCCGGATCGGGCTGCGGCAGGACGACCGCGTGCCGCACCTCGGCGAGCCGTTCCAGTTCGACCTCGACGGCGCGCGGTTCGGCGCGGTAGCCCTGGACCTTGACCTGGTCGTCCGCGCGTCCGACGAACTCCAGCGTGCCGTCCGGCAGCCATCGCACGAGGTCGCCGGTCCGGTACATCCGGGCGCCCGGTTCGGTCCCGAAGGGATCCGGCAGGAACCGTTCGGCGGTCGCGGCCGGGCGGCCCAGGTAGCCGCGGGCCAGTCCCGCCCCGGCCACGTACAGTTCCCCGCACTCGCCGACGGGCACCGGCGTGAGGTCGCCGTCGAGCACGGCGACCCTGGTGCCGCTGATCGGGCGGCCGATCGGCACGCTGCGCAGTTCCGGCAGGGTGCTGCTGGTCCAGCAGGTCGTGTACGTGGTGTTCTCGGTCGGTCCGTAGCCGTTGGTGAAGAGCAGCTCCGGGTAGCGGCCCAGCAGGTGCCGGACATGGCTCGGCGAGGCCACGTCGCCCCCGGTGAGGACGTGCCGCACGTCGGCGAACGCCTCCGGGTGGGAGCTCGCCATCTGGTGGAAGAGCCCGGTGGTCAGCAGCAGGACCGTGACGCGCTCGGCGCGGACGACGCGCGCCACGTGCTCCAGCGTGATGGCGACCGGCGGGAAGAGCACCAGTCGGCAGCCGTTGACGAGGGGTGCCCAGATCTCGAACGTGGACGCGTCGAACGCGACCGGCGCGAGGTGGAAGAAGACGTCCTCGGGGCGGACGTCCATCCAGTCCGCGCCCCGGACGAGCCGGTCGATCGCCCGGTGGGGCACCCCGACGCCCTTGGGCTCGCCGGTGGAGCCCGAGGTGTAGCTGACGTAGGCGAGCCGGTCCGGGTCGCCGGGGCGGGCGGGAGCCGTCGGGGCGGTGGCCGGCTGCTCCTGTGCCGGGTGGTCGTCCGTCACCGTGACGACGGTGCCCGGCAGGTGCTCCCGCAGGGCCCCTTCCGTGATCACCATGCGCGCGCCGGCGTCCTGGAGCAGCAGCGCGTGGCGGCCGGCCGGGTCGTCCGGTTCGAGTCCGAGGTAGGCGCCGCCGGCGACGAGGACGGCGAGCAGGGCCACGATCAGCTCCGGTGAGCGCGGCACCAGCACGCCCACGACGTCCTCCTGCGCCAGTCCGGCCGCTCGCAGTCGCGCGGCGAGCCGGTGGGCGCGGTCGTGGAGCTGCCGGTAGGTGAGGGTCCGTCCGTCGCAGGTGACGGCGGGCGCGTGCGGGGCCCGCTCCGCCTGTTCGGCGACCAGCTCGTGGATGGCCCGTGCGTCGAACGGTGGCCGTCCGCTGCCGACGAACGCCGGGTTGTCGGAGGTGAGGAGCGTCTCGGTCAACTGCTTCCCGCTTTCCTGTGCTGGGGTGTCCCCGTCGGGGTCGGACGAGTTGCCGCGTGGGCCGGCGCCGCGGTGGCCGCTGCCGGCGCTGTCCGGTGGGTGGTCGTCCCGGCGGCCGGTGCGCGGCACGAAATGCGGCACGGGGTGCGTGGTGTCACCGGGTGTGTCCACCGGCTCAGACCGCCGGCACGTGGAAGAAGGTGTGCCGCGAGGCGATGCGGCCCTGCGGCGTCATCCGGAAGAAGTCCGCGAACCGCAGTTCGACCTCATCGCCGTCGTGCAGCACGCCGCGGAACAGGCCGTGCACCGCCACCTCGTCGTCGGTCGTGACCACGGTGGACAGGGTGTGCACGCCGGTGCGGATCACCCGCTGGTCGCGGTAGAAGCGTTCCAGTTCGGCGTGCCCGACCATGGGTTCGTAGCCGGGGCGGTGGTAGCGGGCGTCCGGGGCGAACAGGGCGACCAGCGCGGGAACGTCCCCGGCGTCGACGAGCTGGTAGTACCGGTGGATCTGGGACACCGCCGGCGCCGGGGTCACCGGGTCGGCCGGGGTGGTCGGGGCGGTCGGGGCGGTCGGGATCGCCGTGGCCACCGGTGTTTCCGGTGGTGCCGGCGTTCCGTCGGGATGGGAGAGGGTGTGGGCCATGCCGAGGTGCTTCCTGTGATCGCTGTCGGATGATCGGGGTCAGAGAGGTGTCAGGGGTGTCGGAGTCGTGTCACGTGCTGTGAGAGCCGGTACGGCCGCGGCGTCCGGGGCTCCGTCGAGCGCTTCGACCAGGCGCGCCGGCGTGGGTGCCTGGAACAGGGCGCCGAGGGTGAGTTCACGGCCGAACCTCACCCGCACCCGGTTGACCAGCCGGGTGGCGAGCAGGGAGTTGCCGCCCCGGTCGAAGAAGCCGTCGTCGACTCCCACCGCGGGCAGGCCGAGCACCTCGGCGAACAGCGCGCACATCGTCCGCTCCGCCGGGGTCCGCGGCCCGGGCCCGGACGGTGCCGGGGCGGGGTCCGGGGCGGGCAGCGCGGCCCGGTCGATCTTCCCTCTGGGTGTCAGGGGAAAGGCGTCGAGCGTGACGATCGCCGAGGGCACCATGTAGTCCGGCAGCACCGCGCGGGCGTGCTCCCGCACCGACGCCGGGTCGAGCCGCGCGTCCCCGGCCGGGACGACGTAGCCGATCAGACGCCCGCCGGGCGAGCTGCCGGGGCCCGCGAGCACGGTCGCCTGGGCGACGGCGGGGTGCCCGGCCAGGACCGCCTCGATCTCGCCCAGCTCGATGCGGAAGCCGTGGAGCTTGACCTGCTCGTCCGCGCGGCCGAGGAATTCCAGCTCCCCCTCGGCGTTCCAGCGGACGACGTCGCCCGTGCGGTACATCCGCTCGCCCGGGTCGCCGAACGGGCACGGCACGAACTGGTCGGCCGTCCGGCGGGGGTCGCCCAGGTACCCGCGCGCCACGCCGGCGCCGGCGACGTACAGCATGCCCGCCACTCCCGGCGGCACCGGGGACAGCGCCTGGTCCAGGACGTACACCCGCCTGTTGTCCATCGGCCGGCCGAGGGGGACGACGTCGGGCACGGCCTGACCGGGGCGCAGCACCCTGCGCGTGGTGAACGTCGTGGCTTCGGTCGGGCCGTACCCGGCGACCACCACGGAGTCCGGGCAGCGTGCCAGGACGCGCCGTACCGCGTCGGCCGGCACGATGTCACCGCCGGTCCACACCTGGCCGACCCCGGCCAGCGTGCCGGGGGACTCCTCGGCGAACACCCGGAACAGCCCGGCCGTCAGCCACAGCGCACCGACCCGGTGGTCGACGACGAGCCGGTGGAGGTCCGAGAGCGCCAGCTCGCCGGGCGGGGCCACGATCACCCGGCCCCCGTTGAGCAGCGGCACCCACCACTCGTAGGTCGAGGCGTCGAAGGCGTGCGGGGAGTGCGCGAGCACGCGCGGGCCGTCCGCGCCCCGCCAGCACTGTTGCGCGGTCAGGCTGACGACGTTGCGGTGGCTCAGGGCCACGCCCTTCGGCGTGCCCGTGGACCCGGAGGTGTACAGGACGCACGCCAGGTGGTCCGGGCGCAGCGGCACGACGGGGTCGGTGGCGGGCTGGTCGGCGAGGCCGGGGTCGGCGTCGACGACGACACCCGGGGTGCCGTGGGCCAGTTCGTGGTCCCGGGTGGCCCGGTGGGTGAGCAGCACCGCCGCCCCGGTGTCCGCCAGGACGCGGCGCAGGCGGGCCGCCGGGGCGCGGGTGTCCAGCGGCACGTAGGCGCCGCCGGCCTTGACGACCGCCAGGACCGACACCACCACGTCGACGGAGCGTTCCATGAGCACGGCGACGGTGCTGTCGCAGCGGACGCCCAGGGCGATGAGCCGGTGGGCCAGCCGGTTGGCCCGGGCGTTCAACTCCGCGTAGGTCAGGGTGGTCTCCCCGCACACCACGGCGGTCGCGTCGGGTGTGCGCCCGGCCTCGGCCGCGAAGGCGAGCGGCACCGTCGGGTGCGGGAGCGGACGCGTGGTGCGGTTGGCGGCCACGAGGGTCCGGTGCCGTTCCCCGGCGGTGAGGAGGTCGGGCCGGCCGATCGGCCGGTCCGGGGCGGCGGCCACCGCGTCGAGGAACCACAGGAACCGCCGCTGGTGGGCGGTGAGTTCGGCCTCGGAGTAGAGCGCGGGGTTGGCGTCGACGTCGAGCCGGGGCTCGGTGCCGTCGGAGCGGTCGTAGACGGAGAACGAGAGGTCCTCGACCGGTCCGTTGGACAGGTTGTGCGCGGTGGCCCGGACGCCCGCGAAGTCCAGGTGGTAGTAGAAGGACATGATGTTGACGACGGGCCCGAACAGGACCCGTTCCGACCGGGCCGGGTCCAGCTCCCTGCGCAGGTCCTCGCTGCGGTGGCGCTGGTGCGGGCGCAGGGCGGCGATCTCCTCGGCCACCTGTCGCGCGAGTGCGGACAGACCCTGGTCCGGGTCCACGCGCAGCCGCAGCGGCACCACGTTCGCGACCATGCCGGGGACGGCCGGGGCGGCGGAGCCGGTGCGCCCGGTCACCGGCATGCTGAGCACGATGTCCCGTTCGCCGCTGAGACGGTGGAGGTACCCGGCGACCGTCGCGGTGAAGGCGGTGGGCCAGCTCGCGCCCACGGGTCGGGCGGCCCGCCGCAGCGCGGCCAGGGTGGGCGCGTCGAGGGTGCCGGTACGGCGCAGGAAGCCGTCCGAGGCGGCCGCCGAGCGGCTGGCGAGGCTGACGGGATCCGGCCGGCCGGCCAGCCGGGCCGACCAGAACGCCCGGTCCTGTCCGGGCTGTTCCGACGCGTGGTAGCCGGCGTCGTACGCCAGCAGGAGGCTCAGCGGCCCGAAGGCCGGCCCTGCCCCGTCCCTGCCCCGGACCAGTGCGGTGTAGGTCCTGGCGACGCGGCGCGCGATGAGCGACATGCTGAAGCCGTCGACCACGATGTGGTGGACCCGCTGGTACCAAAGGAAGCGGTCCGGCGCGATGGCGAACAGGGCCTGGCGGAACAGCGGGCCCCGGGTGAGCGCGACCGGTGCGGCCAGGTCGGCGCGCATCCACTGCTCGGCCGCCCGCAGCGGATCCGGTGTCGCCGTGAGGTCGACGTGGTCCATCGTCCAGTCGGGCGACGGGGTGACGACCTGCCGGGGGCCCTCGGCACCGTCGACGAGGCGGACGCGCAGTGACGCGGTCCCGTCCACGACGCGCCGCACGGCCGTCTCGAACAGCTCCGGGTCGATCGGTCCGGGGATGTCCACGTACTCGCCGGTGTTGTACGCGGGGCTCCCGGGGCGCAGGTGGTGGGCGAACCAGATGCCGGACTGCGCCGAGGACAGCGGCAGCTCGTGTGCGTCGCTCATCCGAGCTCCTCCAGGACGGCCGACAGCGCGTCGGCGAAGGGCACCACGTGGGGCTGCGACAGCATGTCGTGGTGGTTGCCCGGGACCTCGACCACGGTCAGCGCCCCGTGGGTGCGTTCCCGCCACCGGGCGGGGACCACGACCGGGCCGGCGAGTTCGGGGTGGGTCCCGGTGCTGGTGAACAGGTGGATCGGTGTCCGCAGCCGGGCCGTCGACCGGTAGCGTCGGGCGGCGGCGCCGTTGGTGGTGAGGACCCGTGCCATGCGGCGCAGTTGTTCGGTGCGCACCCGCTGGGGAAGGCGTTCACGGGTGTGCGCGTCGTGGAGCAGCAGGGCGAGGGCGTCCTTCTCGTCGGGCTCGTGGTCGGGCCCTTCGGTGGTTCCCCCGGTGGACGCGGGCGCTGCGGCGTCGATGATCCCGAGGAATCCCGGGGGGTTCCCCTGTTCCTCCAGCAGGCGGGCCATCTCGAAGGCGACCAGCCCGCCGAAGGACCAGCCGGCCAGCAGGTAGGGGCCGTCGGGCAGTTCGGACCGCAGCTCCCGCAGGTAGCGCCGCGCCTGTTCCTCGACGGTGGCCAGTGGCGGCTCGTCGGTGTTGTAGCCGACGGCCTCCAGACCGTGGACGGGCCGGCCGCCGGCGAGTTGTCCGCTCAGGTGGAGGAGGGAGCACACGTCGCCGCTCTGCGGGTGCACCAGGATCAGCGGCGCCCTGCGGCGGTCCCCTTCGGCCAGCGGGACCACGAGCCGGCGCAGGGCCCGCGAGGCGTCGGGCACCTCCGCGCACAGAGCCTCGACGGTGGGGTGGCGGAACACCGTGTTCAGCGGCACGGTGACCCCCCACTCGCGCCGGATCGCCTCCACGAGCTCGACCGCCCTGAGGGAATGCCCGCCCAGCGCGAAGAAGTCGTCCCGGACGCCCACCCGCGGGGCGCCCAGCACGCGCTCCCAGATCCCGGTCATCAGGAGTTCCAGCAGGTCCCGCGGCGGTAGCGCGCCCGCCTCGCGGCCGTGGCGCTCGGGCGCGGGCAGGGCCGCGCGGTCCACCTTGCCGTTCGTGGTCAACGGGATGCGGTCGAGTGCGGTCAGCGTCGCGGGCACCATGAACTCGGGCAGGGTCTCGCGCAGGGAACGCCGCAGGAGCGCCGGGTCACCGGGCTGGTCCTGCCACACCAGGTAGCCGGCCAGTTCGGCGTCCGTCCCGGCGCCGCGCACCGTCACCGCGGCCCTGGCGACGCCGGGCTGGGCGCACAGCGCGGCCTCGACCTCGCCCGGCTCGATCCGGTATCCGCGGATCTTCACCTGCTCGTCGGTGCGGCCGAGGAAGACGAGGCTGCCGTCCGGCAGGTACCGCGCCAGGTCGCCGGTCCGGTACAGCCGGCCGCCGTCGGCGCCGAACGGATCGGGCACGAAGCGCTCGGCGGTCAGCCCGGGCCGGTTGGCGTACCCACGGGTGACGCCGACCCCGCCGATGTGGATCTCCCCCGCCACGCCGACGGGCACCGGGGCGCCGGCGGGGTCCAGCAGGTGGATCCGCAGGTTGCCGAGCGGCCGGCCGATCGGCACGGACCCTCCGGGCCGGGCCAGGTCCCGTTCGGCGTCGACGCGCCGGGTGACACAGCCGACGGACGCCTCGGTGGGACCGTAGCCGTTCCACAGCGTGGAGACCCGGTCGAGGAGCCGGCGGGCCAGCGCGGGCTGGAGCGGTTCGCCCACGCAGATCGCCTGGAACCGGCCGCCCTGCCAGCCGCCGTCCAGCAGCAGGAGCCAGGTCGCCGGTGTGGCCATGAGCGTGGTGACGCCGAACTCGCGCAGCATCTCCGTCAGGCGCGGGCCGTCGACCGCGACCTCCGACGGGGCGATCACCACGCTCGCGCCCCAGGCCAGGGGCATGAGCACCTGGGGAACGATGACGTCGAAGGAGATCGAGGCCACCGAGGCGACGACGTCGTCCCCGCCGAGGTCCAGCTGCCGGCCGCGGACCACCAGGTAGTTGACCACACCCTCGTGCGGGACCAGCACGGCCTTGGGGCGGCCGGTCGAACCGGAGGTGTAGATCGAGTACGCCAGGTTGGCGGGCACCGCGAGCGGTGGCAGCCGGTCCTCGGGCAGGGCCGCGACGTGCCCGGCCTCGGCGTCCAGCCACACCGTCGTGGCGTCGTGCCGCGGCAGCCGGTCGGCCAGGGAGCGCGTGGTGAGCAGCAGCGGCACGTCGGCGTCGGCGAGCATGAACGCCATGCGCTGCGCCGGGAGGTCGGGGTCCAGTGGCAGGTAGGCGGCGCCGGACTTGAGGACGGCCAGCAGGGCCACGACCAGGTCCGCCGAACGCGGCAGGCACACGCCGACCAGGCGTTCCGGCCGGGCTCCGCGAGCTCGCAGGTGCCGGGCCAACCGGTTGGCCCGGCGGTCGAGTTCCCGGTAGGTCAGGCGCTCGGAGCCGCAGCGGACGGCCACCGCGTCGGGGGCCAGCCTGGCCCGCTCCTCGACCAGCTCGTGCACGCAGAGGTCCCTGGGGAAGGGTTCGTCGGTGGCGTTGGCGGCCACCAGCAGCGCTTCGCGCTCGGCCTCGGTGAGCAGGTCCAGTCGCGAGACGCGACGGTCGGGATCGCCGGACGCGGCGTCCAGCAGCCGGAGGTAGTGGCCGACCAGACGCTCCACGCTCGCGCGGTCGAACAGATCGGTGTCGAAGGCCACCGTCCCGGTCGTGCCGGCCGGCCCGTCGGCCACCACCAGGCTGAGGTCGACCTTGGCCGTGCCGTTGTCGACGTCGATCCGCTCGCTCTGCGTCCCCTCCAGCCGGAGGGAGTCGGTCGGGTCGGACAGGCCGGCGAACATCACCTGGAACAGCGGATTGCGGTCGAGACCGCGTGCCGGGCGCAGCTCCTGCACCAGCCGTTCGAACGGCAGGTCCTGGTGCGCGTAGGCGTCCAGGGCGGTCCGGCGGACCCGGTCGAGCAGCTCGGCGAAGCTCGGGTCGTCCGAGAGGCCGGTGCGGATGACCAGGGTGTTGATGAACGAGCCCACGAGCGGGTCGAGTTCGGGACGGGTCCGGCCCGCGACCGGTGTGCCGACCGCCACGTCGAACTGCCCGCTGTAGCGGGCGAGCAGGGCCTGGAACGCGGCGAGCAGCGTCATGAACATCGTCGCGCCGTGCCGTCGGCCCAGCAGCCGCAACCGCTCGGCCAGTTCCTCGGGCACCGTGAAGCCGATGCGCTCGCCCCGGCCCGCGCGGGCCGGTCCGCGCATGCGGTCGGTGGGCAGGTCCAGCGGCGTGAGCCCGGACAACTGGGTTCTCCAGTAGTCCAGTTGGCGCTGGAGGAGGTCCCCGGAGAGCCGGGCCCGCTGCCAGTGGGCGAAGTCCGCGTACTGGATCCGCAAGGGGGGCAGCTCGGGCTCGCGGCCCTCCAGCCGGCTCCGGTACACCTCCGCCAGGTCGTCCCAGAGCAGCGGCATCGACCAGCCGTCGACCGCGATGTGGTGGACGACCACCACCAGGAGGTGTTCGTCCTCGTCGACCCGTAGCAGGGACGCACGCAGCAGCGGGGCGGTGGCCAGGTCGAACGGGCGCAGGATCTCGGACCGGACGAGGTCGAGGGCCAGCCGCGTCCGGCGCTCCGGGCGCTCGGTCCGCAGGTCCGTGACGGGGAGGTCGAGCGGCCGGGCCGGCTCGAGCGAGGGGCCGGGGCGTCCGTCCCGTTCGGGGAAGGCGGTGCGCAGGACTTCGTGGCGCCGCACCAGCTCGGTGAAGCCGTGGCCGAGGGCGGCCACGTCCAGCGGGCCGCGCAGCCGGAAGACCTCGTGGACGTTGTACATCGCGGGTCCGTCGGCCAGCCGCTCGATCAGCCACATGCGTTCCTGGGTGAACGACGTCACCCGCGTGCCCTCCGGGCGGGGTGGGATCGTGGCCTCGGGCTCGCCCCCGGCGGCCCTGTTCCGGGCCGCGCGGACGCGCTGGTCGAGCAGGGCCCGTGCGGTGGCCGGCGTGGAACCGGTCGGCCGGCCGGGCTCGGGGCGGCTGTGCTGTGCCTTCACGGGTGACGGGCCTTTCCGGCGGGAAGCGGTTCCGCTTCGGCGGCGGCGCCGAGGTCCGCCAGCAGGGCGGCGTCGATGCCGTCGGCGAGTTCGGCGACGGTCGGGTGGTGGAACAGCAGGACGACCGGCAGTTCGAGGTCGAGTGCCCGGCCGAGTCGGGACATGACCTTCGACGCGAGGAGCGAATGGCCGCCCAGCTCGAAGAAGTCGCTGTGCACGCCGTCCGGGGTCACTCCGAGCACCTCGGCCCAGGTCTCCAGCACGAGCAGCTCGGTCTCGGTCCTGGTCTCGGTCTCGATCTCGGTCCTGGCGGCGGGAGCACCGGCCCGGTCGGCCTCGGGCCGCGGGGCCGAGGGCCGCCCGGCGGGGGCGGCGGGGGCGGCGGGGGCGGAAGGGCTCACCCGGAGGGTGGGAGGGGTCTCCCACGCCGACACCGGCCGTTCGGGGCTGCCGGCGAGATGGTCGAGCAGCGCCCTGAAGTTCTCGCAGAGCTGCCGCACCGTGTCGTGGTCGAAGAGGTCGGCGGCGTAGCGGATGACGCCGGCGAAGCGGTCGCCGAGGTCCGTGAGGGAGACCTCGAGGTCGAACTTCGCCACGACGTTGGGTATCGGATGGTCGCTCACGTCGAGTCCTGGCAGGCCGGACGGGAGCGCGGGCGGATCCTCCAGCTGGAACATGACGGTGACCAGCGGGTGCCGGCCGAGATCGCGTTCGGGCCGCAGCTCCTGCACCAGCCGTTCGAAGGGGACGTCCTGGTGGGCGTAGGCCTCCACCGCGCACCGCCGTACCCGGGCGAGCACCTCGGTGAAGTCCGGGTCGCCCGACAGGTCGGTGCGCAGGACGAGCGTGTTGACGAAGAAGCCGACCAGCGGCTCCACCTCGATCCGGGTCCGCCCGGAGATCGGCGTCCCCACCGTCACGTCATCCTGTCCCGTGCAGCGCGCGAGCAGGACCTGGAAGGCGGCCAGCAGCGTCATGAACGGCGTCACCTCGTGGGCGCGCCCCAGTGCGCGGATCCGGTCGGTGAGTCCTGCGGGGATCTCGATCTCGACCTGGTCGCCCCGGCCCGACCACACGGCGGGGCGGGGCCGGTCCGTCGGGAGCGCTGACGGGCTCAGCCCAGCCAGGTGGTCGCGCCAGTAGGAGAGTTGATCCCGCAGTGCCGTTCCGTCCTGGTGGCTCCGCTGCCATGCGGCGAAGTCGGCGTACTGGACGGGCAGTTCCGTCAGGGTGGCCGACCGGCCCTGCACGGCGGCGCCGTAGCCGGCGGAGAACTCCTGCCACAGCACCGACAGCGACCAGCCGTCACAGGCGATGTGATGGATCACCAGGACCAGCAGGTGGTCGTCGGGGGCGACGCGGATCAGCCGGGCCCGCAGCATCGGAGCGGTCCCGAGGTCGAACGGGGTAGCCGTGTCGGCGGCCACCAGCCCCCGGGCCCGCCGCCAGGCCCGCTCCGCCGGGAGGTGCGTCAGATCGGTGACCGCCGGTACGAAGGCCTCGACCGGCTCCGTGACATGGCACGGGCCGTCCCCGGAGTCGACGATCCTGCCGCGCAACACCTCGTGGCGCCGCACGACTTCGGTCAACGCCCGGTTCAGCGCCCTCTCGTCCAGCCGGCCGCGCAGGCGGACCGCGGTCGGAACGTTGTGGTCCGGCCGCCCCGGCCGCAGCCGGTCGAGGAACCACAGCCGCTGCTGGGCGAAGGACAGCGGAGTCGGAGCGTGCGCACGCTGATCGGGGCCAGGCATGACGGATCCACCTTTCACGGCGATCGGGAACGCTTCGGCGTCCCGGAAATCCCTTTGCCGATTCGCTACTTCGCGAACAGTACGGCGGATACTAGGCAGCTCCCGTCTCACTCCGCAAGATCGGTACGAGGGATTCGGGCGTCAGGACAATCTTTACGCCAGCCCACCGGATTCCTTATCCAGATCGAACACGCTCGACGGCTAGCATTCGCGCGCCAGGCCCGGGCACGCGGACTGACGTGCTGTCATGCGACCCCTGGCGAACCCCACTTCCGTGGACGGCCACCCCCGTGATAATTCTTCTGTCGCCAAGGCGGCGGCCCGGCGGGCCCCTTTTCTGCCGGGCCTCGAATGTTCCGATCGAGATCGGTGAACCCATTGCGTGAACTCATCCGTTGTCCATGAGCCCGCCCCCGTCGCATGAAGTCGGAGAATTCGTGAAACGGAAACAGAGCCTGGTGGGTTCATTCGTCTCGCACGCCGCCACCCACCCCGGTGATCCGGCCCTGGTGTGGCACGGGGAAGAGACGACCTACCGTGAACTCCACCAACTGGCGGAGCGGGAGCGCCTGCGGATCGCCCGGCTCGCCCCGGGCGGGGACGAACCGATCGGCATCGTGGCCGTCAAGTCGCCCTCGGTGATCGCCCTGGTGCTCGCCTGCCTGCTGGAAGGGCGGCGCTTCCTGCTGCTGCCGGCACCCACGCCGGACGGGAGAACGTCCCGCGCGCTGGTCGAACAGGCCGGGATCCGGCACGTCCTGTCGCCGGACGGCCCCGAGGTGCCCGGCCCCGGGCCGGGTGCCCCGGACCGGCCGGTGGAACCGAGGGCGCCGCACCGTACCGAGCCCGGCGACGTCTCCTTCATGTTCACCACCTCCGGTTCCACCGGGCGGCCGAAGATCGTGCCGCTGAGCACGGGGGCGGTGGACCGCTTCACCACCTGGGCCGGCGAGCGGTTCGGCATCCGCCGGGGAACGACGGTCCTCAACCACGCCCCGCTCACCTTCGACCTGTGCCTGCTGGACATCTGGGCCACGCTCAAGCACGGCGGCCGCGTCGTCCTGGTCGATCCGGCCCGGGCCACCCAGCCGGGCCACCTGCTGGACCTCGTGTCCCGCCACGCGGTACAGATCGTCCAGGCGGTACCGATGTTCTACCGGCTGCTGGTCGACGCGACCGCGCGGAGCGGCCGCCGGCTCGACACGGTCGAACACGTCGTCTTCACCGGCGACAGCATGCCCGCCCGCTGCCTGGCCGAACTTCCGCGCCTGTTCACCGGCGCGCGGTTCTACAACGTCTACGGCTGCACCGAGACCAACGACAGCTTCCTGCACGAGGTCGACGGCGCCGAGCCGGCGGACGGCCCGGTGCCGATCGGGCGCCCACTGCCCGGGGTCCACGCGGTGATCGTCGATGCCGACGGCGGGATCGTGACCGGGCCGGGTCGCGGCGAACTCCACGTCGCGACGCCGTTCCAGACCGACGGCTACCTGGACCGGGAACAGGACGCGGACAGGTTCGCGACCCACCACCACGAAGGGCGGACGCGGCGCTACTTCCGCAGCGGCGACCTCGTGCGGCGGGACCGGGACGGCCGCATCACCCTGGAAGGCCGGAACGACCACCAGGTCAAGGTCCGCGGTGTGCGGGTCAACACCCACGAGGTCGAACAGGTGCTGCTCGACCACCCCGACGTCGTCGAGGCGGCCGTGGTGGCCGTGCCCGACCCGGTGGCCGGCCGCCTGCTGCGCGGCGTGGTCCGCCGCGCCCCGGACAGCCCGCTGAACTCGCTGGCGCTGCGCCGGCACTGCGCACAACGGCTTCCGCTCACCGCGGTCCCCTCGACCCTGCTGATCACGGACGACCCGCTGCCCAGGACGTCCACCGGAAAGATCGACCGCGCGCCCGTCGAGCGCGCCTGCTCCCCGTCCCAGCCGAACGAAGGAACGACCACGTGAAACACGCCGCGGCAGTCACGCAGTTCATCATCGAGGAGTTCCTGCCGGACGTCGGCGAGAGCGAGCTGGACGCCGACTACGACCTCGTGGACGGCGGGGTCATCGACAGCCTCGGCCTGCTCAAGACGATCGCCTGGCTCGAGGACCGCTTCGACCTGCACGTCGAGGAGTTCGACCTCGACCCGGACAGCTTCCGCTCCGTCGGCTCGATCAGCAGGTTCATCGAACAGGCCCAGCGGCACCGGACGGAATCCCACTAGTCATGCACGAGGTGCTGCGAGCGCTGATCGACCGGGACCGCACCGTCGACCAGGAGATGTGGGGGTCCTTCTGGGACCGGCTGCGGGACGGCGCCCTCCGGTCCGGCGAGACGGTGGCGCTGCTGTCCTCGCTGTCCACCCGGATGCCCGACGGGGAGACGCTGGTCGCGATGCTCCGCTCGCTGGACGAGCGGCGGCCGGACGTTGCCGCGCGGTCGGACGGCACGGCCCGGCCGGCGGGCACGGCCCGGGCGGAGGGCACCGCGCGGCCGGACGGCACCGCCAACATCGTCGGCACCGGAGGCGGGCCGGCCACGTTCAACATCTCCACCGCGGCGGCGTTCGTCGCCGCGGCCCTGGGCGTCCGCGTCGTCAAGACCGGATCCCGCGCCTACACGAGCACCTGCGGCTCCCACGACCTGCTCGACCGTCTCGGCATCGCGACGACCACCTCGTACGAGCAGACCGACGACCTGCTGGAACGCTTCGGCATCGCATTCCCCGGGAACTTCGTCTACCCGCGGGAGGTCGCGCTGCTGGCCCGCAGCATCGTGCCGATGGACCTGCGGATGATCGGCGGATTCGTCAACTCCGTCGGCCCCTTCCTCGCCGCGGTGCCGGTCCGCGCCCAGATCGTCGGCGTCTCGGACCGTTCGCTGCTGCCGGCCCTGGGCCAGGTCGCCGCCACCGTCACCGACCGGAGGATCTGGCTGTGCTCCAACGAGCTGGGAGTCGACGAGCTCGTCGACTCCGTCGACAACGTCGTCCTCACCAATGACGGCACCGACGCGATCAGCCTGTGGGCCGCGGCTCCCGAGACCGGGGCCGGAGCCGGAACCGACGCGATCGCCGGACTGCGGCCGGCCGGAGCGGGCGAGGACGTCGTCGACCACTTCCTCGGCGTGCTCTCCGGAGAGCGGACGGGCCCCGCGACACGGACCGTCCGCCTGAACGCCGCCGCACTCGCCGTCGCGAGCGGGCTGATCGCCGAGTGGCCGGAGGCGATCAGGGCGGCCGACGACGCCCTGCGCAGCGGCGCCGCACGCGACCTCGTCGACCGTCTGCGCGCGCGACCGGCGCGCCGCGCGGTGGCCGCGGCGCGTGCGCGGTGAGCGGGTTCTTCGCCCGCCGGCCACCGAACCAGCCCGGCCTGGCGGTGTTCCTCAACGCCGGAGACCCCCCGCTGCCCGTGCTGGCCGACGTCATGCGGATGCTCGACGACTGCCGCGTGGACTGCCTGGAGCTGGCGGTGCCCTTTCCCGACTCGGTCACCGACGGGCCCGTCATCCGCCGATCGGCCCGGCGGGCCCTGGCGGAAGGCGTCGGACTCGACGAGGTGCTCGACTTCCTCGGTGAGGTCCTGCCTCGGCTGCGCCACCTGAAGGTGGCACTGCTGGCCGACTGGGGCCATACGGTCAGAGGCCTGACCGTGCCCGGCTTCGTGCGGCGGGTCGCGGACTCGGGCGTCGACGGGCTGCTGGTCCACGGCCTGCCACCACGGCTTCGGGCCGACTGCCTCGAAGCGGCGCGGGAGGCGGGGGTGCCCATGGTCGCCACCTGCTACACGGCCTCGGCGTCCGCGGTGAAGGCCGCGGCCGCCGAGTCCGCCACCGCGTACCTGTACCTGGTGGCGCACTACGGCCGCAGCGGCGGCGGTCTCGCGGCCGACGACCGGGAGCTCGCCGCCACGCTGGCCGCACTGCGGAAGACGACCGCCGGGAGGGCGGCCGCCGGGAGGACGACCGCCGTACCGATCGCCGTCGGATTCGGCGTCCGCTCCAGGGCGGACATCGCCCTGCTGCACGGTCTCGGCGCCGACGCCGCGGTCGTGGGCAGCGCCGGGGTCGCCCGGATCGAGCGGGCCCTCACCGAAGGGACCGACGCGGTCGAGGAGTTCCACACCTTCGTGCACACCCTTTCGCCGTATTCAACACGCTACTAGGAGGTACATCAGATGATCGTCCGACGCCTTGACGAGGTGACGTCCGTGGACTGGGGCAACGGGCTCAGCCGCAGGTTCCTCCTCGATTCCGACGGCCTGGGCTACACGATCACGGACACCGTCGTCCGCGCCGGCACCAAGTCCAGGCTGGAGTACCGCCGCCACCTGGAGGCCTGCTACTGCATCGAGGGCAAGGGTGAGGTCGTGGACACCGACGGCACGTCCCACCCGATCGAGCCGGGCACGCTGTACGCGCTCGACCGGCACGACGCCCACTTCCTGATCGCGAGCCAGGACGAGGACCTCCGCCTGGTGTGCGTGTTCTCGCCCGCGTTGCGCGGCGACGAACGCCACAAGCTGGACTCGGCCGAATTCTCCGAGTACTGACGGGACTGACAGCGACTGACGGGACTGACGGATGATCAGGTGGAACGCCGACCAGATCGCTCTGGGCGAGGGGATCGGCCGGTGGTGCGAGGACCTCAGCTCGGGCCATCTCGAAGCGGACGCGCAAGGCGCCTTCCCGTGGGACAAGTGGAGACTGATCCAGCGGTCGGGCATCCTCGGCCTGCCGTTCGACGAGCAGTGGGGCGGGCTGGGCCAGGACCTGCTCACCACCATGTACGTGCTCGAACAGCTCGGTACCGGGTGCCGTGACGGCGGACTGAACTTCTCGGTCGCCACCCACCTGGTCAGCGTCGGAGTCCCGCTGCAGCGGTTCGGCTCGCCGGAGCTCAGGGCGCGCCACCTGCCGGGGATCTGCTCGGGAGAGACGATCGGGGCGCACGCGATCAGCGAGCCCGGGAGCGGCTCCGACGCGCTGGCGATGACGACCACGGCCACCCGCGAGGACGACGGCTTCGTGCTGCGCGGCGGCAAGTCCTTCGTCACCAACGGCCCGGTGGCCGACGTGTTCGTGGTCTACGCGCGCACCCACCCGGACGGCGGCCCGCTCGGCATCACCGCCTTCCTCGTGGAGCGGGACACCCCGGGGCTCGTTGTCGGGCCCCCCGTCGCCACCATGGGGCTGCGGACCGCACCGCTGGGCGAACTGCACTTCGACGACTGCAGGATCCCCGCGTCCGCGGTGATCGGCCGGGTCGGATCCGGGTTCCTGGTCCTGGACCACGTGATGAAGTGGGAGATCCTCTGCTCCTTCGTCATCACCGCCGGGCAGATGCGCTACCGGCTCGACCGCTGCGTCGAGTACGCCAGGGAACGTGTCCAGTTCGGCCGGCCGATCGGCTCGTACCAGTCGATCTCCCACCGGATCGTGGACATGGGGATCGGCCTGGACACCGCGCGGAAGTGGCTCTACGACACGGCGGTCCGGCTGACGGCGGGCGAGAACGTCACGAGGGACATCGCCGCCTGCAAGCTCCTCGCCAGCGAGAGCAACCTCTCCTCCGCGCTGGCCGCCGTGCAGGTCTTCGGCGGCAGCGGATACCTCACCGAGTACGGACTGGAGAAGGACGTGCGCGACGCGGTCGCCGGCCCGATCTACTCGGGCACCTCGGAGATCCAGCGCAACCGCATCGCCGCCATGCTGGGACTCGGCACCTGATGCTGGTCAAGATCTGCGGAGCCACCTCGGCCGAGGACGTGGCCTCCCTCGACCGCGCCGGGGTCGACCTCGTCGGCCTGTGGCACGGCGTCCCAGGGGGCCGAGCCGACCTGACGCTTCGTCAACTGACGCTGCTGGCGGACGCGGTGAACCGGACGGCGCGACTGCGTCCGGTTCTCGTGACCTTCCTCGCCGACGCCGAAGCGCTGCGCGCGGCGACGGCCGCGGCCCGGGTGCGGCGGGTCCAACTGCACGGCTACCAGCCGCCGGGCCTGGTCCGCGCCCTGAAGCGCGGCACGGACATCGACGTGGTCAAGGTGCTGCACCTCGGCGCGGACACCCGCACGGAGCGGTCCCTGATCCCGGCGTACGAGCGGGCGGGAACGGACCTCTTCCTGCTGGACACCGTGGCCGGGGACGGCCGGATCGGCAGTACCGGGCAACCGGCCGGCTGCGGGGCCGTCGTCGAGGTCGCGGACCGCCTCTCGCGGCCCTTCCTGCTGGCCGGCGGCATCTCGGCCGACAACCGGGAGGACTACCGGGCGGTGCTGGACCACCCCCTGTTCCTCGGCATCGACGTGGACACGGCGGCCAGGGGCGTCGACGGACGGCTGAGCACCGACCGGGTCGCGGCCGTACGGCGCGCCTGGCGAGGGGTGGACGGCACCGGGGCGGCGCGATGACGGCCGAGTTCATCGAGGCGCTGCTGGACGCCCGCCGACCGGTGATCATGGAGCTCAAGCGCCGGGACGCCACCGGGCACGACCTGTTCGGTGACAGGTCGGCCGCCCGGCTGGTCGCCGACTACCAGGACGTCGGCGCACCCTGCCTGTCCGTGGTGACCGGGCGGTGGTTCGGCGGCACCCCGGACCTGCTGCGCGAGGTCGTGGCGGCGACGGACCTGCCCGTGCTGCAGAAGGACTTCATCACCCGCCGCGACCAACTGCACCAGGCCCGCGAGACCGGCGCGTCCGCGGTCCTGCTCACCGCCGCGCTGCTGCCACGCGCCACCCTGGGCCGTCTGGTCGACCTCGGCCTGCGCCTGGGCCTGACGCCGTTCGTCGAGGTCACCACCGAGGAGGAGATCAGTCGCGTGCCACGCGCCGAGGAGTGCGTGGTCGCGGTGAACAACAAGGACATCGCCACCCGCGAACGCGGCGCGGGCGACCTCGGGCGGAGCTCGTCGCTCCTGCCCGCGGTGCTGAGCAGCGGCACCCGGTGCCCGGTGAGTGCCGGGGCCATCCAGGGCCCCGATGACGCCGCCCGCCTGCTTGAGGAGGGCTTCGCCGGTGTGCTCGTCGGGACGGGCCTGCTGCGCGCGGCCAGCCTGCCGCGATGGCTGGACGGCCTCGACGCCCGTCTCGGCACCCGCCTCGACCCCCGTCCTGGCACCCGTCTCGACACCGACCGCGAACCGGCTCCACCCGTCCGCCGCCCGGCGGAACCCCCGACCACCGACATCTGGAGGTAACGGCATGACCAGCGAAGCATCCGAGCAGTGGAAGGTCGTCGTCAACGACGAGGAGCAGTACTCGATCTGGTCCGCCGACCGCGAGTCGCCGGCGGGCTGGCACGAGGTCGGCGTCCGGGGCGCGAAGGACGAGTGCCTCGCGCACATCGAACGCGTGTGGACCGACATGCGCCCCCGCAGCCTGCGCCTGCGGTCCGTCCCGGAGGACGGTGCGCGGTGAACCGGACGACCGCACCGCACGGTGCGGGCCCGGTGACCGGGCCCATGCTCTCCACCGCCCTGGATCTCGGGCAGTGCCAGGCCCGGGGCTGGGTCGTCGTCGACTCCGTGGTCGACGGCCTGGCCATGGGCGGCACCAGGATGACCGAGGGGGTGACCGAGCGGGAACTGGCCGGGCTCGCCAGGGCGATGACCCACAAGCTGGCACTGGTCGACCTGCCCATCGGTGGCGCCAAGGCGGGCATCGCCCCCGATCCGGGCGCCACGGTCGAGCGGCGGGCGGTGATGCGGGGGTTCGGCCGCGCCGCGGCCCCGCTGCTGCACGGCGGGGTGTACCTGGGGTGCGACCAGGGCACCACCTACGCCGACCGGCAGCTGGCCTTCGAGGCCGCCGGGTACGACGTCACCCGCCGCCCCGGCACCACCCGCCTCACCGTGGACTGGGCCGAACTGTGGGACCACATGGCCGACATCACCGGGTTCGGCGTGGCCGTCGCGGTGCTCGGCGCCCTACGGGCCTCCGGTACGCGGACCCCGCAGCGCGTCGCGGTCCAGGGCTTCGGCACCGTCGGACGCGCGGTGGCCGGTCACCTGGCCGCGCACGGCCACCGGGTGGTGGCCGTGGCCGACGTCCGGGGCACCGTCGAGGACCAGCGCGGACTGCCCGTCGCCGAACTCGCCGCGCTCACCAGCAGCGACGGAACGATCGACCGGAGCCGACTGCCCGCCCGGGTCACGGTCCACGGGCCCGGGCAGGCGTGGCTGCACGTCGACGCCGACGTGCTGGTGCTGGCGGCGTCCGCCTCCGCGGTCGACGAGGAGGCGGTACCGGCGGTGCGGGCCCGTCTGGTGGTCGAGGGCGGGAACATGAGCTGCACCGCACCGGCCCGCCGGCTGCTGCGCGAGGCCGGCCACACCGTCCTGCCGGACGTGGTCGTCAACGTCGGCGGGGCGGCGGCCACCGGGTGCGTGCTCGCCGGGCTGGCCCCGTCCGACCTGCCGCTCCCCCGGCTGTCCGCGTGGCTGCGCGAGTGGGTCTCCGGCAGGGTCGCCCGGAACTGCGAGCTGGTGCAGGAGCTGAGCGCCTCGGGCAGTGCCGATCCGGTCGCGGAACTCCTCTCCTCGCGCGGAACCCCGGCCGGTGCCGCCGCCCCGGAGGCGCCGGCCGGGCGGTGATCCGGCCGGCGGACGTGGGACCGGGCGCCGGGTCGTCCTGGCGGGAGACGACCCGGAGCCCGGCTGTCCCGGAACTACCAGCGGCCGCGCGAGGGCGCGGGGTTGAGCTTCGCGGCGAGCGCCGACAGGAAGGTCGGGAGCTTGTCGACCATGGACTTGGGCACCGGGGTGGTCTGGACGGTGTCCCGCCGCACGTCCTGGACGACGAGGGTGTACCTGCCGTTCTCCTCGACGAGTTCGGCGGCGTAGAGCAGGGTTTCGGTGGAGGTCTGCATCGGGGTCCTAGGCTTGGGTGTCGTTGAGCCAGGCGGTCCACGCCTCGGTGGCCCGCTGCTCGTCGGTGTTCTCGGCGAACAGGTGGTGGGCCAGCCAGATCGGCGTGTTCCAGGTGCTGCCGTTGAAGAAGCGGTACAGCGCGTCCGGGCCGCGCAGGCCGACGAAGTCGGGGCTGAGCCAGTCCACGACCACCTCCTCCGGGCCGCCCTCCCGGCCGGGGACGTGGAGGGTGAGCCGGTCGCCGACGGCCGCGTCCTCGGCGAGGCCGAGGCGTCGGCGCAGGGCGGCGAAGTCGGCCGGGTCGGCGGTGGGTTCGGGGCGCCCGGTCTTGACGTAGACGGCGGGGCGGCCGGCGAAGTGCCGCAGGTACTCGGCGAGGCTGTGCTGGTAGAAGTGGACGTGCTTCTCGGCCGCGTCCGCCTTCCGGTCCCAGACCTCGTCCCAGACGCCCTGGTGCACCCAGTGGATTCCCATCCGCAGGTGGCTCGTTCCGCCGTCCACCGGCTCGATCCGGTAGCTGAGGGTGTTGGAGAACTCGTCGCCCAGGGTCGCCCGGACGGCGAAGTGGCTCGGCGGCTCCCACGCCACGACGGTGCTCTCGGCCCGGGTGACCTTTCCGCCGACGCGCGGCTCGATCTCCATGGGGTACAGCCAGCCGAGGTTGCCGGCGCCGGTGGCGACCGCGGCCCAGACCTGTTCGGGGGTCGCGGGCAGGTCCTGTTCCTTGCGGACCTCGAACTCTCGGGCCATGGTCGGGTTCTCCTTCGTCGTCATGGGTCAGTGGTCGTCATGGGTCAGTAGGTGACCGGGAGGGCGCTCAGCCGCCGCTGCAGCGGGTTGGGCCGCCACTCCAGCGAGGCCCCGTCGGCCAGCCGCAGCCCGGGCAGCCGGCGCACCAGGGTGCCGACGGCCACCTCCGCCTGGAGCTTGGCCAGCGGGCCGCCGAGGCAGAAGTGCGGGCCGTTGCCGAAGCTGAGGTGGCGGTTGTCGGGCCGGGTCAGGTCGAGCCGGTCGGGGTCCTCGAAGCGCTCGGGGTCGCGGTTGGTCGCACCGAGGAACAGGTAGACCAGCTCGCCCTCGCGCAGCGTCCGCCCGCCGATCTCCAGGTCCTCCGCGACGACCCGGACGATCGCCTGGGTCACCGTGTCGTAGCGGGCGAGTTCCTCGACGGCGCCGCGGATCAGCCCCGGGTCCGCGCGCAGCCGGGCCAGCTGGTCGGGGTGGCGCAGCAGGGCCAGCATGCCGTTGCCGATCAGCTGGGTGGTGGTCTCGTCGCCTGCGGTGATCAGGACGAAGCAGGTGGACAGCAGTTCGGAGTCGGTGAGCCGGTCGTCCTGCTGCTGGGTGGCGACCAGGGCGCTGATCAGGTCGTCGCCCGGGTCGGCCCGGCGGGCGCGGATGAGGCGGGCGAGGTACTCCTCGTACTGGTCGATCGCCTCCTCGGACTTGTCGAGGTCCTCGCTCAGCCGGCCGAAGCGGCTGAACCAGGTCTTGACCTGCGGGAGGTCGTCGTCCGGGATGCCGAAGAGCCGGCAGACGACGGACATCGGCAGCGGGGCGGCGACGGCCTCGATCAGGTCCATGGCCGGCCCGGCCTGGACGGCCCGGTCGATCAGCCGGTCGACGATCCGCTGGACGCCGTCGCGCAGGGCTTCGACGCGCCGGGCGGTGAAGGCCCGGTTGGCGAGCTTGCGCAGCCGGGCGTGGTCCGGCGGGTCGGTGTTGGACATCACCCGGCCGAGCCGGTCGGTGAGCCGGCTGAAGGACTTCAGGTCGCCGCCGAGGGCGACGTAGGCGCGGGTCATCCGGTCCCGGTCGTTGGACAGCCGCGGGTCGGTCAGTGCCGCCTCGACGTCGGCGTACCGGGTGAGGTACCAGATGCCCTGGGCACTGCGGTGGACCGGGCTCTCGCTCCGCATGCGGGCGTAGAACGGGTACGGGTCGCGGCGGGCCTCGGGGGTGAGCAGGTCCGCGGCGAGGTCGTGGGGCTCGGCGGGGCCTGCGGGCTCGGCGGGGTCGCGGGGCCGGGCGGGGCCCGCGGTGTCGCGGGCCCCGTCCCTGGTGTCGGTGGTGGTCACGTCGGCTACCGCTGGGCGTCCATGGCGTCGGCCAGGCTCCTGGGCCGCATGTCGGTCCAGGACTTCTCCACGTACTCCAGGCAGGCGGCGTGGGTGTCGGGGCCGTGGGTGACGGTCCAGCCGGCCGGGACGTCCGCGAACTGCGGCCACAGCGAGTGCTGGTTCTCGTCGTTGACGAGCACGAGGAAGGTGCCGTCCTGGTCGTCGAAGGGGTTGGTCATGGGTCAGTCCTCCTGGTGGTGGGAAACGGTGGCGTCGCCGGTGACGTCGGCGATCCTGGCGGCCAGGACCGGTCCGATCTGGGCCAGCGAGCCGGGTTGGGTCATCCGGTTGTGCCGGGTGGTGACCTCGTGCGATTCGATCCGGCCGGTGATGTAGGGCTGCCAGATCCCGGGCCCGGCGTTGTCGTCGGCGCTCCGGTCGATCGTGGAGTTGAAGAGCAGCAGGTCCCCGTCGAAGGTCCCGGGGACGAAGTCGACCGCCAGCTTCGCGTTGTTGATCATGATCTGGACGACCACCTCGACCTGCCGCTCGGTCAGGCCGGCCAGCGCGCTGCCCCGCCGGTTCAGCACCTCGGCGACCTCCGCGTAGGTGATCTCCCGGTCGCCCAGCTCGTCCGGGTCGACGTCGAGCACCCCGACGAGCACGTCCCGCTCGGTGGGCACCGGCACCTCCTCGAACTTCACGTCCTTCACCGGGTAGGCGTCGAGGATCGCCAGCAGCGCGGTCCGCTCGCCGCGCGACTGCAGCTCGCAGGCGAGCGCGTGGGCGATCAGCCCGCCGGCGGACCAGCCGAGCAGCAGGTACGGGCCCTCCGGCTGGATCTTCCGGATGTGGTCGGCGTAGTCGGCCGCCATCTCCTCGTAGGACGTCGGCAGCGGTTCGGGCCGGCCGAGGCCGCGCGCCTGGATCGCGTAGACCGGGTGCTGCGGGCCGACGTGGTTCAGCAGCCCGCTGTACGACCAGCTGATGCCGCCGCCGGGGTGGACGCAGAACAGCGGCGTGCCCGTCCCGGTCGACCGCAGCGGCAGCACCACGTCCAGCGCGTCGTCCGGGTCGTTCATGACCAGGCGTTCGGTGAGCCCGGCCACCGTCGGCGCCTCGAACAGCATGCGCAGCCCCAGCTCCAGGCCGAGGGTCTCGCGGACCCGGGAGGCCAGCCGGGCGGCCAGCAGCGAGTGCCCGCCCAGGTCGAAGAAGTTGTCGTCGATGGACACCGGCTCCCGGCCGAGGACCTCGGCGAACAGGCCGCACAGCAACTGCTCCTGCGGCGTCCGCGGGCCGCGGCCGGCGTCCGACGCCCCGTACTCGGGGGCGGGCAGAGCGGCCCGGTCGAGCTTGCCGTTGGCGGTCAGCGGCAGCGCGTCCACGGTGACGAACGCCGCCGGCACCATGTAGTCGGGCAGGTCGCGGCGCAGCCGGCCGGACAGCTCGACCACCTCCGGCGCGCCCTCGGGGGTGGGCACCAGGTACGCGACCAGCCGCTTGTCGCCCGGCCGGTCCTCGCGGGCGACCACGGCCGCCTGGGCGACGCCCGGGCAGCCCGCCAGGACGGCCTCGATCTCGCCGGGCTCGATCCGCAGGCCGCGCAGCTTGACCTGGTGGTCGGCGCGTCCGGCGAACTCCAGGGTGCCCTCGGGCCGCCACCAGGCCAGGTCGCCGGTGCGGTACATCCGGCTCCCGGACGGCCCGTACGGGTCGGCGGTGAAGCGCTCCGCGGTGAGGCCGGGCCGGCCGTGGTAGCCCCGGGCCACGCCGACCCCCGCGAGGTACAGCTCGCCGACCATCCCGGCGGGCAGCGGCCGCAGGTGGTCGTCGAGCACGTAGGCGCGCATGTTGGCCATCGGGCCGCCGATCGGCACGGAGGCGGCCTGCTCGGGCAGGTCACGCACCGGGTGGCAGGTGGCCAGGGTGGTGGCCTCGGTGGGGCCGTAGCCGTTGACCACCTCGATGCCGGGGCAGGCCTCCAGCACCCGGGCGGCCGCGGCCGGGGAGACCACGTCGCCGCCGGTCCACACCTCGCGCACCCCGGCGAGCAGGCCGGGGCGCTCCTCGGCGACCAGCCGGAAGAGTCCGGCGGTGAGCCAGAGGCCGGTCACCCCGTGCGTGCCGATGGTGTGCTGGAGCAGGTCGAGGTCGAGCTGCTCGGGCGGTGCGACCACGATCCGGCCTCCGTTGAGCAGCGGCACCCACAGCTCGTAGGTGGAGAGGTCGAAGGCCGTCGGGGAGTGCATCAGCACCCGCTCGTGTCCGCCGCCGCGCCATTCGGGGGTCAGCGCGTGGCCGACCACGTCGCGGTGGGTGACGGCCACGCCCTTGGGCCGCCCGGTCGACCCGGAGGTGTACATGATGTACGCCAACTGCCGTGGATCACACGGGACTTCGACGGCAGACGGGTCGGGCTCGGCGTCCACCAGGGCGGCCAGCACCTCCGCGGTGAGCACCAGGGCCGCGCCGCTCTCCCGCAGGATCAGTTCGATCCGGGACGCCGGGAAGCGCGAGTCCAGCGGCACGTAGGCGCCGCCCGCCCGGACGATCGCCAGGATGGCCACGACCAGGTCCGCCGAGCGTTCCATCAGCACCGCGACGGGTGTCTCCGGCCGGACGCCCTGGCGGACCAGCGCCCGGGCGAGCCGGTTGGAGCGCCGGTCGAGCTCCCGGTAGGTCAGCTCGGTGCCGCCCGCCACGACGGCCACCGCGTCCGGGGTGGCCCGCACCTGGCGGGCGAACAGCTCCGGCACCGCGGCCCGGGGCAGCTCGGCGGCCGTGTCGTTGAACCCGTGCAGCAGCCGGTGGCGCTCCTCCTCGGACAGGAGGTCGATCCGGCTGAGCGGCCGGTCCGGGTCGGCGACCGCCGTGCGCAGCAGCCGGGCCAGGCGGTCGAACAGCAGCTCCACGGTGGGCGCGTCGAACAGGTCGGTGGCGTACTCCACCGCGCCGACCAGGCCGCCGGGGGCACCGTCCGGGCGGAACTGCTCGGCCAGGCTGAAGGTCAGATCGACCCGGGAGGTCCCGGTCGGCGCCTCCAGGTGGCCGGTCTCCAGCCCCGGCAGCGCGAACTCGCCCAGCGGCGCGTTCTGCAGGGCCAGCATGACCTGGAACAGCGGGTGGCGGGCCAGCGACCGCGCCGGGTTGACCACCTCGACCAGGTACTCGAACGGCACGTCCTGGTGGTCGTACGCGGTGAGCGCCTTCTGCCGTACCCGGCCGAGCAGTTCGGCGAAGCCGGGGTCGCCGCCGGTGTCGGTGCGCAGCACCAGGGTGTTGACGAAGAAGCCGACGAGCTCGTCCAGTGCCTGGTCGGTGCGGCCGGCGATCGGGCTGCCGATCGGGATGTCGCTACCGGCGCCGAGGCGGGTGAGCAGCGCGGCGAGGCCGGCCTGGAGCACCATGAACATGCTGGCGCCGCGCTCGGTGGCGAGGTCCCGCACGGCCTGGTGCAGTTCGGCGTCCAGCCGGACGGCGACCCGGTCGCCCAGCTGGGAGGCGACCGGCGGGCGGGGCCGGTCGGCGGGCAGCTGGAGCTGCTCCGGCATGCCCGTCAACTCTTCCTTCCAGTAGGCAAGTTGCCGGGCGAACAGGCTGTCCGGGTCGGCGGCGTCGCCGAGCAGGTCGCGCTGCCAGCCGGTGTAGTCGGCGTACTGCACCGGCAGCGGGGCCCACTGCGGCTCCTCGCCCCGGCAGCGGGCCGCGTAGGCGGCCGCGAGGTCCGCGGAGAGCGGGCCCATCGACCAGCCGTCGGCGGCGATGTGGTGCACCACGACCAGCAGCGCGTGCCGGCCGGGCGCGAGCGCGTACAGCTCCGCCCGGACCGGCGGCTCCGCGGCCAGGTCGAAGCCGCGCCGGGCCGTCCGCGCCAGCCGTTCGGCCAGGCGGTCCTCGTCGAGCTCGACCAGCGGCAGCTCCGGGTACGCGTCCGCGGCGCTCAGCACGACCTGGTACGGCACGCCGTCCGTCTCGCGGAAGACCGTCCGCAGGCTCTCGTGCCGGGCGACCACGTCCGCGAGCGCGGCGTGCAGGGCCGGCCGGTCCAGTTCACCGGTCAGGCGCAGCGCGAGCGGCATGTTGTAGGTGGCGCTCGGCCCGTCCATCCGGTGCAGGAACCACAGCCGGCGCTGGGCGAAGGACAGCGGTACGTGCTCGGGGCGGGACCGGGCGGTCAGCGCGGGCCGCGCCGTTCCGGAGCCATCCAGGCGGGCCGCCAGGGCGGCCACGGTCGGGGTCTCGAAGAGCGTGCGGACCTCCAGTTCCGCGCCGAGGGTCGCGCGGACCCGGGAGGCCAGCCGGGTCGCCAGCAGGGAGTGCCCGCCGAGGTCGAAGAAGCTGTCCTCGACCCCGACCTGCGCCAGTCCGAGCACCTCGGCGAACAGCTCGGCGAGGAGCTGCTCCTGCGGGGTGCGCGGCGCCCGCCCGACCACGGCCGGGCCGAGGTCGGGGGCGGGCAGGGCACGGCGGTCGAGCTTGCCGCTGGCGGTCAGCGGCAGCGTGTCCAGCGCCACGAACGCCGAGGGGACCAGGTAGTCGGGCAGCCGGCCCCGCAGCCAGTCGCGGAGTTCGCCGATGAGGGCGCCGGTGCCCCGGCTGCCGGTCGGGCGGTTGGTCAGCGAGGACAGCGCGGTGCCGCCGCCGCGCACCGGCCGGTAGGCCTCGACGGGTGCGTCCGCCGGCCCGTCGGTGGAGTCGGCGCCGTCGGTGCAGTCGGTGAAGAGCGCGTCGAGGGCTTCGGGCGCGTCGGCCGACCAGGTGAGGTCGACCCGGCGGCCGAACTCCCCGCCGAGGGCGTGGAAGTCCTCCGGGTCGGGCAGTTCGGCACCGTCCGGACCGTGCGGCTCGGCGCCGTCCGGACCGTGCAGCCGCTCCAGCAGCCCGGCGAGCGTGCCGTCCCCGTCGCGCACCGCCCGGGCCAGCTCGGCCTCGCGTGCGACGCGGCGGTTCGGGATCCCGCTGAGGCGCACCGGGCCGGCGCCCGGTCGCCCGAGCAGTTCGCGCAGCTCCGCCAGCCCGGCGACGTCCCGGCCCCAGGCCAGGTCCAGCGGCTGGACGGGTACGGCGGGCCGCTTGTGCAGCGTCACGTCGTAGCGGTAGCGGCTCAGCTCGTTGTGGTGGCGGCCGCGCTTGACCTCCACGGCCACCGCGCCGATGCCGGTGCCCTGCTCCCGCAGGGCGGTGAAGAAGTCCGGGTCGACCAGGAGTTCCTTCTCGACCCGCAGGGCCTGCTCCACGGCGCGGCGCACGGCCGCGAGGTCGGCGCCGTCCCCGGCGCGGTGCAGTTGGACGGCCGTGGCCAGCGGGCGCAGCAGCCGCAGGTTGCGGACGTCACCGATGAACAGCGCGCCGCCGGGGGCGAGCAGCGCCGTCAGCTTCCCGATCACGTCGGCGAGGTACTCGGCGGACGGGAAGTACTGCACCACCGAGTTGATCACGATGGTGTCGAACGTCCCGGCCGGCAGCCCGTCGGTGTCGTGCGCCGGACGGGTCTGGAGCACGACCCGCTCGGCCAGCTCCGGTCGGCGCGCCACCTGGACGGCGAGCGCGTCGATCGCGGTGGCGGAGAAGTCGGTCGCCCAGTAGGTCTCGCACTGCGGGGCGATCTGCGAGAGCAGCAGGCCGGTCCCGACGCCGACCTCCAGCACCCGGCGGGGGCGCAGGGCCAGGATCCGGGAGACGGTCGCGTCCCGCCATTCCCGCATCTGCTCGACGGGGATCGGAGCGGCGTCGTAACTGCTGTTCCAGCCCACGAAGTTCCGGCCGAACGCGGCCTCCTCGGGGGTGATGGGCAGGGCGTCGTAGATGCCCCGCCACTCGTCCACGTGGTCGGCCTCGACGCCGCTGTCGCGGGCGGGCTCCTGTCGCGGGACGACATAGCCGATGAGCCGGTCGTCCTGGGCGAGGACGGCGGCCCGGGCGACGGCGGGGTGCTCGGCCAGGGCCGACTCGACCTCGCCGGGCTCGACCCGGAAGCCGCGCACCTTCACCTGCTCGTCGGCCCGGCCGAGGTACTCCAGCTGGCTGTCGGCACGGAAGCGGACCACGTCCCCGGTGCGGTACATCCTGGCGCCCGAGGCATCGAACGGGCAGGCGACGAACCGTCCGGCCGTCAGACCGGGCCGGTTCAGGTACCCGCGCGCCAGCCCGGCACCGGTCACGTACAGCTCCCCCGGTACGCCCGGCGGCACCGGCCGCAGCCGCTCGTCCAGCACGTAGACCCGGGCGTTGGTGATCGGACGGCCGATCGGCGGCACGCCGGACGCGGGCGACAGCGGGTCGCTCATCGTGGCGCACACCGTGGTCTCGGTCGGACCGTACGCGTTGATCATCCGCCGGCCCGGCGCCCAGCGGTCCACCAGCTCCGGCGGGCAGGCCTCACCGGCCACCACCAGCGTGGACACCGCCACCGAGCACACCGGCAGGGCGGCCAGGACGGACGGCGGCACGGTCACATGGGTGACCGCCAGGCCCGGGTCGGACAGCGCGGACACCGGATCGGCCGCCGGGGGCAGCACCAGGGCCGCTCCGCGCAGCAGGGCGGTGAAGATCTCCGACACCGAGGCGTCGAAGCTGGGCGAGGCGAACTGGAGCACCCGGCTGCCGGGTTCGATCGCGAACCGTTCGATCTGGGCGGCCACCAGGCTGGCCACACCGCCGTGGCCGACCACGACGCCCTTGGGGCGGCCGGTGGAGCCGGAGGTGTAGATCACGTACGCCGGGTGCCGGACGTCGAGCGCGACCTGCGGGTCGGTGTCCGGCCAGTCCCCGTCCGAGACCATCGCGGGGTCGTCGACGAGCACCGCCGGGCGGGCGTCGTCCAGCATGAAGTCGATCCGCGCCCGCGGGTACGCCGGATCCACCGGCAGGTACGCCGCCCCGGCCTTCAGCACACCCAGGACGGCCACCACCGACTCCACCGAACGCGGCAGCGCCACCGCCACCAGCTGCTCCGGGCCGACACCCCGCGCGATCAGCGCATGCGCGAACCGGTTCGCCCACGCGTTCAACCGACGGTACGTCAGCTCGCTCTCGCCCTGGACGAGGGCGACCGCGTCCGGCGTCGCCGCGACCTGCGCCGCGAAGGCCCGCGGCACCGGGACGGCGTCCACCTCGCGGGCGGTCGCGTTGCCGTGCTCCAGCAGCCGGTGCCGCTCCTCGGCGTCGAGGAGGTCGATCCCCCCGATCGGCCGGTCCGGGTCGGCGGTGACCGCCTCCAGCAGCCTGGCCCACCGTGCGACCAGGGTGGCGACCGTCGAGCGGTCGAACAGGTCGGTGGCGTACTCGACCGCGCCGACGATCCCGGCGGGGCTCCCGTCCGGGCCGAACTGCTCGACCAGGCTCACCCCGAGGTCGAACTTGGCGGTTCCGGTGGCCACCGCATAGGTGGCCACCTCCAGCCCGGGCAGCGAGAAGCGGCCCATCGGCGCGTTCTGCACGGCCAGGATCGTCTGGAACAGCGGGTGGTGGGACAGCGAGCGGGACGGGTTCAGCACCTCCACCAGGTGCTCGAACGGCACGTCCTGGTGCGCGTACGCCGACAGCGCCGTCTCCCGCACCCGACCCAGCAGCTCGGCGAAGCTCGGGTCACCGCTGGTGTCGGTGCGCAGCACCAGCGTGTTCACGAAGAACCCGACCAGCTCGTCCAGCGCCTCGTCGGTACGCCCAGCGATCGGGCTGCCGATCGGGATGTCCGTCCCCGCGCCCAGCCGGGTGTACAGCGCCGCCAGCGCCGCCTGCAGCACCATGAACAGACTCGTGCCGGTGCGCCGCGCCAACTCCGTGAGAGCGGCGTGCAGTTCGGCGTCGAGCTGCAGGCCGACGTGGTCCCCGCGCCAGTCGGCGACGGCCGGCCGGGGCCGGTCGGTGGGCAGCTGGATCAGCTCCGGAAGCTCGGACAACTGCCGCTTCCAGTAGCCGAGTTGCTCGGCGAACCGGCTCTGTGGGTCGGCGGCCTCGCCGAGCAGCTCGCGCTGCCACAGCGTGTAGTCGGCGTACTGCACCGGCAGTGCCGGCCGGTTCGACGCCCGGCCCTCGCGGCGGGCCGCGTACGCCTCGGCCAGGTCCCGGGCCAGTGGGCCGGTGGACCAGCCGTCGCCGGCGATGTGGTGCATGACCAGCAGCAGCACGTGCTCGTCGGCCTTGTCCGCGAGCGCGAACAGCCCGGTCCGCAGCGGGGGTTCCGCCGCCAGGTCGAACGGCTGCCGGGCGAACTCGGCCAGCTGATCGAGGAGTTCGGCCTCCGGCACCTCCGTCAGCCGTGCCCGGGGACGGGCCGCGGCCGGGTCCAGGACGCGCTGGCAGGGGACGCCGTCGATCTCCGGGAAGACCGTCCGCAGGCTCTCGTGCCGGGCCACCACGTCGGCCAGCGCCTGGTCCAGCGCCGCCCGGTCCAACGTCCCGGTCAGCTGGAGCGCCAGCGGGATGTGGTACGTCGCGGCGGCGGCGTCCATGCGGTGCAGGAACCAGAGCCGGCGCTGCGCGAAGGACAGCGGCACCGCGTCCGGTCGCTCGTGCGGCGTCAGCGCCGGACGGGCATGGCCCGCCCCGGCCAGCACCCCGGCCAGGCCCGCCACGGTGGGCGCCTGGAAGAGCGCACGCAGCCCCAGCTCCACGCCGAGCACCGAGCGCACCCGCGCGGCCAGCCTGGTCGCGAGCAGGGAGTGCCCGCCCAGGTCGAAGAAGTCCTCGTCGACCCCGACCTGCGGCACACCGAGCACCTCGGCGAACAGGCCGCACAGGATCTGCTCCTGCGGCGTGCGCGGCGCCCGGCCCGCCTCCGTGGTCGCGGACTCCGGCGCGGGCAGAGCGGCGCGGTCCAGCTTCCCGTTCGGCGTCACCGGCAGGGCGTCCAGCACCACGAACGCCGACGGGACCAGGTAGTCGGGCAGCCGGTCGCGCAGGTGCGCCGCCAGCTCCGCCGGCCGGACCGCCGCGCCGGGGCGGGCCGCCACATAGCCGACGAGCCGGTCGTCCCGGGCCAGGACGGCGCACTGGGCGACAGCGGGATGGCCGGCCAACGCGGCCTCGACCTCACCGAGTTCGACCCGGAAGCCGCGCACCTTCACCTGGTCGTCGGCGCGGCCGACGTACTCCAGCTCGCCTCCCCCAGCCTCCGGCCGGGGGGACCCCCATGCACGTCGCCGCACCAGGTCTCCGGTGCGGTACATCCTGGCGCCCGGGGGACCGAACGGGCAGGCGACGAACCGCCCCGCCGTCAGCGCGGGCCGGTTGAGGTAGCCGCGCGCCAGCCCTGGGCCGGCGATGTACAGCTCCCCCGTCACGCCCGGCGGCACGATGCGCAGCCGCTCGTCCAGCACGTACACCCGGAGGCCCGCGACCGGCCGGCCGATCGGCGGCACGCCCGCCCCCGGGGACAGCGGCTCGCTCATCGTGGCGCACACCGTGGTCTCGGTCGGACCGTACGCGTTGATCATCCGCCGGCCCGGCGCCCAGCGGTCCACCAGTTCCGGCGGGCAGGCCTCACCGGCCACCACCAGCGTGGGCACCGCCACCGAGCACACCGGCAGGGCGGCCAGGGCCGAGGGCGGCAGGGTGACGTGGGTGATGTCGAGCCGGTGGTCCGTCAGGGCCTCCAGCGGGGCCTCGGCCGGGGCCAGGACGAGGGCGGCACCGGCGAGCAGGGCGCCGCACAGGTCCCAGAAGGAGGCGTCGAAGCTGGGCGAGGCGCACTGGAGCACCCGGCTGCCCGGCGCCACGCCGAGCCGCTCGGTCTGCGCCGCCACCAGGCCCGACACCCCGCCGTGGCTCACGGCCACGCCCTTGGGGCGGCCGGTGGAGCCGGAGGTGTAGATCACGTACGCCGGGTGCCGGACGTCGAGCGCGACCTGCGGGTCGGTGTCCGGCCAGTCCCCGTCCGAGACCGTCGCGGGGTCGTCGACGAGCACCGCCGGACGGGCGTCGTCCAGCATGAAGTCGATCCGCGCCCGCGGGTACGCCGGATCCACCGGCAGGTACGCCGCCCCGGCCTTCAGCACACCCAGGACGGCCACCACCGACTCCACCGAACGCGGCAGCGCCACCGCCACCAGCTGCTCCGGGCCGACACCCCGCGCGATCAGCGCATGCGCGAACCGGTTCGCCCACGCGTTCAACCGACGGTACGTCAGCTCGCTCTCGCCCTGGACGAGGGCGACCGCGTCCGGCGTCGCCGCCACCTGCGCCGCGAACAGCTCCGGCAGGCTCACCGCGGCCGCCTCGCCGTCGACGGCGGGCAGCAGCTCGCGCCGCTCCTCGGCGGACAGCAGGTCGATCCCGCCGATCGGCTGGTCCGGGGCGGCGGCGACGGCCGCCAGCAGCCTGGTCCACCGGGCCGCCAGCGCCTCGACCGTCGAGCGGTCGAACAGGTCGGTGCTGTACTCGACCGCCCCGCTCAGCCCGGCCGGCGCGCCGTCCGGCCCGTGCTCCTCCGCGAAGCCGAAGGTCAGGTCGAGCCGCGCGGTCCCGGTGAGCACGGTCACCCCGGAGACCCCCAGGCCGGGGAGGTCGAAGTCGCCGCCCGGCGCGTTCTGCACGACCAGCCCGGTCTGGAACAGCGGGTGGTGGGACAGCGAGCGGGCGGGGTTCAACGCCTCCACCAGGTGCTCGAACGGCACGTCCTGGTGCGCGTACGCCGACAGCGCCGTCTCCCGCACCCGCGCCAGCAGTTCGCTGAACGACGGATCACCGCTGGTGTCCGTCCGCAGCACCAGCGTGTTGATGAAGAACCCGACCAGCTCGTCCAGCGCCTCGTCGGTACGCCCCGCGATCGGACTGCCGATCGGGATGTCCGTCCCCGCGCCCAGCCGGGTGTACAGCGCCGCCAGCGCCGCCTGCAGCACCATGAACAGGGTCGTGCCCGAGCGACGCGCCAACCCCGTGAGAGCGGCGTGCAGTTCGGCGTCGATCCGGAGTTCCAGCAGGTCGCCGCCGTACGACATGGTGGCCGGGCGCGGCCGGTCGGCGGGCAGCCGCAGCTGCTCGGGCAGCCCCGCCAGCGCCTCGCTCCAGTAGCCGACCTGGCGGGCGAACACGCTGTCGGCGTCCTGCTCGTCGCCCAGGATCTCGTGCTGCCACAGGGTGTAGTCGCCGTACGTCACCGGCAGCGGCGGCCAGGCCGGCGCCCCGCCACCGTGCCGGGCGGTGTAGGCGGTGGCCAGGTCACGGGCCAGCGGGCCCATGGACCAGCCGTCCCCGACGATGTGGTGCATCACCAGCAGCAGCACGTGCTCGTCGGTCCGGTCCGCCACCGCGAACAGCTCCGCCCGCAGCGGCACCTCCGAGGTGAGGTCAAAGCCGCGCACCGCCGCCTCGCGCAGCAGGGCGGGCAGCTCCGCCTCCCCGGCCGCGCGCACGGTCAGCGGGACGGCGGCCTCGGCGGAGTCCAGCACCCGCTGGTACGGGACTCCGGCGAGGTGCGGGAAGACGGTGCGCAGGGTCTCGTGCCGGGCCGCCACGTCCGCGAGCGCGGCGCTCAGGGCGGGCCGGTCGAGGTCGCCGGACAGCCGCAGGGCGAGCGGCATGTGGTAGGTGGCGCTCGGCGCGCCGAACTGCTGGAGGAACCAGAGCCGGCGCTGGGCGAACGACAGCGGCATCGGCTCTCGGCGGGGCCGGGGCACCAGGGCCTGCCGCGCGGTGCCGGCGTCGTGCAGCCCGGCCGCGAGTCCGGCGGGTGTCGGGGTGCGGAACAGGCTGCGCAGCTCCAGTTCCACCCCGAGGGTGGCGCGGACCCGCGAGACCAGCCGGGTGGCGAGCAGGGAGTGCCCGCCCAGGTCGAAGAAGTCCTCGTCGACCCCGACCCGGGCCACGCCCAGCACCTCGGCGAACAGCTCGCAGAGGATCTGCTCCTGCGGGGTGCGCGGCGCGCGGCCACCGGTCGTACCGGTCGGCTCGGGCGCGGGCAGCGCCGCCCGGTCCAGCTTGCCGTTGGGCGTCAGCGGCAGCGCGTCCAGCAGGACGAACGCGGACGGCACCAGGTAGTCCGGCACCCGGTCGCGCAGGTACGCCGCCAGCTCCGCCGCGCTCGACCCGGCTCCGGCCGGGGGGACGACGTACGCGACGATCCGGGTCTCGCCCCGGTCCTCGCGGGCGAGCACGGCCACCTGGGCGACGCCCGGGTGGGCCGTCAGCTCGGCCTCGATCTCGCCCGGTTCGATCCGGAAGCCGCGCACCTTGACCTGGTGGTCCACCCGGCCGGCGAACTCCAGCTCCCCGTCGGAGCGCCAGCGGGCCAGGTCACCGGTGCGGTACATCAGCGAGCCCGCCGGGCCGTACGGGTCGGCGACGAACCTGCTCGCCGTCAGCCCCGGCCGGTTCAGGTAGCCGCGGGCCAGCCCCGCGCCGGCCAGGTACAGCTCGCCCAGCACCCCGGCGGCGACCGGCCGCAGAGCCGAATCCAGCACGTACACCCGGCAGTTGGCGATCGGCCGGCCGATCGGCACCGGCAGCGGGCAGTCCGCCGGGTCGACCGGCAGCGGATAGGCGGTGATCACATGGGTCTCGGCGGGGCCGTAGTGGTTGTGCAGCACCCGGCCCGGGCGGCGGGTCCGGAAGCGGCGCACCGCACCGCCGAGCCGCATCGCCTCGCCGGCCTGGGCGACCAGCCGCAGGTGCGGCAGCTCCAGCCCGGCCTCCTCGGCGGCCTCGGCCAGCGCCTCGACCACCAGGTTGGGCGCGAACAGCTCGCCCACCCGGTGCCGGTCCAGCCAGTGCGCGAACAGCTCGGCGCTGCGGCGCTGCTCCTCCGTCGGCACCACCAGGGTCTTGCCGTACAGCAGCGCGGAGAGCAGCTCCTGCACGGAGACGTCGAAGCTGATCGCGGTGAACTGCGCGGTGCGGGTGCCGGGTTCGCCGCCGACGGCCTCGTGGTGCCAGGTCAGCAGGTTGAGCAGCCCGGCCGCGGGCATCACCACGGCCTTGGGCCGGCCCGTGGAGCCGGAGGTGTAGATGACGTAGGCCGGGTGCCGGGCGTCCACGGCGACGGCCGGGTCGTGCTCCGGCCACTCCCCGCCCGGGGTGACGGCGGCGAGGTCGTCGAGCACCACGGCCGGGCGCGCGTCCTGCAGCATGTACGCGATGCGGACTGCCGGGTAGTCCGGGTCGACCGGCAGGTACGCCGCACCGGTCTTCAGCACCGCGAGGATCGCCACCACCAGCTCCGCCGAGCGCGGCAGCCGCAGCGCGACGACCTGCTCCGGCCCGACCCCGCGGGCGATAAGCGCGTGCGCCAGCCGGTTGGCCCGACGGTTCAGCTCGCGGTAGGTCAGCACGGTGGACTCGAACACCACCGCCTCGGCCTCCGGGGTGGCCCGGACCCGCGCCTCGAACAGGGCCGGCAGCGTGGCGGCGGGGACGGGCCGACCGGTGTCGTTGCGCGCGACCAGCAGCTCGTGCCGCTCCTCGGCGGTGAGCACGTCGATCCGGCTGAGCGGCCGGTCCGGCTCGGCGACCACCGCCGCCAGCAGCCGCAGCCACCGGGCGACCAGTGCCTCCACCGTGGCGTGGTCGAACAGGTCGGTGCTGTACTCGACCCGCCCGACGATGCCCTCGGCCGGCCCGCCGGTGCCGCCCCCCTCCAGCAGGTGGAAGCCGAGGTCGAACATCGTCGTCGGCGTCCGCACCGGGACGATCTCGGCCGCCAGGCCGCTCAGCGCGAACTCGGTGCGGGGCGTGTTCTGCAGCGCGAGCAGCACCTGGAACAGCGGCTGGCGGGCGAGCGACCGGGACGGGTTGAGCGCCTCGACGACCTGCTCGAACGGCAGGTCCTGGTGGGCGTACGCGCCGAGCGCGCCCTCCCGGACCCGGCCCAGCAGCTCGGCGAACGACGGGTCACCGCTGGTGTCGGTCCGCAGCACCAGAGTGTTGACGAAGAACCCGACGAGGTCGTCCAGCGCCTGGTCGGTCCGGCCGGCGATCAGGCTGCCGAGCGGGATGTCCGTGCCCGCGCCGAGCTTCTCCAGCAGTGAGGCCAGGGCGGCCTGGAGCACCATGTACACGCTGGCGCCGTGCTCCCGGCCCAACCGGACCAACCCGGCGTGCAGTTCCGCGTCCAGCTCGACCGCCAGGTGGCCGCCGCGGTGGGAGGGGGTCGCGGGGCGGTGGCGGTCGGCGGGGAGCCGGATCTGCTCCGGCAGTCCCGCCAGCGTCCGCGTCCAGTAGGCCAGCTGACCGGCGAACAGGCTGTCCGGGTCGGCGGCTTCGCCGAGTAGCTCCCGCTGCCACAGGGTGTAGTCGGCGTACTGCACGGGCAGCGGCGCCCACCGCGGCTCCTCGCCCCGGCGGCGCGCCGCGTAGGCGGTGGCCAGGTCGGCGGCCAGTGGGCCCAGCGACCAGCCGTCACCGGCGATGTGGTGGACCACCAGCAGCAGCACGTGTTCGTCGGCGGAGAGCTCGAACAGCTCGGCGCGCAGCGGCGGTTCGGTCGCGAGGTCGAACCCTCGGGCCGCGGCTTCGGCCAGCAGTTCCGGCAGGGCCGTTTCATCGGCCGGGGTGGCCGACACGCTCGGGCGCGTCTCTCCGGCGGCCAGTACCTGCTGGTGGGGCACGCCGTCCGCGGCCGGGAAGACCGTGCGCAGGGTCTCGTGCCGGTCGACGAGGTCGCCCAGCGCAGCCGCGAGGGCCGCCAGGTCCAGCGGGCCCGAGAGCCGCCACGCGAGCGGCATGTTGTAGACGGAGTCGGCGTTCTCCAGCTGGCGCAGGAACCACAGCCTCCGCTGGGCGGACGAAAGCGGCACCCGCTCAGGCCTATCCGCCCGCTCCAGGGCGAGCCGGGCCCGGCTGGCGCACTCCAGTCCGGCGGCCAGCCCGGCCACGGTCGGGGTGCGGAACAGGGTGTGCAGCGGCAGCTCCACGCCCAGCACCGACCGTGCCCGGGCGACCAGCCGGGTGGCCAGCAGGGAGTGCCCGCCGAGGTCGAAGAAGTCGTCGTCGGCGCCGACCTCGGAGAGGCCAAGCACCTCCGCGAACAGCCCCGCCAGCACGTGCTCCTCGGGAGTGTGCGGCGCCCGGCCGGTCCGTGACACAGTGAACTCGGGCTCGGGCAGCGCGCGCCTGTCGAGCTTGCCGCTGGTGTTCAGCGGCAAGGTGTCGAGGGAGACGAACGCGGCGGGCACCATGTAGTCCGGCAGCCGCCCGCGCAGGTGGGCGCGCAGCTCCTCCGGTCGCAGCTCGGCGCCGGGAGCGAGCACCAGGTAGGCGACCAAGCGAGTGTCCGCCGCCCGGTCCCTCCGCGCGATCACCGCGACCTGGCCGACCTGCGGGTGTTCGGAAAGCGCCGTCTCGATCTCGCCGAGTTCGATCCGGAAGCCGCGCACCTTCACCTGGTCGTCGGCCCGGCCGATGTACTCCAGCTGGCCGTCGGCACGCCGGCGCACCAGGTCACCGGTGCGGTACATGCGAGCACCGTCCGGCCCGAACGGGCAGGCGACGAACCGTCCGGCGGTCAGCCCCGGCCGGTTCAGGTAGCCGCGTGCCAGACCCGGGCCGGAGAGGTAGAGCTCCCCGGTCACACCCGGCGGCACCAGGCCCAGGCGATGGTCCAGCACGTAGGCCCGCTGACCGGCGATGGCGCGGCCGATCGGCGGCACGCCGGACCCCGGCGACAGCGGCTCGCTGATCGTGACCACGACCGTCGTCTCGGTCGGGCCGTACGCGTTGAGCATCAGCCGTCCCGGCGCCCAGCGGGCCACCAGCTCGGGCGGACAGGCCTCCCCCGCCACCGCCAGTACCGGCACGGTCACCGCGTCCGGCGAGAGCGCCGCCAGCACCGAGGGCGGAACGGTCGCGTGGGTGAGCGCGAGGCTCGGGTCGGTCAGCGCGGCGACCGGCTCGTTCGCAGAGGCAGGCACCAGGGTGGCGCCGCTGAGCAGGGCGCCGAGGATGTCCCACAGCGAGACGTCGAAGCTGGGCGAGGAGAACTGGAGCACCCGGCCACCGGGCTCGATGCCGAGGCGCTCGGCCTGTGCTGCCGCCATGGCCCGCACGCCCGCGTGGCTCACCAGCACGCCCTTGGGCCGGCCGGTCGAGCCGGAGGTGTAGATCACGTACGCCGCGTGCCGGGCGTCCACCGTGACGACCGGATCGGTCTCCGGCCACTCCGGCGACTCGGTCACCCGGGCCACCGTCGCCAGGTCGTCGACCACCACGCTCGGCTTCGCGTCGTCGAGCATGAACGCGATTCGCGACTCCGGGTAGACCGGATCCACCGGCAGATAGGCGGCTCCTGTCTTCAGGACGCCCAGGACGGCCACCACGAACTCCACCGACCGGGGCAGCGCCAGCGCCACGATCTGCTCGGCAGCCACCCCCCGGGCGATCAGCGAGTGCGCGAACCGGTTGGCCCACGCGTTCAGCCGGCCGTACGTCACCTCCACCTCTCCGGAGGCCAGGGCGACCGCGTCCGGCCTCGCCACCACCTGGGCCGCGAAGGCCGCCAGCACGCTCTCGGCGTCCGCCGTGCCCTCGGCGGCGGGCAGCAGCGCGCGGCGTTCCCTGGCGGACAGGAGCTCGATGCGGCTGAGCCGCTGCCGCGGGTCGGCTACGGCCGCCGTCAGCAGCCGGACCAGGCGCGCGACCATCGTCTCGACGGTGGCCGGGTCGTACAGATCACTCGCGAACTGCACGAAGGCGTCGATCCCGGCGGGGGAGCCGTCCTCGGCGCGCTGCTCGGCCAGTGAGAGAACGAGGTCGAACTTGGAGGTGGCGGTGGTCATTTCCAGCTCGCTGACGCGCAGACCGGGTGGGGCGAACCCGACCCGGTCGTGGTCCTGCAGCACCAGCATGACCTGGAACAGCGGGTGGTGGGAGAGCGAACGGGACGGGTTGAGGGCCTCCACCAGGTACTCGAACGGCAGGTCCTGGTGGGCGTACCCGGCCAGCGCGGTGTCCCGGACCCGGCCCAGCAGTTCCACGAAGGTCGGGTCGCCGGAGGTGTCGGTGCGGAACACGAGGGTGTTGACGAAGAAGCCGACCAGCTCGTCCAGCGCCTGGTCCGTCCGGCCGGCGACCGGGCTGCCGAGCGGGATGTCGTCGCCCGCGCCGAGCTTGCTCAGCAGTGCGGCCAGACCGGCCTGGAGCACCATGAACAGACTGGTGCCGTGCGCACGGGCGAGCTCGCGCAGACCGCGGTGCAGTTCGGCCTCCAGTCCGGCGTGCACGAAGCCGCCCCGGTGCGAGGCGACCGCCGGGCGGGGCCGGTCGGTGGGCAGCTGGAGCAGTTCCGGCAGATTCGCCAACTGCCGGTTCCAGTAGGAGGACTGGCGGGCGAGCAGGCTGTCGCGGTCGCCGGCTTCGCCGAGCAGCTCGTGCTGCCACAGGGCGTAGTCGGCGTACTGGACCGGCAGCTCCTCCCACCGCGGCTCCTCGCCGCGGCAGCGCGCCGTGTAGGCGGCGGTCAGGTCCCGCGCGAGCGGGCCGAGCGACCAGCCGTCACCGGCGATGTGGTGGAGCACCAGCTGGAACACGTGGTGGTCCGGCGCCGACTCGAACAGCCCGGCCCGCAGCGGCACGTCGACCGCCAGGTCGAACGGACGGTCCTTCGCCGCCGCCAGCGCGGCCGGTAGCCCGGCGTCGGTGGTCGGGCTCACGAGCAGCCGCGGGCGGGCCGCCGCGACGTCCAGCACCCGCTGGTGCGGCACGCCGTCCACCGCCGGGAAGACGGTGCGCAGGCTCTCGTGCCGGGCCACCACGTCCGCCACGGCGGCCTCCAGGGCCCGCCGGTCCAGCGCCCCGGACAGCCGCCAGGCGAGCGAGATGTGGTAGTTCGCGCCGGCGCCCTCCAGCTGGTGCAGGAACCACAGCCGCCGCTGGGCGAACGACAGCGGGATCACCTCGGGGCGCTCGCGCCGTACCAGGGCGGCCTGCGCCGGTCCGGCCGCCACCAGGGCGGCGGCCAGGCCGGCCGGGGTCGGCGCCTCGAACAGGGTGCGCAGCGGCATCTCCACGCCGAGCGTCGCGCGGATCCGGGCGGCCAGGCGGGTCGCCAGCAGCGAGTGCCCGCCGAGGTCGAAGAAGCCGTCCTCGACACCGGCCGACGCCACGCCGAGGACCTCGGCGAACAGCTCGCAGAGGATCTGCTCCTGCGGGGTGCGCGGCGCGCGGGAGACGGCCGCCGGGGCGAGGTCGGGGGCGGGCAGGGCGCGGCGGTCGAGCTTGCCGTTGGCGGTCAGCGGCAGCGCGTCCAGCAGGGCGAACGCGGACGGCACCAGGTGCTCCGGCAGCCGCTCGGCCAGGTACCCGCGCAGCTCGGCCGGGCGCGGCGCGGCCGCGGCGGCCGGCACCAGGTAGGCGACCAGCCGGGTGTCGTCGGCGCGGTCCTGCCGGGCCAGCACGGCGACCTGGGCGACACCGGGGTGCGCGGCGAGGGCCGCCTCGATCTCGCCGAGCTCGATGCGGAAGCCGCGGACCTTCACCTGCTGGTCGGCCCGGCCGACGTAGCGCAGGCTGTGGTCCGCCGCCCGGCGCACCACGTCGCCGCTGCGGTACATCCGGGCGCCGGCCGGCCCGAAGGGGTCGGCGAGGAACCGTCCGGCGGTCAGGCCGGGCCGGTTCAGGTAGCCGCGGGCCAGGCCCGGGCCCGCGACGTACAGCTCACCCGCGACGCCCGGGGCGACCGGGCGCAGGGCGTCGTCGAGCACGTACGTCCGCAGGTCCGGCAGGGCCGTGCCGATCTGCCCGGCGGCGCCGGAGCCGTCGAGGGCCGCGTGGGTGACGTGCACGGTGGTCTCGGTGATGCCGTACATGTTGACCAGCCGCGGCGCGTCCTGCGGGTGCCGCTCGTACCAGCTCGCCAGCCGGGCGTGCTCCAGCGCCTCGCCGCCGAACACCACGGTGCGCAGGGCGAGTTCTGGCCCCGCCTCGTGGTCCGCCCGCATCAGCTGGTAGAAGGCGGAGGGCGTCTGGTTGAGCACCGTCACCCGCTCGCGGGCGAGGAGTTCCAGGAAGGCGTGGGGCGAGCGACTGGTCTCGTGGTCGACGACCACCAGGCGGCCGCCGTGCAGCAGCGGGCCCCACAGCTCCCACACCGAGAAGTCGAAGGCGTAGGAGTGGAACAGCGTCCAGACGTCCTCGGCGCCGAAGCCGAACAGCTCCCGGGTGGTGTCGAACAGCCGCACCACGTTCCGGTGCGGGACCACGACACCCTTGGGGTCGCCGGTGGAGCCGGAGGTGTGGATGACGTAGGCCGCCTGGCCGGGGTCGACCGCGACCTTCGGGTCGGTGTCCGGCTGTCCGGCCAGGTCGGCGGCGTCCAGCGGCAGCCGGTCCACGCCGTCCGCTCCCGGCAGCTCACCGGCCGCGCCGGTGGTCACCAGCAGCGCGGGCCGGCCGTCCTGGAGCAGGTAGGCGATCCGGGCGGCCGGGTAGTTCGGGTCCACCGGGAGGTACGCGCCGCCCGCCTTGAGTACGGCGAGCACCGCCACGACCTGCTCCGCCGAGCGCGGCAGGGCCAGGGCGACGAGCTGCTCCGGGCCCACCCCCCGGTCGATCAGGGCGTGCGCGAGCCGGTTCGCCCGGGCGTTCAACTCGCCGTAGGTCAGGGTGACTTCGCCGTCCGTGAGGGCGACGGCGGCCGGGTTCGCCCGCACCTGCCGCTCGAACAGCGCGGTCAGGCCGAGCTCCGGCGGCTGCTCGGCGCGGTCGGGACGCGTCGCCGGGAGCAGCGCGCCGAGTTCCTCGGCGGACAGCACGTCCACCCGGCCGATCCGCCGGCCGGGGTCGGCGACGACGGCGCGCAGCAGCCGCAGCCACCGCTCGACGATCCCGGCGGCGGTGGCCTCGTCGAACAGGTCGGTGCTGTACTCCAGGACGCCCGCGAGCCCGTCGGGCTGTTCGGCCAGGATGAAGGTCAGGTCGCACTTGGCCGTCCCGGTGTGGACCAGGTCGGTGGCCACCCGCAGCCCCGGCAGGTCGAAGGTGCCGAGCGGCGCGTTCTGCAGGGCGAGCATGGTCTGGAACAGCGGGTGGTGCGCCAGCGTCCGGGTCGGGTTGAGCGCCTCCACCAGGTGCTCGAACGGCACGTCCTGGTGCGCGTACGCGGCGAGCGCGTCGGCGCGCACCCGGCCGAGCAGTTCGGTGAAGGACGGGTCTCCGGAGAGGTCGGTGCGCAGCACCAGGGTGTTGACGAAGAAGCCGACCAGCTCGTCCAGGGCCTCGTCGGTGCGTCCGGCGATCGGGGTGCCGATCGGGACGTCGGTGCCCGCGCCGAGCTTGCCCAGCAGGGCGGCCAGTCCGGCCTGGAGCACCATGAAGAGGCTGGCCCCGCCGTCCCGGGCGAGGGTGCGCAGGCCCTGGTGCAACTCGTCGTCGATCCGCACCGGCAGGTGGGCACCCCGGTAGGACATCGCAGCCGGCCGGGGCCGGTCGAAGGGCAGCTCGACCTGCTCCGGAAGGCCTGCCAACTGTTCCCGCCAATAGGCGAGTTGGCTGCTCAGCAGGCTGTCCGGGTCGGCGCCGTCGCCGAGCAGCTCCCGCTGCCAGAGGGCGTAGTCGGCGTACTGGACGGGCAGCGGCGACCACTGCGGCTTCGCGCCCTGCGCGCGGGCCGCGTAGGCCGTGGCCAGGTCCCGTGAGAGCGGCCCGGCCGACCAGCCGTCACCGGCGATGTGGTGCACCACCAGCAGCAGCACGTGCTCCTCGGCCGCCGTCCGGAAGAGTTCGGCGTGCAGCGGCGGTTCCGCGGCGAGGTCGAAGCCGTACCGGGCCGCCGCCGCCAGCCGCTCCGGCAGTTCGCGCTCGACGGTGTCGGTCATCCGCAGCCGGGGTCGGGCCTCGTCCGGGTCCAGTACCCGCTGGCACGGCACGCCGTCCGTCGTCGGGAAGACGGTGCGCAGGCTCTCGTGCCGCTCGACCAGGTCCGCCAGGGCTGCTTCCAGGGCCCGCTGGTCCAGCTCTCCGGACAGCCGCAGGGCCAGCGGGATGTTGTACGTGGCGCTCTGGGCGGGTTCCATGCGGTGCAGGAACCACAGCCGCCGCTGCGCGAAGGACAGCGGTACGGTGTCCGGCCTCTCGCGCCGCCGCAGCGCCGGGCGCGCCCGGCCCGCGACGTCCACGGCCGCCGCCAGTTCCGCCACCGTCGGCGCGTCGAACAGGTCGCCGAGCCGCAGTTCCACGCCGAGGATCGAGCGGGCCCGGGCGACCAGCCGGGTGGCCAGCAGGGAGTGCCCGCCGAGGTCGAAGAAGCTGTCGTCCAAGCCGGGTTCGGACACCCCGAGCACCTCGGCGAACAGTCCGGCGAGCAGGTGCTCGGTCGCGGTGCGCGGGGCGCGGCCCCGGACGGCGGTGGTCTGCTCGGGCGCCGGGAGGGCGCGCCGGTCGAGCTTGCCGTTCGGGGTCAGCGGCAGGGCGTCCAGCAGCACGTAAGCGGCCGGCACCATGTGCCGGGGCAGCCGGTCCCGCAAGTGGTCGCGCAGAACGGTTTCGGTCGGCGCGGCTCCGGGTTCCGCGACGGCGTAGGCGACCAGCCGCGGTTCGTCCTCGGTGCGCACCAGCACGGCGGCCCGGGCGACCAGCGGGTGCTCGGTGAGCACGGCCTCGATCTCGCCGAGTTCGACCCGGAAGCCGCGGATCTTCACCTGGTCGTCGGTGCGGCCGAGGAACTCCAGGTTGCCGGACGCGTCCCAGCGCACCAGGTCCCCGGTGCGGTACATCCGGGAGCCGCCCGGCCCGAAGGGGTCGGCGACGAACCGCCCGGCGGTCAGCCCCGGCCGGTTCAGGTAACCGCGGGCCAGCCCCGTGCCCGCGATGTACAGCTCGCCCGCCGCGCCGGCGGGCAGCGGCCGCAGGGCGCCGTCGAGCACGTACAGCCGGGCGTTGGTGACCGGCCGCCCGATCACCGGGCGCGGGCTCGAACCCAGCGGCGCCACCACCGAGTTGACGGTGCACTCGGACGGTCCGTAGAGGTTGAGGCAGCGCACCCCCTCCGCCGCCCGCAGCTGCGCCCAGAGCCGCTCCGGGACGGCCTCGCCGCCCGCCGCGACCACGGCCGGCCGCCGCCGCGGGTCGCTCAGCAGCCCGTGCTCGACGAGTACCCGGAGGTAGGACGGGGTGGCCTCGACGTAGTCGAGCCCGCACCGCCCGGCGTAGGCGACGAAGGCGTCCGGGTCGGTCCAGGTCGCGTGCTCCAGGACGTGCAGCTCGTGGCCCCCGAACAGGGCGAGCAGCTGGTTCCAGGAGGCGTCGAAGGACACCGAGGTGGTCAGCGCCACCCGCAGCCGCTGCCGCTCCGCGAGCACCGGCTCGAGCTGCACCCGGCGGAGGTCGGCGAGCAGGTCGAGCAGGCCGCCGTGGGTCGGCAGCACACCCTTGGGCCGCCCGGTGGAGCCGGAGGTGTAGATGACGTACGCGGGGTGGTCCGGGTCGACGGCCACCATCGGGTCGGTGTCCGGCAGCCCGTCCAGGTCGGCGGTGTCCGGCACCAGCCGGTCGACGGGCCCGCCCTCCGGGAGCCGCCCCTCGTTGCGGGAGTCGGTGACCAGCAGGGCCGGCCGGGCGTCGTCCAGCAGGTAGGCGATCCGGGCGGCCGGGTACTCGGGGTCGACCGGGACGTACGCCGCGCCGGTCTTCAGCACCGCGAGGATCGCCACCACAAGCTCCGCCGAGCGCGGCAGGGCCACCGCCACCCGCCGCTCCGGGCCGGCTCCCCGCTCGATCAGGGCGTGCGCCAACCGGTTGGCCCGCGCGTCCAGCTCCGCGTACGTCAGCGAGACGTCCCCGCACACCAGCGCGACCAGCTCCGGGGTCGCCCGCACGTGCTCCCGGAACAGCTCCGGCAGGCTCGTGGCCGGAGCCGGAGCCGGAGCGACCGGCCCGGCACCGAGCACCGCCAGTTCGCGCCGCTCCTCGGCGGTGAGCAGTTCGATCCGGCCCACCGGCTCGTCCGGGTCGCAGTCCGCGACGGTGTCCAGCAGCGCGAGCAGCCGCTCCTGGTGGCCGGCGAGGTCCTCGTCGCCGTACGCCTCCGGCGAGCCGTGCAGCCGCAGCAGCGGCGGGTTGCCGTCCCGGTAGTCGAAGACCCAGACGGCGAGGTCGGTGGTCGACCCGGACACGAAGTGGTGCACGTCGGCGGGGTGCCCGCCGAAGCTCGGCCGGGAGTTGAAGGCCATGATGTTGACGATCAGCGGGAACGCCGTGCCGATGCCGCCCGGGGCGCCGAGGTCGCGCAGCAGGTCCTCGCTGCGGTAGCGCTCGTGCGCGACGGCCGTCTCGACCTCCCGCGCCGCCTGGGCGACGAGTTCGCGCCACGGCGTGTCCGGTCGTACCGTCAGCCGCAGCGGCACCACGTTGGACATGGTGCCCGGCACCGCCGTCAGGTCGCGGTCGGCGCCCCGACGCGCGGTGACGGGCATGGCGAGCACCACGTCCTGGTTGCCGGTCAGCCGGTGGGCGTAGAGCGCGGTCGCCGCGATCACCACGCGGGACCACCGGACGCCGGAACGCCCGGCCGCGGCCCGCAGGGCGTCCGGGCGGCGCAGTTCCCGCTCCTCGGCCAGCCGGAGGGCACGGTGCGGGTCGGTGGCGGTGCTGTCGGTGAGCCGGGTCGGGGCGGGCAGGTCGGCGAAACGCCCGGTCCAGTGGGCACGGTCGGCGGCGAAGTCGGCGGACGCGCGGTAGGCGGCGTCGCTGTCGACGAGGTCCCGCAGCGAGCCGAACGGGCACGGCGGCACGGCGCCGCCCTCGGCGAGCGCCGAGTACACCTCGCCGACCCGCCGGCGGAGCATGGAGCTGCTGATCGCGTCCAGCACGACGTGGTGGTAGTTCAGGTACCAGAGGAACTCCGTCGGCGACGCCTCGATCAGCGCGTGCCCGAACAGCGGGTCACGGGCGAGGTCCAGCGGGCGCAGCAGGTCCCGCTCCATCCACGCCACGGCCGCCGCGCGCGGGTCCGGCTCTCCGCTGAGGTCGAGGTGCGCGGGCGCCCAGTCCCAGCTCTCCCGGACGACCTGGCACGGACCGTCGCCGTCGTCGACGAAGGTCACGTGCAGGGCGTCCACTTCGTCGACGACCCGGCGCAGCGCGGTCTCGAAGAGCTCCCGGTCCACCGGCCCGTGGATCTCCAGGCACTCGCCGACGCGGTAGCCCGGGATCGGCGTCCGGGAGCGTTGCTCGGCGAGCCAGATCTCGCGCTGGGCCGCGGTCAGCGGAAGGACGTCGCCGTCGCGACGGGACATGGGGGTACCTCCAGAAGTGTGGGCAGGCGTGTGGGCAGGGCGCGCCGGGCCCCGCCGGCCGCGGTGGCGTCACGCGGCCGGCGGGCGGGCGCTGCTGCTGTGGTCAGGCGGCGAGTTCGCCGGCCTGGAGCTGCCAGAGGGATGCGTAGAGTCCGTGCAGGGCGAGGAGTTCGTCGTGGGTGCCCTGTTCGGCCACCACGCCGCCCTTGTCCATGACGTAGATCCGGTCCGCGTGGCGGACGGTGGAGAGCCGGTGGGCGATGACGACCATGGTCCGGTCGGCCGCGAAGCTGCGCAGGGTGCGCTGGATGGCGGCCTCGGTCTCGTTGTCCACGGCGGAGGTGGCCTCGTCGAGGATGACGACCGGCGAGTCCTTGAGGATCGCCCGGGCCAGGGCGATCCGCTGCCGCTGGCCGCCGGAGAGCGCGGCGCCGCGTTCGCCGATCAGGGTGTCGTAGCCGTCCGGGAGCGCCGCGACGAAGGCGTGGGCCTCGGCCATCGTGGCCGCCCGGACCACGGCCTCGTCCGAGGCCCCGAAGCTGCCGTAGCGGATGTTGTCGGCGATGCTGCCGTCGAAGAGGAACGGGTCCTGGGCGACGAAGCCGATCGCGTGGCGCAGGTCGTGCCGCCGCAGCTCCCGGACGTCCTGTCCGTCGAGCAGCACGCTGCCGGACTCCGCGTCCTGGAAGCGCATCAGCAGCTTGGCGACCGTGGTCTTGCCGGAGCCGGTGGCGCCGACGAGGGCGGTGACCTGCCCGGCGGGGATGGTCAGCGAGAGGTCCTCCAGCACCGGCGGCCGGCCGGGGTAGGCGAAGGTCACGTCGTCGAGGACGATCTCGCCGCGCACCTTGCCGCTGTCGAGCGGGTCGCCGGTGCCCTCGGCCTCGACGGGCAGGGCGCGCAGCCGGTGGACGCGGTCGTAGGCGGACATCGTGCGCTGGTACTGGTCGACGATGCCGCCGAGCCGGTTCATCCGCAGCAGCACCATCTGGGGCAGCCCGATCAGCGGGCTGAACACCTCGAACGGCAGGCTGCCGTTGAGCACCGACCGGCCGCCGATCAGCAGGGTGCCGGCCATCGAGCTGGTCGTGCAGACCCGGACGGTCTCGGCGTGCCGGATCGTGCTCCGGTCGGTCTGTTCGGTGCTGTCCTGGGCCCGCGCGCTCAACCGGTCGACGCGCTCGGCCTCGTAGTCCTCGGTGCAGAAGCTCTTGACGGTCGCGCCGGCCTCCAGGGTGTTCACCAGCTGGCTGTGCAGCCTGGCCCGGTCCTCGCCGGCGGCGGCGTAGTCGGCGGTGACCTTCTCCTGGTAGCGGAGCGACAGCCAGGCGATGACCGGGATCGGCAGGAAGGCGATCCAGGCGATCTGCGGTGCCAGCAGCAGGAACACCGGCACCAGGATCGCCAGGCTGGTGCCCATCTGGAGCACGTCGCTGGCCGAGGTGGCGAAGAAGGCGCCCAGCTGGCGGGCGTCGTCGGTGAGCACTCCGGCGATCCGGGTGGTCCGCTCGCCCTCCAGGTGCCGCAGTTCGAGGTGCTGCACGTGGTCGTAGGTGCGGCTGCGCCAGTCGTGCTCGATGTCCTGGCCGAGTTGGCGCCACTGGAGGTTCGAGGAGTACGACAGCCCCGCGACGGCGGCGCAGGCGACGGCCACCAGTCCGGCGAGGCCCCAGAGTTGGGCGGAGGCGGTGGTCAGGCCGAGGCGGACCAGCGGTGCGGCCTCGCCCTTGATGAGGACCAGGGCGGTCCAGCCGAGGAAGGTCGCGAGCGCCATCTCGGAGAACTGGCAGGCGACGGAGAGCGCGGAGGCGCGCAGGAGCCGCCGCCGGTGCGGTCCGACGATCTCCAGCAGGGGGTGGCGTTCGTCCCCGAGCCCGGCCGGTTCGCCGGCCGTGTCGACGGTTCTGCGCCAGGCCTTCCGCAGGACGGCCACGGTCGCGGCCGCGATCCCGCCGACTGCCACCAGCTGCTTGCTGAGCGCCGACCCGCGGATCAGCGCGACGCCGGCCGCCACCCCGCCGCCGACGGCGAGGACCGGGCGCACGACGAGGCCGCGGTTCGGGTGCGGGGCCGGTGCGGCGGCGGGCCGGGCGGGCGGCGGGCCTCCCGTCCCGACCGGCCCCTGGGTGACCAGGGCGACCGCCCTGCGGATGATCCGGCCGACGTCCGCGGCGCGCACCCGCGCGTCGTACCGGACGAGGACCCCACCGGTGATCGGACTTGCCTGCGCCTCGGTGATCCCGGGGACGCGCCGCAGGGCGGCGGCGAGGATTTCGGCGGTCCGGGGCCGTCCGAGGACCGGCTTGACGTCCCAGCGCTGGCGCCCCGGGACGACGGAACGCGGGCGCACGTCCGAATCCACGGAGAGGTTCCCGGCTGCGGCACCCAGCAGAGATGGCATGTGTACGATCACCTGTTTGCGGAGGTCGCGGATGGGCCGTCATTGGGCATGGCGGAGCACTGCGACGAAGTGGGAATTCTGAAGGGGAATACGGTTCGGCCTTCGGGCCGTCGGCTGACCCGCCGCTTGGACACATCCTCCGGGTTCGGCCGGAACATGCGCCCAGGCGGCGGCTCGGGCCCGCGGCGGGGGCGTCAGTTCGTCTTGGCGGCGCCGGCGCCGGCGCCGGCGGTCGCGCGGATCCTGGGGCCCCTCGCCTCGTGCTCGGCCCGCTGGACGGCCTCGTCCTCCTTCTCGCCGTTCGGCCTGGCGCTCTCGGCGGCCCGGTGGTGGTGCTCGTCGGACGCGACCTGCGCGGCCACCATGTCGGCGGCCACCTCGGCCGCGAGGTCGTGGATGTTCTCCCCGGCCTCGTGGGCCGCCTTCTTCACCTCCATCACGATTCCGACGGACGTCTTGACGACGCCGCGCACCAGCGGCTTGAGGAGGCGCTTGGCCAGTGGCGCGACGATGAGGCCGACCAGGAAGGGCGGTACTACGGGCGGCATGTTGCTCCAACCTCTCTACGCAGACGGATGACAGGGAAACCCCGGGGGCACTGCGAACTCCGGAGCACACACAACAGAGCGGGCCGAAGCACCCACGTCCGGAATTCTCGATTCCCGTGCCGGATTTCCCTGCTGGGCCGAATTCCTCGTCGACGGGGTCCACCGCCCGCTCCTTTGTCACCGTAGTCGAGCCGATCCTCTCGGGACCAAATATCCTCGGCAGATTCACCCGTGCGAGTGCTTTACAAGACACGCCTTCCGCAAGTTGCGACATACAGTGCCACCGAATCAACAAATGATCCGATTTTCAGATCAATACCGGTTGCCGACCTCCCTCTCCACCCTCCGCCCCAGCGCCGGAAACGGCAGCCCACCGCCACCCAGCACCGCCTCGTGGAAGGCCCGCACCTCGAACCCGGCGCCCAGCTCGGCCTCCGTCCGGGCCCGCAGCCGGACGAACTCCAGGTAGCCCGCCCGGTAGGAGAGCGCCTGCCCGGGCAGGTCCGTCGCGTAGCGCAGCAGGTCCGAGGCGATCTGGCCCTCCGCCTCGGTGGAGTTGGCGCGCATGAAGTCCCGGGCCTGCTCCAGACCCATCGTCCCGAGGTTGAGCCCGGTGTCGACGACGAGGCGCTGCGCGGTGAACCGCTCCTGCGCGAGGCGCCCGTAGGCGTCCCACGGGTCGTCGTAGAGGCCCATCTCCCAGCCGAGGCCCGCCGCGTACTCGGCCCAGCCCTCGTTGAAGGCACCGAACTCGGCCACCTCTCGGCGCAGTTGCGGCAGGGCGCGGTTCTCCGCCTGCCGGGCGAGGTGGAAGTGGTGCCCGGGAGCCAGCTCGTGGTGGATCAGGGAGGCCGCGCCGATCAGCGAGCGCCCCTCCAGGCCGGAACCGTTGTAGCGGTAGCGCCCGACCGGCGCGGCCGGAGTCGGCTGCTCGTAGTACCCGAAGGTCATCCCCGCCTCCAGCGCCGGGTCCAGCCGCGCCAGCCCGTACGGCGCGGCCGGCAGCACCGCGAACCAGCGCGGCAGCAGCGGGGCGAGCCGGTCGAGGTAGCCCTGGTAGCGGGCCTCGACCTCCTCGGGGGTCCGGGCGTACAGCCGGGGATCGGTGCGCAGCCGCTCGTGGAACTCGGCCTCCGAGCCGTGGAAGCCCAGCGTCGCGCGTACCTCCCGCATCCGCTCGGCGAGTTCCAGGCACTGCTCACGGCCCAGCTCGTGCCAGCGCTCGGGCGGCGTGTCGCCCCCGCTCTGGGTCCGCACGAAGTCCCGGTACGCCTCCTCGCCGCCCTCGTAGCGCGCCCAGCCGACCTCCCGCGGTGCCTCGCGCAGGTAGTCCGGGTCGTCGAGGAGGGCGAGCAGCCGGTCGAAGCCCGGCACCAACTCGCCGTCCACCAGGCGCCGTACGCCGTCCCGGAGGTGCCCGCGCCCGGCCGCTCCCAGCCCGCCGAGCCGGCCGTCGTCCACCTCCACCCGCTGCGCCACCGAGGTCCGCAGGCCGACGAGGGTGGCGCGGGCTCCGGCCAGGGCCGGGGCGGGCACCCGGAAGCCACGGGCGGCCTGTTCCGTCGTCTTGTCGGCGATCGAGCCGACCACCCGGGCCAGTTCGCGCACCAGTGCCACGTACCGTTCGGAGTCCGCCGGTTCGGCGAAGACGAACGGGCGGAACACCGCGTCGACGTACAGCGACAGCGGGAACAGCCGGTACGGCGTGGCCGCGGGCGTCAGCCAGTAGCAGCGGTGGGCGCGCACCTCCTGCTCGGCCAGACCCGCGAGGAATCCGACGGTGTCGGCATCCGTGCCGGGCAGCTCCGCTCCGTCGAGCGCCCGCGCCCGCGCCAGCACCTCCCCGGCGAACCGCGCCCGCTCCTCGGCCTCGACGGGCGAGGCCGGGGGCAGCGTCCCGACCGGGAGCCCCTGGCGAACTCTCAGCAGCGGCTCGCGCTCCAGCAGGAACTCCCAGTAGCGGTCCGCCAGATGACCCGGCTCGTTCGTCCTCACGCTCATGCGGCCAGTGTGGCGGCGACGGGCCGCCCTGCCACCCGGTCCACGGGGCGGCGGCCCCCGTGTCCCTCGAACGGGTGAGGCGACGGGTGGCGCGCGGGCGCCGGCCGACACGGAACCCCCGCGCCGGCCCGTCGGGCTGTCCCGACCGAGGCCTCCGGGAGCGCCGCCGGGAAGGGCCGGTCCGACCCCGACCCACACCACGCGGCATTCGAACATGCTTACTGCACAGGCGAGTTGACTCGCCAGTGACAGAACTCGCTGGCACCATGGCCCCATGCCCCGTCGCACCCCGTCGGCCGCCCGCTCCCTCACCGCCGCCGCACTGGCCCTCACGGTGGCCGGCTGCGGGGGTGCCGCCCCGTCCTCGACGAGCACTCCGCTCGTGGAGCACGGGACCGTCCGGATCGCCGCGTCCAGCGAGACGCCGAGCTTCGACCCGTACTCCACCTTCGGGGCCGGCCAGGCCCGTTTCTCCTACGACTCGCTGGTCAACCTCGCCCCCGACGGCACCGTGGTCTCCGGCCTCGCCTCCTCCTGGCAGGCCTCCACCACCACGGCCACCTTCACCCTCCGTCCGGACGTCACCTGTTCCGACGGCACCCCGCTCACCGCTTCCGCCGTGGCCAGGGCGCTGACGTACGCGAGCGACCCGGCCAAGCAGCTCGCCGGCGCCCAGACCGTCCTGCCGAACGTCCCGTTCACCGCGAGCGCCGACGACCGGGCCGGCACGGTGTCGGCCACCACCACCGCGCCCTTCCCGTTCCTCACCCGCTCCCTCGGCCTGCTGCCGATCGTCTGCCCCGCCGGGCTCGACGATCCGTCGTCGCTCGGCCGCACCACCCGGGGCACCGGCCCGTACGTGCTCACCCGCTACTCCCCCGGCGGGCCCTACGAGTTCACCGTCCGCGAGGGCTACAGCTGGGGCCCGGCCGGGGCGACCACCGCGGCGCCCGGCCTGCCGGCCCGGATCGTCCTCTCGGTGGTGCCCCAGGCGGCGACCGCCGCGAACCTGCTGCTCACCGGCGGCATCGACATCGCGAGCGTGAACGGCCCCGACCGCGCCCGGCTCACCGGCCACGGCCTGACGGCCGAGGACGTGGCGACGGTGGTCGGGCTGACCTTCTTCAACCAGCGCCCCGGCCGCCCCCTCGCCGACCCGGCGCTGCGCCGCGCCCTGGTGGCCGCCCTCGACCGCCAGGGCCTCGCCAACGTCGCCGTCGGCGGCACCGGCCACCCGGCCGGCGACTTCGGCGCCGAGGGCGCCGTCTGCCACGCCGACCTCGCCGCCGCCAACCTGCCCACCCAGGACGCCGCCGAGGCCCTGCGCGCCGCCGGCTGGGCCCGCGGGCCGGACGGCCGGCTGACCAGGGACGGCCGGCCGCTGCGGCTGCGCCTGATCACCAGCCCCGACCTCGGCCCCACCCTGCCGCCCGCCGCCGAGCTGATGGCCCGGACCTGGACAGCGCTCGGCGCGGACGTCAAGCTCGTCACCGAGAGCCTGCCCGCACTCGTCAACGCCATGTACCGGACCGGCGACTTCGACGTCGTGGTCGGCACCACGCCGGGCTTCGCCCTGCCGGTCGGCTTCATCCCGTTCTTCTCGGGCCCCACCCCCGCCCAGGGCCTCAACTTCGCGGGCATCACCGACCCCGAGTACGACGCCCTGGTCGCCCAGGCCCTCCGGGAGCAGGACACCGAGGGCTGCGGCACCTGGAACCGGGCCGCCGCCGCGCTCTTCCGCGCGGCCGACGCCCTGCCGATCGCCGACGGCCGGAGCACCGTGTACGGCCGGAGCACCACCTTCACCACCACCTTCGGCGGCCAGCTCGTCCCCACCAGCATCCGCCTCCACCGGTGACCGGGAGGCCGACCGTGTCCCTGCCCCGCCTGCTGCGCAACCCCTGGACGGTGTTCCTCGGGCGCCGCACCGCCCGGCTGCTGCTCTCCCTCGCGATCGTGCTCACCGCCTCCTTCGCGATGGTCCGCCTCGTCCCCGGCGACCCGGTCCGCGCCGCCCTCGGGGTCGACGCCGCCCCCGCCCTGGTCGCCGCGCGCCGACACCAACTCGGCCTCGACGCACCGTTCCCGACCCAGTTCCGGCACTACCTGGGCGGCCTCGTCCACGGCGACCTCGGAACGTCGCTGGTCACCGGCACGCCGGTCGCCGAGCTGGTCCGCACCCGGCTGCCGGCCACCCTGGAGATCGCCGGCCTGGCCTTCCTCGTCACCCTCGCCGTGGCCCTGCCCGGCGGACTGCTCGCCGCGGTCCGCACCCGCGACGGCCGGCGCCCGCGCGGCGAGCTGGCGTTCACCGTGGTCACCGCCGGCCTGGCCGGGGTGCCGGACTTCGTGCTGGCCGCCGGGCTCACCGCGCTGCTGGCCGTCGGCCTCCGACTGCTGCCGGTGGCCGGCGCGGCGGGCGCCGAGTCCTTCGTGCTGCCGGTCCTGGCACTCGCCCTCGCGCCGACGGCCGTCCTGGTCCGCATCGTCCGGGTCGAGGCGCTGAAGGTGCTGGGCGAGGACTACCTGCGCACCGCCCGGGGCAAACGGCTGTCCCCCACCCGCCGCTACCTGCGGCACGCCGCACCGAACATGGCCACCGCCGCGCTCACCGTCGCCGGGAGCCTGCTGCCCGCCATGATCGCCGGCACCGTCCTGGTCGAGAAGGTGTTCGCCTGGCCCGGCATCGGCTCGGCGATGGCCCAGTCCGTGGTCAGCCAGGACTACCCGGTGATCCAGGCGATGGTGCTGATCCTGGGCTCCGCCGTACTGCTCTCCGGCCTCCTGGTCGACGTGCTGCTGGCGGTGCTGGACCCGCGTTCGACGATCCGGGAGAGCTGAGATGTCCCTTCCCCGCCGGTACCTCCGCTCACCGATGGCCTGGACCACGGCGGTCATGCTGGCCTCGCTGCTCGTCCTCGCACTGGCCGCACCGCTCCTGTGGGGCACCGCGGCCGACCGTCCCGACCCCTTCGCGGTACTCCAGGGCCCTTCCACGGCCCACCCGTTCGGCACCGACAACCTCGGCCGGGACGTCCTCGCCCGGGTCCTGACCGCCACCCGGCCCTCCCTGCTGCTGGCCCTGGCCGCCACCCTGCTCGGCGCCACCGGCGGCATCCTGCTCGGCGCGGCCACCGCCGTGGTCGGCCACCGCGCCCGCCGGCTGCTCACCGCGCTGATCAACCTGCTGCTCGCCTTCCCCGCGCTGCTGGTCGCGATGTTCCTCGCGGTCGTGTTCGGCGCGGGCGCCGCCGGAGCGGTGCTCGCCCTCGCCGTCGCCGGCGTCCCCGGCTTCGCCCGGCTCGCCCAGACGCTCTCCGCCGCCGTCGCCGGCACCGACCACCTGGCCGCCGCCCGGGTCCTCGGCCTGCGCCGCCACCGGCTGCTGTGGCGGCACGTCCTGCCGAACACCGCCGAGCCGCTGCTGCTGGCCACCACCACGGCCGCGGGCACCGCCCTCGTCGCGCTCGCCGGGCTGAGCTTCCTCGGCCTGGGCGTCCAGCCGCCCGACTACGACTGGGGGCAGCTGCTCAACCAGGGGCTCGACCGGATCTACGCCGACCCGCTGCCCGCCCTCGCCCCCGGTCTGGCCGTCCTCTACGCGGCGGTGACCTTCCAGCTCCTCGGCGAGGTCCTGGCCGGCGGCGTCGCCCGGCGCACCCCGGCACCCCGTACGCCCGCGCCGCCGCCCGCCCCACGGGGGTCCCCCCGGCCGAAGGCCGGGGGAGGGCCCGCCGAGGAAGGCCTGGTGCTCCAGGTCGAGGACCTCACCGTCGAACTCCCCACCCCGGGCGGGCTGATCCGGCCGGTGCGCGACGTGAGCCTCGCCCTGCGCCCCGGCGAGATCGTCGGGCTCGTCGGCGAGTCCGGCTCCGGCAAGTCGCTCACCGCGCTCGCCATCGCCGACCTGCTCCCCGAACGGGCCCGCGTCACCCGGCGGACCCTCCGGCTGCTCGGCGCCGACCTCGCCACCCTGACGCCGAAGCAGCGCGACCGCCACCTCGCGACCGGCCTGGCGACGGTCTTCCAGAACCCGGCCTCCGCGCTCAACCCGTCCCTGCGGATCTCCACCCAGCTCACCGAGGCCGTCCGGGCGCACCGCGGCGCGAGCCGCGCCCAGGCGCTGTCGGAGGCCGCCGACGCGCTGCGCAAGGTCGGCCTTCCCCCCGAACTGCTGCGCTCGCGCCCCCACCAGCTCTCCGGCGGCCAGCGCCAGCGGGTGATGATCGCCGCCGGACTGATGCTGCGGCCGGGCCTGATCATCGCCGACGAACCGACCACCGCCCTGGACGTCACCGTGCAGCGGCAGATCACCCGGCTGCTGTCCGACATCCGGCGGGAGACCTCCGCCGCCGTCCTGTTCATCAGCCACGACGTCGCACTGGTCGGCGAGTTCTGCGACCGCGTCCTGGTGATGTACGCGGGAGCCGTCGTCGAGTCGCTGCCCGCCGACCGGCTCGCCGGCGGCGCCCGGCACCCCTACACCCGAGCCCTGGTCGCGTCGGTACCGGACCTCGCGGCGGACCGCGACCGGCCGTTGCCCACGGTGCGGGGCACACCGCCCGACCCGCTGAAACCGGCCCCCGGCTGCCCGTTCGAGCCCCGCTGCCCGCGCCGCCGGGACCACTGCGCCGAACAGGCCCCGCCGCTGGAAGACCTCGACGCGGACCACCGGGTCGCGTGCTGGAACCCGGTGCCGGTGGAGGTCCTCGCCTCATGACCACCCTTCAGGTCCTCGACCTCACCGTCCGCCACCACGGCCCGTACGGCCCCGTCGCCGCCGTCGACGGGGTCTCGCTGGAGATCCCGGCCGGCACGACGCTCGGGCTCGTGGGCGAGTCCGGCTCCGGGAAGTCCAGCCTGGCCCGCGCGATCGTCGGCCTCACACCCGTACACGGCGGCCGGGTCCTGCTCGACGGCCGGGAGGTCCGGGCCCGGACGATCGGCGACCGGCGCCGGCTCGGCCGACTGGTCCAGATCGTCCTCCAGGACCCGGACACCGCGCTGGACCCCAGGATGACCGTCCGCCGGACGCTCCTCGAAGCGGCCACCGCGTTCCACCGGCTCGACCGGCCGGCCCGGGCCGAGCGCGTCCCCGCCCTGCTCGAACTCGTCGGCCTGAGCGCCGAGTTCGCGGACCGCCTGCCGCACCAGCTGTCCGGCGGCCAGCGCCAGCGGGTCGCCGTCGCCCGCGCCCTGGCCGTCGAGCCCGCCCTGCTGATCGCCGACGAGATCACCTCGGCCCTGGACGTGTCGGTGCAGGCCGCCGTCCTCAACACCATCCGCGACCTCCAGCGGCGGCTCGGCCTGTCCATGCTCTTCATCGGCCACAACCTGCCCGCGGTCTGCCACGTCTCCGACGTGCTGGCGGTCATGCGGGACGGCCGGATCGTCGAAACCGCCCCCACCGAAACCCTGTTGCGCACGCCGCGGCACCCCTACACTCGGGCGCTGCTCGACGCCGTCCCCCGCCTCCCCTCCTCCGGAAGGTCCTGATGCCCAGTCGCCCACCGGACGCCCTGGTGGTCGGAGCCGGAGTGATCGGCGCCGCCATCGCCCTCGAACTCGCCCGCACCGGACGGCAGGTGACCGTCGTCGACAAGGCGGGCGCGGCCGGCCACGGCTCCACCAGCGCCTCCAGCGCGATCATCCGGTTCAACTACTCCACCTTCGACGGGGTCGCCACCGCCTGGGAGGCCCAGCACCTCTGGACGTCCTGGCCCGAGCACCTGCGGCTCACCGGCCGCCGCCCGCTCGTCGCCTTCCACCGCGCCGGCGTCGTCCTGCTCGACTCCCCCGCCGCCGACCCGTCCGCCGTCACCGCCCTGTTCGACCGCGCCGGCGTCCCGTACGAACGGTGGGACGCCGACGCGCTGCGCCGCCGGCTGCCCGGGATCGACGCCGGCCGGTACTGGCCGCCGAAGCCGGTGGACGACGACGCCTTCTTCGACGCGCCTTCCGGCGAACTCGGCGCACTCTTCACCCCGGACGCCGGGTTCGTCGACGATCCGCAGCTCGCCGCCCAGAACCTCGCGGACGCGGCGGGCGAGCTGGGCGCGCGCTTCCTGTTCCACCACACCGTGGTGGCCGTCGACCGGTCCGCGGACCGGGTGGCGGGCATCCGGCTGGCCGACGGCACCCGGATCGCCGCACCGGTCGTGGTCAACGCCGCCGGCCCGTGGTCGGGCGGCCTCAACCGGCTGGCCGGCGTCGGCGACGACTTCACCGTCGGCGTACGGCCGCTGCGCGAGGAGGTCCACCAGGTCGCCGCGCCCGGCTTCGGCCCGGTGGTCGCCGCACCCGGCTTCGCCCCGGTGGTCGCCGCGTCCGGCTTCGGCCCCGTGGTCGCCGACCTCGACCTCGGCACCTACCTGCGGGCGGCCCCCGGCGGCCGGCTCCTGGTCGGCGGCACCGAGCCGGCCTGCGACCCGCCGCAGTGGATCGACGACCCCGACGAAGCCGACCCCCGCCCGACCGCCCGCCGCTTCCGGACCCAGGTCACCCGGGCGGCCCGCCGCTTCCCGGAGATCGGCGTCCCCAACCGGCCCCTCGGGATCGCGGGCGTGTACGACGTCGCCGACGACTGGGCCCCGGTCTACGACCGCACCGCGCTGGCCGGTTACTACGTCGCCATGGGCACCAGCGGCAACCAGTTCAAGAACGCCCCGCTGGTGGGCCGCTACCTGACCGCCCTGATCGACGCGGTCGAGTCCGGCCACGACCACGACCGCGACCCGGTCCGCCACCGCTGCGACCACACCGGCAACGTCGTCGACCTGGGCACCTTCTCCCGCCTGCGCCCGGTCCGGCCCGACTCCGCCCGGACGGTCATGGGCTGACCGGGCCCAGCTCCCGCACCAGGTCCTCGACCACGCCGACCACGAACTCGGGCGCCTCGTGCGGGAAGTCGTGGCCCGTCCCCTCCGGCGTGTACACCAGCCGGGACGACGTCGACGCCGCCAGGTACCGCGTCCTGCTCCGGAGGTAGAAGCGGCTGATCCGCTCGGCCTCGGCCGCGTCCCGGGCGCCGGCCAGCACCGCCTCACCCCCGATGAGGTCCCGCGGTATCACCAGCACCAGCGGAAGATCGCCGAGGTCACCGTCGTACACCACGGTCTCCCAGCCCACCTTCGCCAGCCCGGACGGCGTCAGCTCGGCGAAGACCGACGCGGCGGCGCAGCCCGGCCCGGTCCGGCACCCGGGGCCTCGGCGGCCGCCGAACAGCTGCCGCACCGCCGTCAGCAGGAGGCCCCGGCGCATCGCCGCGAGCCGTCGGTTGGGCGGCGCGAACGCGATGACCTCCAGGGGCGTCGGATCCAGCAGGACGAGGCCGGCCACCAGGTCCGGCCGGCGCCTGGCCACGTTCGCGACCAGCAGCCCGCCAAAGGAATGGCCGACGAACACGAAGGGAGCCCGCTCCCCCGCCTCCTCCAGCGCCGCCGGAAGCTCCTGCGCCTCGACCGCCGTCGTCCGCGGGAAGGGCCCGACATCGCTCCGGCCCGTCCCGAGGCGGTCCACCAGCACCGACCGGGCCCTCGCCGACAGCATCGTGTGCAGCTCCCCGAGCTCCTCACCGGGGGTGTGTCCGCCGGGCACCCAGACCACCGTCGGCCCGCCCCCGGCCTCCCCCTCGGCGAGGAGGTGCATCCGGTGCCCGCCCACGTCCACAAGCCGCCCCGGCGGCGGATGCCCCCGCGCCTCGCGGGCCACCAGCACCAGGTGCCGCGCGGCTCCCGCCGCCAGCAGCACACCGACGGCCATCACCGGGCCACCGAGCGCCACCGCCCAGGCCGTCCCCGTCCCGACCAGTCCGCCGCCGGCCGCCACCACCAGCACCGCGACCGGCACTCCCAGCCAGTCCCGGCTCAGCAGCGCGAGCAGGGAGTCCGCGACCCGTCCGTCCTGGCGCATCGGTCCTCCGCGAGGGCAGTCGAAAACCGATCCTTGCGACTATCCTTCCCCGGGCCGTTCGCCCCGATGCCCGCCGTCCGCCATGGCGGGGCCGGCGATCACCCCACGTCGACTCCGGGTGAGGACCCGAGGGCCGGATCGGTGGCAGCGGGTTCCGATGGCTTCACCGTTCGGTGACGGCGGCCTCCAGCAGCTTCACCATGTAGACCGCCTCGGCGCCGTAGCTCGCGGGCAGCCCGATCTCCGGCCGGGCGCGGTACCCCAGCGGAGCCCACAACGCCTGCGAGCCGTGCACGGCGACCAGCGAGAGGGTCCGGCAGTGGGCCGCCCGCCCGATCTCCTCCAGGTGCCGCAGCAGCCGGGGGGCCAGTCCCCGGCCGCGCGCCCGCTCGGAGATCACCAGGTCGTGGGCGTGCATGTTGGTCGGCCGGTCGCCCTCCCGGACCGCGCCTTCCTCGGGCAGGCTCAGGTCCGGGCAGCGGAACCGCGGGTACGGCAGGGCCAGCAGGTAGCCGCCGAAGCCGCCCTCGTGCTCCAGTACGAAGCAGGTGTCCGGCGAGGCGCGCTGCCGGGAACGCAGCGCCTCCCGCCCCTCGGACAGGCCGCTGGCGGCGTAGGCGCGCTCCTCCAGCGCGACCACCTCGTCCCAGTCCTCCTCCGCGAGCAGCCGGATCCGGGTGTCGGTCATGCGTCCTCTCCGTCCAGAGCCGGACCGCCGACGCAGGTGTACGGCAGCGGCACGAAGCCGTTGAACCCCTGGGTGGCGTACGCGGCGGCGTACGCGCCGCAGGAGTGCACCCACACCGGGTCGCCGGAGGCGGCTGCCCGCGGGACGCGTACCAGGCCGTCCTCCCGGGCGTACGCGTCGTCGCTGTCGCAGGTCGGGCCGGCGACGACGGCGTCGACGAACTGGCCGCCGGGGTGGGTGGGGAACTCCAGCCGGTACTGGAGCTGGTCCATCTCGTACAGGCCGTTGAACTTGCCGCAGCTCAGGTACAGCCAGTCCTCCCGGGTGCCGTCGAGGCGGCGGCGGGAGGTGAGCCGCGCCACCTGGGCGCGGATCGCACCGTGATCGGCGACCAGGTGGCGCCCGGGCTCCAGGACGAACTCCAGCGGCTCGCCGTTGACGGCGCGCAGCCGTTCCATGCCCTCGCGGATCACCGTGAACATCTTGTCCAGTGGCGAGTCCAGCGGGTGCCCGCTGCGGTCCAGGACGCCGAGGGCCGGCAGACCGCCGCCGAGGTTGATCCGGGTGGGGGTGATGCCGCGCCGGTTGAGCGCCTCCAGCACGGCGGCCAGCGAGTCGATCGCCGCACCCCAGGCCTCGGTCGTCATCTGCTGGGAGCCGACGTGCACCGACAGGCCGGACGGCACCAGCCCGGCGGTACGGGCTTCGTCGAGCACCAGCGGCGCGTCCTCCGGCGAGCAGCCGAACTTGTGGCTCAGGCCCCACAGCGCACCCTCGCCGCTGGTCGCGATCCGGCAGAACACCCGTGCGCCGGGGGCGTGTTCGGCGATCGCCGCGACGTCCTCCAGGCTGTCGGTGGCGAAGTCCCGCACGCCCAGCCGGTGGGCCTCGGCGATGTTGCGGTCCGACTTGACGGTGTTGCCGTAGTGGATCAGCCCGGGCGGCACTCCGGTGCGCAGCGCCTGGGCGATCTCCTGCGGGCTGGCCGCGTCGAAGCCGGAGCCGAGCCCGGCGAGGTGCCCGAGCACCTCGTCCACCGGGCAGGCCTTCATCGCGAACCGGACGGCCACGCCCGGCAGTTCGGCGCACAACGCGGCGTACTGACGGCCGATGCCGTCGAGGTCGTAGATGAGACGTCCTCGGTGGCGGCGGCCAACGCGGCACGCAGCGCGGAGCGGTCGTACCGATCACCGGAGAGGGGGGCGGTGACCGCGTGCCCGGCGGCCGGCGAGGTCGGGGCGCGGTGACCGGATCTTTCCTGACCGGCTGTCCTGCGTGGTTCGGCGATCCGGCGCACGTCGATGCTATGAGGCCTCACGGGTGAACTCCCGGTCCGACTGGATGATTGACGTCAAGGGCTTGCTGGCACCCATGAGATGAGACGAGGGAGTCCAAAGGTCGGCTGTGAAGCCCGACTTGAACTCCCGTCCCGCGCACTCTACGGATTTCCGGGGCCTGCGCCCGCACCTGCCACGCACCGGCTCCCGCCCGCTGCCGTCGGGCGGTTGCAGCGTCGTTGAGCCCCCGCCCGAGCACTCGAAATCACCCGGACGGCGTCACCGTGATCCCTCACGACATTGACAGCCGGGCCCCGCCGGACGCCGCCGAAGAACGTCCGCCTCCCCACTCCTGTGTCACCCCACAACCCCGGCCTTTCACGAACGGGTGAATTCCAGGCCGACCGCTCACCCACCCGCCGCCACGAACGCCAGCATGAACCGCATGACCACCACGCACCCCCGAGCCGATCGGGCGGCCCGGGCCCGGGCCGCCCGAACCCAGCTCGCCGCCGACGGAATCGACGGGGTGGTGTTCGGCTGGGTCGACAACGCCGGGATCACCCGGGTGAAGTCCGTCCCGCTCACCCAGCTCGAACACGCCGCCGAGCACGGTGTCGGCGCCGTACCCTGCTTCGACGTCTCCCTGGTGGACGACTCCTTCACCACCACGCCGTCGAGCACCGGCCCGGTGGGCGACCTACGGCTCGTCCCCGACCTCGACCGGCTCACCCCGCTCGCCGCCCAGCCCGGCTGGGCCTGGGCCCCGGCCGACCGCTACACCCAGGACGGCACCCCGCACCCCGGCTGCCAGCGCGGCTTCGCCCGCCGGGTCACCGAGGCCGTCGAGCGGCGCGGGTTCTCGGTGCGGGCCGGAATCGAGGTCGAGTGGGTGGTGGCCGACGCCGCCGGAGCCCCCGCGACGACCGCGCCGGGGTACGGGATGACCCGCTTCATCGAACACTCCGACTACCTGCGGGAGGTGCTGCGCGCCCTCACCGACCAGGGGCTGGCCGTCGCCCAGCTCCACCCCGAGTACGCCGCCGGGCAGTTCGAGGTCTCGGTCGCCGCCGAAGGCCCCGTCGAGGCGGCCGACACCGCCATGATGGTGCGCCACACCATCCGGGCCGTCTCCGCCCGGCGCGGCCTGCGGGTCTCGTACGCGCCCCTGTTCACCGAAGGCTCGATCGGCAACGGCGGCCACCTGCACCTCAGCCTCTGGCGACAGGGCCGGAACCTCGGGCACGGCGGCCCCGGCCGCCACGGGCTGCACCCCGAGGCCGAGCAGTTCCTCGCGGGCGTCCTGGCCGAACTGCCCGCCCTGCTCGCCCTCGGCGCCCCCAGCCCCGCCTCCTACCTGCGGCTGGTCCCCTCCCACTTCGCCGGGGCCCACCGCTGCTGGGGCCTGGAGAACCGCGAGGCGGCGCTGCGCCTGATCACCGGCTCCGCCGCCGGGCAGGCCAACGCCGAACTCAAGTGCTTCGACGCCGCCGCCAACCCGTACCTGGCGATCGACGGCGCGCTGGCCGCCGGACTCGCCGGCCTCGACACCGGCCTCCCCCTCCCACCCGAGACCCCGACCGACCCCGCCGCCCTCGACGACGCCGAACGCCTCCCGGCGACCCTGCCCGAGGCGATCGACGCCTACGAGAAGTCCGCCGTCCTGCGCCAGGCACTCGGCCCCGAACTCTTCGACACCGTCCTGGCCGTCCGACGCGCGGAGGCCGATCTCTTCGCGATGCACACGGACGCCGAACTCATCGCCGCCACCCGCTGGCGCTACTGACGACTACGAGGAACGAGCCGGTCGCCCACCGACGTAGGGGTGGCGTAGGGTCACGGCCGTGACCTGTCCGCTTCCCTCCCCGGCGCTCAAGGAGTTCCTGGCGACACTCCGTCGTGGCGTAGAACGCTCGGGGGTGGTTACCTCGATCGAGACCTTCGGCGTGCTCGTCGACATTGACGGAGCCCCCGAACCCTCGGTGGGCTTCATTCCACCACCGGAGGTCTCGTGGAAGTGGATCTCCTCCTGCGGCGAGGTCGTGACGATCGGCCAGCGGGTGACCGCGGCGGTCCTCGGAGTCGACGCCGAGACGCGCGGGCAGGCTGTCCTGTCCCTGATCGCCCTGCAGCCCAACCCGTGGCTGGCATGGGTCGACAAGGTCGGCAGCGTTCTGCAAGGCCGCGTCACGAAGCTGGTCCCATTCGGCGTGTTCGTGAGCGTTGACAACGGAATGGACGGCCTACTCCACAACTCCGAACTGTCTCAGCTCGGCGGCGACCGCGACATCCGGGTCGGCGACGAACTGACGACGCGGATCGCCGAAGTGGACCCGGCACGGCGCCGCATCCGCCTCGCGCTCCCGGCCGAGCCCACGGCACCGGACTGACACCGGCGGCCCGGCGCCCGCGCGCCCGCGAAGCGGCGCCGTCAACCTCGCCCGCCGGAATCGGCGGCGAGGCGGCCGAGCATCGCCATCACGATGATCCGCAGCTTCTTGTCGTTCGTCACCGTGCAGTGGGCATCGACGCCCCGCTCGTCCGGTGCCGCATCCGGCTCGACCAGGCCCAACCGGACCAGGTCGACGGCATACTCGTGGCACCGGGAGTAGTCCGTTGCGGCGCTCACCGCCTCGACGTGGTCGATGCGGCCAGGATCCTCGGCACGGAACAGGGCCGGGGTGGGCCGAGGGCCCAGCGTCTCCTCGATCCACGCCGACACGGCCTCCCGGGAGCAGCCCTGCTCCAGCTTCGAAGCGCTCGCGGCGGTGAGTGCCAGATGGACGAGGAGCATCCCGAACCACGTGGCGACCTCGCCCGGAGGAGTGTCCCCACCCCTCGGCGGCATCACGGCCTGGTACAGGGCAGCCACATCATCGTCGCGCGCGGCAGCGACGACGGCCTTCACGGCGCTGCCGAGGGCAGCCTGGTCAACGGTCACGTCGGTCGTTCTCCTCATGGGTCGGCAGCGTCAACTTACCGCTCCCTAGGGGGGATCGGTGCGGCATGCGCACGGTTCGACCCCGACCCGAAGGCACTCGTGGGCGAGCGCAACGGCCGCGGTGGGGTTGATCTCGCGCGGGCGTCGGCGGGTGAGGGCGGCGGCGACCAGGGCGGTGACCGCCATCGCGGCGATGCCGAACAGCGCTGCGGTGGTGTAGGCGTGGTCGTTCGGGAAGAGACGACCGGTGTCGGTGCCGGCGGCCAGGACCAGGCCGCCTGTCGCGCTGCCCAGGGAGTACCCGACGCTGCGGACGACGTAGTTGAAGCTCATCGCGCTCGACGTCTCGCTCTTGGGCGTGACGGCCAGGATGACGCCGGGCATGGCGGCCGAGAAGCTGCCGACGCCGAAGCCCAGCACACCCATCGCGACGAGCAGTTCGGCCAGGTTCGACCGGGCCGCGGCGAAGAGGACGAACCCGCCGCCGACGATGGCGGCACTGCCGGCCAGGAGCACGGGTGCGTCGATCAGCGTCCGAACCCGGGGCGTGAGTCTGCCGGCGACGAACCCCAGCACCGAGAACGGGACGAGGACCAGCCCGGCGACGAAGGTGGTCAGCCCGAAGCCGTAGCCGGCGCTGTGCGGCGTCTGCGCGTACCGCGTGATGAGCGTGAGCAGGAGGTACATGCCGCTGCCACCGACGAACATGGCGATGTTCGCTCCGGCGACCGCCGGGTGCCGTACCGCCCGGACATCGACCAGGGGCGCCTTGCTGCGCAGCTCGGAGGCGGTCCAGACGCACAGCAGGAGCACGGCGACGACGGCGAGGATCACCGCCACGGCGAGGTGACGGCTCCACAGGCTCCGCTGGCCGGCCAGGAACAGGACGAGGAACAGTCCACCCGCGAGGACGAGCGCGCCCGCCACGGTCACGTGCGCGGAGCGGCCTTCGGGAGCCGCGGGTATGGAACGCCACGCGGTCAGGAAGGCGACGGCGGTGACGAACAGACCGAAGCCGTAGGCGGCCCGTACGCCGCCGATCTCGGCGAGCAGTGCGGTGAGCGGGTAGCCGACGCCGGCACCGATGATCGAGACCACCGAGATCAGGGCGATCGTCGCCGTGCCGCGCTCCTCGGGAAGATGGTCCCGGGCCACGCCCATCATCAGCGCCGTCAGACCGAGCCCGACGCCTTGGGCCGCCCTGCCGACGAGCAGCCCCGCGAACGGCAGCGGCAGCACGGTCAGCGCGCTGCCGACGACGACGATCGCCAGCGTGGCGAGGATCGTGGCCCGTCGGTGCGGGCCGGCTCCGAGCCGGCCGAGGACGGGCGTGGCGACGGCGCCGCTCAGCAGTGCGACGGTCAGCGCCCACTGCGCGCTGTCGAGCGAAACGTGGAACGTGGTCGCCACACTGGTGATCAGCGGCGTCCCGAGGCTGGCGACCGCCGCCACGACCAGGGCGATGAACAGCAGGGCGGGGACCAGCAGCCGCGGCTCGGAGCGCTCCGGGGTGCGCTCCGGGGTGCGCTCCGGGGTGCGCTCCGTCACCGCTTCGGCCCTTCGCGGTCCTGGCTTTCGAGCTCTGCCAGGTGCGCCAGTGCCGGAAGCGCCGCCACCAGGGCCTCGACCTCGTCGTCGGCGAGTTCGTCGATCAGCCGCGCGAACGCATCAGCGCCCGCCTGGCGCCGGGCCTGAACGTACGACGCGCCGGCCTCGGTCAGACACACCAGCGTGACCCGCTTGTCGGACGCGTGGCCCCTTCGCTCGACCAGTCCGGACTCCTCCATCACCCGGACCAGCACGGTCATCGCGGGCTGGGTGACCCCCTCGATCGCGGCCAGCTCGGTGATGCGTCGCGGGCCGGTCCTGTGCAGGGTGGCCAGGGTGGCGGCGGACGTGATGCTCATATCGCGCGGAAGGCGTCGCACAGCCCTGGTGGCCAGCCCGTAGAGGACCGACCCGATCGCAGTGGAAGCGCCATGAGTGGCGTCTTGACGGCTCATGCGTGAAGCATAGAATATTTATATGAATTCTTTATGCATCTCTCACCCAACGCCACGCCCCAGCCCCGCATCCGGCGCCCCGGACGGCGGTCGCCGTCGGCGCCCGGGGCGTTGAGGAAGAACCTCGCCCGGACGCGAACCGGCAGTCGCGGGCAGCAGAGCCGAACCGGGCCGGATCAGCACGTCATCACGAATGCCCGGTGCTCCGCCGCCGGGATCGAGCGATCCGAGCGTCAATTCCAAGTCGGACATGTCCGGCCGAACACAGGAGGTTTCCATGCCCAAGGGCTACTGGGTCAGTGTCTACCGCGCCATTTCCGACCCCGAGAGGCTGAGTGCCTACGACAAGCTGGCCGGTCCGGCCGTCCGAGCCGGGGGCGGGCGGGTCCTGTCCCGTGGTGGCCGAGTCGTCGCCCACGAAGCCGGAAACACGCAACGCGTCCTTCTGATCGAGTTCGACAGCTTCGAACAGGCCGTCGCGGCATACGAGAGCGAGGCATACCAGAAGGCACTGGCGATCCTCTCCGACTGCGTCGAGCGCGACTTCCGCATCATCGAGGGCGTCGACTGACCGACGGGCCCAGCCATCGCCGAGCATCCGTCACCTGATGCGCACACGGCGCCGAACGACGACTCACCGGTCGGAGCTGGACTGTCCTGGAACGACCTGTTCACCGGTGCCGGCTACGTCCCGCACCGCGTGCCGTAGCCGGGGAGAAGCACGGACGAGCCACCCGCCGCACAGAATCCGTGCCCCGGGCAGGTGAGACACGGTGAAGGGCCCGGCCTCCCGACCGATGGGAGGCCGGGCCTTCGGCTTCAGGTGTGGGGTTGCGGCGTCAGTTCCGGACGGCGGGCCGCAGGGTGGTGGTGGCACCGTAGTGGCCATCCGAGGCGCCGCCGACCTCGATCCCGACCGGCGCGGCGGGGGCTCGCTTGAGGCCGACCCGGAAGGTGTACGCGACCGGGTTGCCCTTCGTCACGCCCTCCAGCTGGGCCGGGGCCACGCCGAGTCGTCCGTTGCAGTCCTCGGTCACCTCGAAGGTCTTCCACTCGTTGCCGACCTTGGCCTCGATCGTGACGTCCTCGCCGGTGAGGCCCTCGCTGGCGGGCAGGGACAGGTACACGGTCGGGCGCAGGCGCCCCGGGCCGTCGGGCGAGGTGACCTTGAAGGTGAACTCGGTGGGGGTCTTGTCGATGACGAGCGGGGAGGGCTTGGAGGAGAAGGCCACGGCCGGGCGGTGGCTGTCGACGACCGAGGTGGTCACGACGCCCTTGGTGAGCACCTGGTAGGTGGACGGTGTCACGGCGTCGGCTTCGACGAGCAGGCGGCCCGGCTGGTTGCCGCGGTCGAGGACCATCCGGTACTCGACGGTGCGGCTCTCGCCCGCGGCCAGGGTGAAGGCCGCGTCGTTGCCGGTGCCCGCGTAGTCCATGCCGCCGCCCTGGCTCAGCGCGGGCATGGCCTTCCAGCCGGAGGCGTCCTTGCGCTCCAGGGTGCCCTGCGCCATGGCGAGCATCCGCCGGCACTGCGCGCCCTCGTACTGCTGGGTCGCGACCACCGGGGCCACGCTGCGGGTGCCCGAGGCGTCGTTGTTCTTCCAGGTCACCGAGAACGAGACCTGGTCGCCGACCTGGATCTTCTGGCCCTGGTGGAGGCCGTTGAAGGTGATCCCGATGCCGCCGGTGGGCTTGGCCGGGGCCTTCGTGGCCGGCTTCACGGCCGACTTGGTGTCGGCCTTGACGTCGGTCTCGGCGACGGCGGGACCCTGCCCGACCGGGGCCTCGACGGTGGGCGCGGCGGCCGGCGTCTCGGTGGTGGGCGCGGCCGGGGCGGGGGTGGTCGGGACGGCGCCCGCGCCGGGGGTGGCCGAGGAGGTGGCCGAGGGGGTGGGGGCGGAGGCGGCGACGGACGACCCGCCGTTGGTCGGGCCGCAGGCGGCGACCCCGACGGCGGCGACGACGGCCAGCGGGATGATCTTCGCAATACGGGTGATAACGGACGCGTTCATGTGACAGTCCCCCCAAAGGACACGGTGCTGGTGGTTTTGATCGGATGAGCGGGCGCCTACTGTCGCGCCCCGAGGAGCCGGCCCGAGCCCCCCGGCTCCGCCGGCTCGCTCTCCCCGCCTCTCACCCTGATAGACGTCCATCCCGCCGGGGGGTTGCAGCCGGATTCGAAGAAATTTCCCGCGACCCGCCCCGGGACGCCGAAAGGCGCCGTGACCAGGGAAGAACCCCGGCCACGGCGCCCGCACTATCAGCACCCCGGCCCGCGACGACGTCGAGCCCTTCTTCGACGGCCTGGACGCGGCCGAGACCCGCGCGGCATCGAACAACTGCTCACCCAAGCGCTGTCCACCTTGGCGTGATCACGGCTGCGGCCACAGTCTGGCGGCTTGTCGAGCCGGGCCTGTCCCCGCCCGGTACGACAAGCCGTTCGAGCCCCCATGGTGCGGTCAGCGCGCCACGACCCTCCCCGGCGACCGGCCGGCCGACCGCACTCGGCCGGCCGGTCGCGAAACGCGCGGCCACCCCACCGGACCAGCGCCGCTCAGACCACCGCCCCGTTGTGCTCGCGCGCCGGCGCCGCGCCCGCCGCGTGCGGCGCCCGTGCCTCCCCGGCCTCACCGGCCCCCCGTGGCCGATCCGGGAACCGCCCCTGGAGCAGCACGACCACCGGCATCGCGGTGAACACCGTCGACGCCGTGCCCAGCAGGACCCCGGCCAGCAGCGCCACCGAGAAGTCGGCGAGCGAGTCGCCGCCGAGGATCGCCAGGGCCACCAGGACGAACAGCGCCCCCATACCGGTGTTCACCGTCCTGGGGAGGGTCTGTGCCACGGCGCGGTCCGCGAGGTCCGCCCAGCTCGCCTTCGTCCCGGTCCGGCGCAGCTCGCGCAGCCGGTCCAGGACCACCACCGTGTCGTTGACCGAGTACCCGACGATGGTGAGCAGCGCGGCGAGGAAGACGCTGTCCACCGGCTTGCCCAGCCAGGCGAAGAGGCCGAGGACGAGCAGCAGGTCCTGCGCCATCGCGATCACCGCGGCGGCCGCGAAGGTCCACCGGAAGCGGATCGTGAGGTAGAGCAGCTGGGCGGCGACCGCGAGCCCGAGCGCGGCCAGCGCGTAGTCGCGCAGCTCGCTGCCGAGGCTCGGCCCGATCAGCTCGTCGCGCTCCACGGACAGCTCGCCGGTGACGCCGGTGAGCGCCTCCCGGATGCGCTGCTGCTGGTCGTCGCCGGACTCCTTGGTGCGGACGGACACGCCGGTGTCGCCGGTGGTCTGCACCACGGCCTGCGGGAACCCGGCGTCGACCACCGCCGCGCGGGCGGCGTCCGCGTCGACCCGCTGCGCGGCGGTGTACTGCGCCACCCGGCCGCCGGTGAACTCGACGCCGAGGTCCAGGCCGCGCCCGCCGATCCCGGCCAGAGCGAGCAGCAGCAGGCCGGCGCAGGCGCCCAGCCAGCGCCGCCGGTGGCGCATCAGCCGGGGCGGCCGCCGGGTCAGCCGGGTCCGGAGCCGGCCGACGGTGGCCATGCCGGTCAGGGTGGGCCGCCGGGCGACGGCGGGCCGGCGCACCGCCCACTCGGCGAGCAGCCGGGTGATCAGCATGGCCGAGAACATCGAGGCCAGCACGCCGATCGAGAGCGTCACCCCGAAGCCCTTGACCGGGCCGGTGGCGAACACGAAGAGCAGCCCGGCGGCGAGCAGCGTCGTCACGTTGGAGTCGGCCACCGCGCTCCATGCCTTCGCGAACCCGACGCGGAGCGGGCGCCGCAGGTCGCGCTCCTTGCCGGGGCCGGCCGCCCTGGGAGCGGTGTACTCCTCCCTGGCCCGTTCGAAGACCAGCACGTTGGCGTCCACCGCCATGCCGATGGCGAGCACGAAGCCGGCCAGCCCGGGCAGGGTGAGCGTCGCGCCGAGCGCGACCACGGCGGCGTACGAGATCAGGCCGTAGAGGGCGAGCGCGACGGTGGCCAGCACGCCGAGCAGGCGGTACACCGCGATGACGAAGGCCCCGGTGCACAGCAGGCCGATGACCGCGGCCAGGGCGCCGGCCCGGATCGCCTCGGCGCCGAGGGTGGGGCCGACGGTGCTCTGCTCGATCACCGTCACCGGGACGGGCAGGGCGCCGCCCTTGACCAGGGCGGCGAGGTCGCGGGCCTCGTCGGCCGAGAAGCCGCCGGTGATCTGCGTCGAACCGCCGGTGATCCCCTGCCCGCAGGGCACGCTGTCCTGGACGCCGGGGGCGGACAGGACGCGGTCGTCGAGCACGATGGCGACCCGGCGGGCGGGGTCGGCCGGCGCGGCGCACGCGGCCTCCCCGGTGAGCCGGGCCCAGGCGTCGCCGGCCGAGCCGCGGAAGGAGAGGTCGATGCTCCAGCCGAGGCCCGTCCGGGTGTCGAGGATGGCCGAGGCGTCCTTGACGCCGTCGCCGGTCAGCACCGGCGGGCCCAGCCGCAGGTGGCCGCCGGGGACGCCGGGGTCGGCGAGGACCCGGGAGCCGTCCGCCGCAGGGGGTCCGGCCGGGCCGTCGGCTGCCCTGGTGACGGGGTGGAAGGTGAGCTGGGCGGTGCGGCCGATGACCCCGGCGGCCTCGCGGGGGTCCTGGACGCCGGGGAGTTCGACGACGATGCGCCGCTCCCCGGCACGGGCGAGCGAGGGTTCGGCGACGCCGAGCCCGTCGACCCGGCGGCGCATCACCTCCAGCGCCCGGTCGGTGGCGTCCGCGTCGGCGCGGACGGTGGGCGAGTCCTGGGTCTCCAGGACGATCCGGGTGCCGCCGCGCAGGTCGAGGCCGAGGCGGGGCGGGGTGGTCAGGGCGATGTACAGCGAGACACCGACGACGGCGAGCGCGACGAGCGCGCGCCAGAACGCGGCACGGCGAGTAGGCATGGGTACTCCACGGGCGGTCCGCGGGAGCCGGGCGTCCGCAGGGGACGCCGCACCCGGGACGGGCGGACGCGAGGGAACGCGCGCCGCCGGGAACGCTCCGGGCACGGTGGCCGGAGTCCTCCCGTCCGGGCCGCGGGCAGGCCGCGACACCCGAGTCGGCGGGCGCGGTGGGACGTCAGCTGGACCGGGTGGAGGGCGGACCGCGGGTGTGGCGGGGGTCGTAGTGGTCGGACGGCGGCGCCCGCTCCTGACGCGGCCCCGGGGCGTACACCCCGAGCCGGGGCCGGGGGGCGTCCGTCCGGGCGGCCGGGAGCGCGGCCGGCGGGAGCGCGGGCAGCCGGACGCCGGGCTCGGCAGCAGCCGTCTGCCGCTGGGCGACGTCGGCGCCGGGGCGGTCCGAGGTGCGCCGGACCTCCGCGCCCGCCGGGCCGAGCCGTACGGCGGCCGGGGTGGCGACGGCGGGCGGCGCGCCGGGGGCCGGCTGCGCCGCACCCGTCACCGTGCCAGTCGCCGTGCCGAGGAGGACCTGGCAGACGGCCCAGGCCGCGAGCAACGCGCAGGACAGCGCGGCCGCCGCGGTCCGACGTACGCGTCGCTCCACTCCGGCCCCCTCCCCGCTCGTGCCGTCACCCGGTCCCGTTCGCAAGAAGATCTCACTGTAGGCGACGTCGCCGCCGCGCGGGAAGGTTCGGGCGGCGGAGCGGACGGCGGATCGGACCGGCCGGGGCCGGGTTCACGGTCCGGCGGGGGTCTGCGCGGTGGTCTCCATCAGTGGTCTCCTCTGCTGTGCCGCCCGCGCGCCGACCCGGGGCAGGCGGCCACTGTCCCGAACCGGTGACGAACTGTCAGTGCCCCCGGGTCACCGCCGCGCAGGCCGGGCCCACGTCTCCGCCACGTCCGGAAAGGCCACTGCGCACGCCACTGCCCACCACCCGGGAGCGCGACGTCGCCGTCGACCACCACACCCCGGCCCAGCCCGTACCGGAACTGCCGTACCCAATCGAGGCCGCGGCGTACGGGCGGGACCCAGGGCGGCAGCGCCCGGGGCCCCGCTCCGTCCTCGCCCGCGCCCGGGCGAGCCCGCCGTCTCTCGGCGGCGGGTCAGCGCCGTTCAGACGCCCGCTTTCCGGTGGTCTTGTGGCGCGGGGACGCTCTCGGTGTTCACCGGGTCAGCTCTCGTAGGTTGCAGCGGGCGCAGGACGCTCCTGGCTCGGCACTCCCTCGGGCCGGCTCGGTGGGTCACCAGCCGCTGCCGATCTCTCGGCCTGCGGCGACCTGGCCGGTGCCACCGGTGCCGGGGTAGACGTACAGGTTGCCGTTGCCGTTGTTACGCGTGACGACATCAGGCTTGCCGTCACCGGTGTAATCCGCGACACCCGCGAACGTGAAGTCCTGCCAGCCGCCACCGATCTCCGCAGCAGCGGCGACCTGGCCCGTACCGCCAGTGCCGGGATAGACGTACAGGTTGCCGTTGCCGTTGTTACGCGTGACGACATCAGGCTTGCCGTCGCCCGTGTAATCCGCGACACCGGCGAACGTGAAGTCCTGCCAGCCGAAACCGATTTCGACGCCTGCCGCCAGGCGGCCCGTCCCACCGGTACCGGGGTGGACGTAGAGGTTGCCGTTGCCGTTGTTGCGGGAGATGACATCGGGCTTGCCGTCGCCGGTGTAGTCCGCGACACCGGCGAACGTGGTGTTGTTCCAGCCGGTGCCGATCTCGACGCGTGCCCGGCTGCTGTATCCGTCTCCGGCCCCGGGGAAGAGGTACAGGCTGCCGCTTGCATCGTCCCGGGCGATGGTGTCGGAGTATCCGTCGCCGTCGTAGTCGGCGATTCCCGCGAAGGTCCATCCGGTGCCGGGAACATAGGCAGCTGCCGTGGTGAGAACGTTGCCGCGGACGTAGGCGCCCAGGGAGTTGCCTGCCGCCACCCCGGCGTCGGCGTCCCAGCGGTAGTGAACGCCGAGGTAGATACGGCTCAGGGCGTCCTCTCGGGCCGCGTCGGTGAAGGTGGTGAAGGTGCGGGTGGCACCGACCGCTTGAGGGTCGTCGGTGGTGGCGGTGAAGGTGACCTGGTCACCGAAGATGCCGCGCATCACCCCGGCCCAGGCCGCGCCGAAGGTGGCGTGTCCGGAGATGTAGGCGGGGAAGGGCGGGCTGAAGTGCTGGCCCGCCGGGTTGACGGACAGGGGCTGCCAGGCCGGGTCCGGGGTGATGGCCGGGCTGGTGCTCGGGTCCGCGAGCCGGATCGCGCTCTGCGGGCGCCACAAGTCGATGTTGCTCGCGTACTTGGCGTCCCAGGCGACGATCGAGGCATCGGCCAGGGCCACCGCGACCAGGGCGAACAGCCTGGCGTTCTCCGTCTGGGTCAGCCCCTTCTGCCGGGCGACCGTCTGGGTGATGTCGAACAGTTGGCCGGGCGGCTTGTAGGTGCCGTCGGCGTCGTTGGCCCAGAAGAACGCCTGCTTCGTCTGATCGGCGGTGCGGGTGGTGGACGTGGCCGAGCCCAGCGACTTGACCTCGTTGACCTGCGTGGCGTACGCCGGGTCGGCCAGCAGTGCCGCGTAGGAGGCGGCCTGCGCGGGAGGCTGGGGACGGAACTGTGCGCCGGAGGTCATGGCGAATGGAGCGAGCCGGCCCCAGTTGGGGTTGACGGGCGCCGACTGCCCCGGGTCCGTGGGCCGCCAGGCGCCGGGCACGTTGTCGAGGGTGTAGGACGGGTCCCAGGCGGGTGTGGTGCCGGGCCGGCTCTCGATCGCGACCCGGGCCACCTCGCTGCCGACCGCGGCTCCCTGGTTGCGGGCCGTCTGGGTGACGGAGGCCGGGATGGTGGCCCGTGCCGTGGCGAGGGCCTGGTTGAAGTCGGCGGCGAAGTCGTGGCCGGGGTTGAAGCCGGGGAAGAGCCCGGCCAGGGTGTCGTGCGCGGCCTGGTCGATCGCCGCCTCGACCGAGGCGGTGCCGGGAGCCGGCACCACGGTCAGATACGGACGGAACCGGCGATCGGCGGCGGGCGTGACGGAGTCCATCGCGTCCCAGATCGCCGTGTGCATCACGGCTCCCGCGTGGGCCAAAGGCCCGGGACCGGTATTGCGAGCCTGCCGGTACGCGTCGAGCAGGACCTTGTTCCAGAAGATGACATGATCGGTGGGCCCGGACGCGGCCACCGCCTCTCCCGGCGGCACCAATACGGCGGACCCCGCGACAGTCAGCACCGCGACCGCCGACATACCGATCCGGTGGCGTATTCGAACAGGTCTCATTTTCCCCCCTGGCATGGAGATGTCGGTCGCGCCGGAGCATGCATCGGGGTCCGGCCAGGAGTGCTCGCCGACCGGACCCGACTTCTGCGATGCCCGCCTGATGGGGCGAAACCAGATGTCAGACGCATGGTTCGAACGCGTGCATGACAGGCAGACTAGCGGGCCGACGGGCCGGACGAGGCGTTTTGATCGACTTCCCGAGAGGACGCCCTCTCGATTCCGTTGACGCCGGAGGGGCATCGCGGGCGAGCCACCGCAGGCGCAGCGGGCGTGTGTTGCTGTCCCAGGAGCCGGACAAGACCGGCGATGGCGGCGTCCTGGTCCCGGCGGACGCCCGCGACCAGAGGGTGGAGTGCGGGTGAGTCGGTCGGCTACCGGCGTGGACCGTACTCCCAGTGGTGGTCCGGGTAGTCCCCGCACGGGTACTGCATCAGGGGCGCCTGCGGGGCGTTGCTGCCGTGGGAGACGGCGAGGCACTGGCGGCTGTTGCCGTTGACGAAGCGGATGCCGTGCGGCCACTTCTCGATCTTCCAGGCCTGTCCGGGGCTGTCCTTGCATGCCGACTGGACGACCTGGGCTGCGGCTTCCGTACTGGAGTCCCGGACGGAGAGGCACAGGGAGCTGTTGTAGCTGACGAGCCGGTAGTAGGTGTCGCCTTCGGTGTCGGTGTAGGCCTTCTTGGCCTCCCAGAAGTGGTCGGGGTAGTCCCCGCAGGGGTATTGCTGTAGCTGCTGGCCCTCCTCCCGGCCTCCGCCGGACGTGGCCACGCACTGCAGGCTGTTGCCGTTCTTGATCGCCACCGGTCCCGTCGGCGGAAGCATCGCGGTTCCGCCGAGACGACTGGGTACCGGACGATCCGCCGTCGGCGTCGGCGTCGACACGGGGGCGGTGGGTACCGGTGGTGGTGCGAGCGTGCCGTTCCGGTCCGACGGTGAGGGAGCTGCGGGTTCCTGCGGGGCGTCGGCTCCTGTGGTCCGGGCCGCCGACGGGGGCTCCGCCCCCACTGCCCGGGCAGGCGCGCTGTCCGGCGATCGAGAGGCCGACGTGGTACCGGGAGCCGAAGGCGAAGGAGTGTCCCCCGCCGGAGAGGGAGAGCCGCCGATCGTGCTCGTCTCCACCCCGGCCTGGGGGACGGCCGCCCGGGGGACCGTGTCGACGGGACCGGGCTTCGGCCTCAGGTGCGTGCCGAGCAGCACACCGGCCAGTACCAGTACTCCGGCCAGCAATGCCGCGGCCCCTATCGCCGACGCCGTCCGGGCTTGCTCCCGCCGCGCACCGGCGAACGCCCTACGGGGCGGGCCGCCGAACGCCGTGCCGGGCAGCGACGGGCCGGTCGGGAGAATGTCCGAGACCCTGACCAGCTCGCCACGGACGATCCCGGAACCGGTCGTGGCGGGAAGCATCCGGCTCACTTCCCGGCGTCGGCCTGCCAGTACCTCCCGCACCGTCACGAGTTCGGCCTCCAGACGCCGCAGCACCGGCAGGTGCGCCCGCACCCCGTCGGCCACCACCGGCCCGACTCCCGGCTCCAGGCCGTCGTCCACCCGGGCGGGCATGCGCTCCTGGCCCACCAGGAGCCCGACGGCGTCCTGCTCCAGCTGTGCTGCCCGTTGCACCTCGTGCGCGCTCTGCCTGATGCGTTGCACCTCAGCCAGGCAATGCGTCGCCTCCCTCAGCCGGGACCGTCGCAGCTCCGCGGTGCCCCCGTCCGTCGGCTGCCATGCGGCAGGGCCCGTTTCGTCGGCGGAACCGGTGCCCAGTTCACCTCGCAGCTCACCCACGATCGCCACGAGCACGCGGATCAGTTCCTCCGCCTCCGCCACGCCCTCCTCGGCCAGCAGCTGTGCCTGCCGGGCCCGGTCCAGCGCCTGGTGCGCGGCAGACCTCTGTGCGGCAGACCGTGCTGCGGCCGAGGGCCCGCAGCCTTCGGCCGCGCGAACGGCCTGCTCGTGCAGATGGCCGGCCCGCGCCAGCAGCGCCGCCCGGGCGCGCGGGTCCGCCGCGTGGTCGTGGACCAGCCGCTGGAGCAGGTGCCACGGGATGTCCTTCTCCGCGGAGCGGTACTCGCTCCAGCTGGTCTTGCTGGCGGGGTAGCGCTGAGCGAGCTTGCGGACGGTGATGCCGGAGGTCACCTCCCGCACGAAGCCGGCCAGGGCGTTCGCCTGCTCGGTCTCTCCCTTGAGGCGCCCCTGCGGGCGTCCAGCACCAGCCACCCAGTGCCCCCTTGCCCTGTTGTCCCGTTGCCTTGTTGTCCCGTTGCCTTGTTGTCCTGTCGCCGGTCCGCGGCCGAACCGGGTGGTCCGCCGCTCAACCGACCGCCGGACATTACTTGTAGATGAACAGTCAAACAGGCCGCGCTCTGGAGTCGCCACCGGTTCTTCGGACAACCTGGAAGCTCCCGTGACGGCGCTTCCACCACGGCGTACGCCCCCTTCGGCGGCACCGGGAGGCGCTTCAGCAGCTCCGCCCCCCCCAGGCGACCAGGTGGGTGACTGCTGGGTGGCCGGCTCCGGGCCGCTGAGGAGGGCGTCCTGCATGGTTGCCGCCGGTGCGCATGACGGCGCGCGGGGGCTCCGCAGCAGGCGGCGATCAGGTGGTGCTACGACGGCATCGCAGGCCTCGACACGTACAGGCCCTGCGACACCGGACCGGCCCCGGGCGGCTGCCTGCGGCTGCCCGGGGCCGGTCCGGTGGACTGCGGCCCGCCCTGGGTGCCCTGAGGGGCCACCGACCCGGACGAGTCACCTCACAGAAGGGATCCGGCTTTTCCTGTCAGCACCGCTCGGGGGTCAGGACGGCCATCCCGCCGTTGTAGTTGACCTTCCCCCAAGCCGCAGTGCAGTCCGCGGCGGTCAGGGTGCCGTCCGACCAGACTTCCTGATCGGTCGTATACCCCTCCCCGTAGGTGTCCCAGGCCTGGGTACCGGGGTGCCTCACCGCCACTGCGGCCCCGATCCACAGACCCGGGTGTGCCTTGCGGAAGGACGTCCACTCGTACGTGTAGGCGAAGTTCGCCTTGCAGCTGGGCGAGTAGTACTGCTTGACCGAGGCGGCCGTTTCGGAGCCGAACTTGATGTAGGCGGTGGCGCCGATCTGGTGCGCGTCCGGGCAGTCCGAGATGCCGATGGCCTGGACTGCCTTGGTCGTGCCGGTTTCTTGGGTGCCGGCCACGGCGTTGGCCGTCACCGCAGTGGTTGCGCTCGCCGTGGCAGCGGCGGGCATCGCCAGGCCCGCCACCATGGCGGCCGGGGCGAGGGTGGTCGCCAGGATTCGTCGCTTCATGATGCCCTTCTCGGTTCGGCGGACAGATGCCGGCAGAAGAGCCGGCCCGGTTCCACACTGCGAGCGGTGGTGATTGTCCATCAACGAGAAGACCCGGAACACCCAGGCTGGCGCCGGACAATCCCCGTTGTCCGCGGACGGGAAACCGGTGATCCGGCGAGGGCGCCCTCAGGATTCGCTGCTGCACCTGATCAAGACCGCACCGAGCCCGTTTGAACACCGCGCTGTGCCCCTGAACCACACCTCCCTGTAGCCACCGGACAGCTGACGGAGCATCGCGTCCCCCGTCTTCGAGATTTTCCGGACCGGGAGTTCACGCCGAGGGGGTTCATCGCCACCTACCTGTGAAGGGCCCGCATCGGGCCGGCGACATGAGGGGAGGGATGGCATGGATCCGCTCGCTGCTTCGGCGGTGGTGACCGTATCGGGCCTGGGGGTTCGCGTAGTCGCTGCGGTGTGTCAGTACATGAGGCTACGTTGGCGGGTACATCAGGAACACGCACACCGGCAGACCCTGGTGGCGCTCGCCCGGTCTCTGCCCGGGGGAAGCCGCCTCCGTGAGGTCCGCAGCGACGGCAGCAGCCTGAGTCTGACGATCCCACAGCAGTCGGCGCGGCCGGGAGGACGGAACAGGTGAACGACAGGGAGCCTTCGGAGGGCGGCATCGCCCCGGGGTTATCGGCTCTGCCCGGTCCCGGAGGCCCACAGGCGGCGACCGGCACCGAACTGCCGGTGCAGGAGCAGTTCGCCGCCTTCTACCGCGGCTTCACACCCAGGCTGGTGGAACCGCACAGTTCCAGCAGCCAGTCGGTCTCATCGGAGGGTGCAAGCGGCCACAGGCCTGACAACGGGTTGGATTCCTCGGGCATGTGTCCATGATCCCCTGCCGCCGCGCCAAGGGCTCAGGCGGTTTCCACGCCGCCGAGCGAGCATGTTGCCGCGTACTCGGCTGAGCACTGCACGGTGTGCCCCGACAGGTGGGCCGCCGGTCGTGATCGTGGTGGTGAACCGGCGATTCAGGTGCGCGACGGTCGAGTGCCCAGCGGTGGCTATGTTCACGAGAATGCGCAGCACTGTCTGGGCCCGGCCTCAAGCTCAAGTTGTCGGACGCCTGTGCCAGCATGCTCCTGTGACGACCACGCCTGATCTCCGTCCTGGTGAGCTCACGCTCGACTTCCTGCGTTCAGCGTTCGCACCTGAGTGGCGCGAGCCGGCCTTGGGCCACGATGAGGTCGAGGCCTGGGAAGCCGAGAATCGGGTGACGCTCCCGGAGCCCTACCGGACCTTCATCGCGGAGATCAGCAACGGCAGCAGCCTCGGCCCCGCGGAGGACGGCGGCCTCCAGCCGCTGGGATGGCTGCCTGCAAGCTGGCCGGACACGGGCCCGCGGCACCCGGGACTGCCGTTCCCTCTGGATGAGGCATGGGGGTGGGAGGACGACGAGACGGACGATGCCAACGACCCACGCATCGATGCTGTCCTCACCCACGGGTCGGTCGTACTCGGAGCCGAGGACGGGCCGTCGTTCTGGCTGCTGGTGACGGCGGGCCCCCGCCGCGGTGAGGTCTGGATGGTGTCTGACGTCGGAGCCTTCCCGGCGCCGATTACCGAGACCAGAAGCTTCGACGGGTGGGTGCGGCACTGGCACACGGGTAACAACTGGCTTGCCTGAGCACGGCTTGGAGGACCGCTGTATTCGCGTAGTTCGTTCCGGGAACGCGCTCGGCCTGGCGCCAGAACACCTGATCGGTTTGTCGGAGGGAGCGCCTAGCCTGTCGCGAACGCGGCACCAACGGTGTCGGGCCGGCAGCATCGGAGGCGGGTGTCGAGATGAGCGTGGACTTCTTCTGGCGGCGTGTGAACGGCGGGTCGTTGGACGAGCTGTCGCCGAAGGAGCTGGGCGCGCTGGTGCCGTACTGGTCCGACGCGGAGTTCGAGCCTCTCTGTGAGGCCGGCATGGTCATGGGCGTCGCACGCAACGGCTACCTGATGCACTTCGCGTTGACCTCGGGCGAGGCGGCCTCGGGTGGCGTGGCTCGACTGCCGGTGTTCGGGGGCGAGCAGCGGGTGGGGGCGCGGAGGACCCCGAGTGCGGGTGGGTCGGGACACAGCTGTGTGTGCTGCGACCCGACGACGTGCGGGCGGCCTCGGCGTTCCTGGACCGCGTCGTGGTCGACGAGCTGATCAAGCGTTCGGACGCCGCGCTGGCGCGAGAGGTCGTGTCCCTCGGCTTCTCATCTCCGTGGGGCCCGGCGTGGGCTGGGGAGTTGACGGCGGACCTGAGCGAGCTGAGGGACTTCTTCGCCGCTGCCGCGGCTGCGGGCGACGCGATGGTCAAGTTCGAGTCGGCATGACCGCAAGGGATCCCGTGGGGCCGGGATCCGCGAACTCCGGGCCCTCCCGTCCCCCTGGACGCCTGATCCGCAGTGGACGTCTGATCCGCGATGGACGCCCGCTCAGGAGATTCGCCCGACCACACACGGTTCCCGCCGACCCGGTCAGGACCAGGCTCCTCGCCGGGGGCCCTCGACGGACGGTGATGGGTCACCACGCGCGTGCGCCGCAGCCGGAGCCCCCATGCCTCGGTGGCGATCCCGGCCACCGAGGACCACACCCAGCGCAACGCCGTCACGGCAGACCGGTCCGGCGGCAACTGCCCGCCCGCGGCGGCCGGCGGCGAGTGCACCGCGACCGTCACGGTTCACACCTCGGCCCCGGCCCCGACCGCCTCGCCCACGCAAAGCCCCGGCGCGAGCACCGGCGGCCCGAGCACCGGCCCGAGCGGTGACAACAGCCCGGCGCCCACCGGCCGCCCGGCCAGACGTCATCGGGCGGCGGCATCCTGGCCGGCACGGGCAGCCGGATCGCCCTCACCACCGGCGTTGCCGCGCTCGTCATCGGCGGCGGCCTGGTCCTGCTGGCGGCTTCCCGCCGCAAGCGCCACCGTCACTGAGCCGGACACCGAGCGGCGGCAGGGCGGTCACCACCGGGGTGGTGACCGCCCTGCCGCCGTTGTGCCGTCGGGGGTCGGCCGGGGCGCGGTCGTCCCCGGCCGGTTCCTGCACCGCACCGTCGTCGCGGGCGGCCTGACGTTCCTTCCCCGCCGCCCTTGTGGGCATCCCGGGCGTATCCGCTGGTACACGAACACTGCCCCTGTCGACATGGTGCGTTCACGCTCGGTCTGTTGTGCTGTCCGGGTAGTGACATCGGATACCGGAGTGTGCCCATGCCCGTACACGACCAGGGCCGTGAGACCGGCCGGCGCAAAGCCGCCCCGCGGCCTGCCTCGCGCTCCGCCTCGACGCCCGCCCCGGGGCTGACCCCTGATCAGGGACTGCTCGGCCTGCAGGCTTCGGCCGGCAACGCCGCCGTCGTTCAGATGATGCGCCGGGCCGGTCTCCTCGACGGCGAGCGGCGGCCCGGGCACAGTGGCGGCCTCGAAGACCGGCAAGCCGCGCACTCCGCGCCCACGGTGCAGCGCTCCTCCGTCCATGCCGTCCTGCGGACCGCCGGACGGCCCCTCGACGAGGCCACCCGCACCGACATGGAGAGCCGCTTCGGCGCCGACTTCACCGATGTCCGCGTCCATGACGACGGTGCCGCCAGGGCCTCCGCCGCCGAGATCGGCGCCCACGCCTACACCAGCGGGAGTCACATCGTCCTCGGCGACGGCGGCGGCGACCAGCACACTCTCGCCCACGAACTCACCCACGTCATCCAACAGCGCCAGGGCTCCGTCGCCGGCACCGACAACGGAGCGGGCCTGCGGGTCTCCGACCCCTCCGACCGCTTCGAACGCGAAGCGGAGGCCAACGCGACCCGGGTCATGCGCGCGAAGGCCGGGGTCATGCGCGCGCCCGCCGGGGAGACCGCTGTCCAGCGGGCACCACGCGCGGTGCCGCGCACGGGAACGGGACCGGGAACGGGACCGGGAAGGGGAACGGCACCGGTCCAGCGGATGGGCAAGAACAGCGGTCAAGGATCCTCGAAAGGCGATGCCGCAAAAGGCAAGGCCGTGGACGGCCCCAAGCAGGGCGACCACCTGTTCAACGCTCTGGGGGACGCGATGCTCAGCATCATCCCGAAGCTCAGGGAACAGAACGAGAGCCTGCTGTACGAGAGTCCGGACGCGCAGCAGGCGGTCACCGGCCTGATCGACGAGCTGAAGACGCTCGCGGACCAGGCGAAGACCCTGCGTGCGAACGAGGAGTACGAATCGGCGCAGGCCGTGGTGGGGGGTGGTGCCGGCCGAGCCGGAGACACGAACTCCCAGGTCTACGGAAAGTTCGTCGAGGACATGCGGCACGCGGCCGCCACCCTGCACTACGGCGTCGCCTGGGAGGAAGATCCGGTGGTGACGTCCGTGACCGCCGTGACGACCGCCGGTGACCTCGAGGCGAAGATCTTCGACCTGGACGCCTACCGGAGGAAGACGCAGGAGAACGGGATGAGGGGGAAGAAGAAGCAGGACGCGCTCAACGCCTGGGTCGCAACGACGAAGACTCACATGTTGAACCTCTTCCAGAAATACCTGCAGGTCATGAACAGGATCCACGAGGAATCCAGCTAGCCGCTGATCGTCGGATGGCTCCCCGACGGGTGGTCGGTGCTCAGGGGCGGGCGGTCAGTGCTCGGGGCGGGCGGCAGGTGGAAGCCGACCTCGGCGCCCCCGCCGGGGGCGGCGGTGGCGAAGACGGTGCCGTGGTCGGCGGCGACGAGGTCGTGGACGATGGCCAGCCCCAGCCCCGAGCCCGGGGTGGCCTGGGTGCCGGCGGCGCGGAAGAAGCGCTCGAAGACGGCCTGCCGGTCGCCGGGGGCGATGCCGGGCCCGTGGTCGCGCACGGACAGCCGGGTGCCGGTGACCCGGATCTCCACCGGGGTGCCGTCCGGACTGAACTTGACGGCGTTGCCCACCAGGTTGTCCACGCAGCGTTGCAGTGCGCGTGGGCGGGCCAGCACCGGTACCGGGCCCTCGACGGTGACGGCGATCTCGCGGCCGGTACGGCGGTGGAATCGCCGGGCGCTGTCCTCGGCGGCGGCCGGCAGGTCGAGCGGCTCCGGGTCCTCCGCGGTCTGCCGGTCGGTGGCCAACTCGACGAGCTCGCGCACGATTTCGTCGAGCGCGACGGTCTCGTTGACCAGGGTGGCGAGGATCTGCTCCTCGTCCTCGGGGGCGAGCCGGCCGCGGGCGCGCTGGAGGAGCTCGGCGCAGCCGCGCACCGAGGTCAGCGGGGTGCGCAGTTCGTGGCTGGCGTCCTGGACCAGGCGCTGCTGCTGCTCGCGGGAGCGGCGCAGCGCGCCGACCATCGACTCGAAGGCCCGGGTGAGGCCGCCGATCTCGTCGCGCCCGGCGGCGGGCAGCGGGGTGGCCAGGTCGCGGGTGGTGGTGATGTGTTCGGCGGCGGCGGCCAGGCGCCGCACCGGGCGCAGGATCCGGCCGAGGACGAGCCAGCTGAGCAGGGCGCAGGAGGCCGCGGCCGCCGCACTGGTGACGGTGATCCGCTGCAGGAACGCCTCGTCGACCTCGGTGACCCCGGCGTAGGTCTGGCCGACCATCACCGCGCCCTGCCCGTCCGGGCGGGCCTGGGTGAGGACGCCGTAGGGGGTGCCGTCGACGGTGGCGTCCTCCTGGTGGGAGCCCTGCCCGGTGCGGGCCACCTCCAGGGCGCGGGCCGAGACCGGCAGTGCGGGACTGCCCGGGGTCAGCGGGCGCGCGGCGCCGTCGGCGGGCAGCAGCTGTTCGACGGTGTCGGGCCTGGCGGGCGGCAGGCGGCCGAGGTCCAGGGCGGCGAGCACGGTGTGGGCCCGGTCCTGGAGGCTCCGGTCGAGCTGCTCGGAGACCAGGGTGCTGACGCCGCGGTAGGCGGCGGTGACGGGCACGGCGATCGCCAGCAGGACGGAGGCGAGGACCACGAGGCCGATCCTGGTGCGCAGCATCAGGCGGTCCTGACCGTGTAGCCGACGTTGCGCACGGTGTGGATCAGCCGGGGCTCGCCGTCCTCCTCGGTCTTGCGCCGCAGGTAGCCGACGTAGACGTCGAGCGAGCGCGAGTCGGTGTCGAAGTCGTAGCCCCAGATGCGCTGGTAGATCTGGTGGCGGCTCAGGACGGTTCCCTGGTTGCGCAGGAGCAGGTCCAGCAGGTCGAACTCGGTCTTGGTCAGGTCGAGTCGGCGTGTGCCGCGGTGGGCCAGGCGGGCGGCGGGGTCCAGGGTGAGGTCGGCGAGGGCGAGGTGGGCGCTGTCGGTGCCGTCGCCGTCCTCGGTGCGTGGCGGCTCGGTGCGGCGCAACAGGGCGCGTATCCGGGCCAGCAGTTCCTCGGTGGCGAAGGGTTTGGCGAGGTAGTCGTCGGCGCCCGCGTCCAGCCCGGCGACCCGGTCGCCGAGCTGGTGGCGGGCGGTGAGGACCAGGATGGGCAGGCGGTCGCCGCGCCGGCGCAGCATCCGGCAGAGCGCGAGGCCGTCGAGGCGGGGCATGACCACGTCCACCACGGCGAGGTCGGGGCGCCGGTGCTCCAGGAGCTCCAGGGCCTCCTGCCCGTCGGCGGTGGTGAGCACCCGGTAGCCCTCGAAGCGCAGCAGGTGGTCGAGGGTGCTGCGGACGCCGGGGTCGTCCTCGACGACCAGGATGGTGCGTCGGGCGACGGCGGTGGAATCTGTCATGGCGTCATTTTCGCTGGTGGCGGGCGTGGTCATACCGGTCGGGGGTGGCCGGTCAGCGGATCAGCGCGGGACGGGGACGACGGTGACGGGCGGGATCCGGGAGAGGCAGGAGGTGTCGCCGACCTCCCCGGTGCGGATGAAGCGGCTGGAGATCTCCAGGGCGCAGCCGGTGGACTCCATCTCCGGGAGGTGACCGCTGTTGGGTACCGAGACGAACGCGCTGTGGCGGAACTGGGCCGCCGACAGGCGGGAGCTGGCCTCGGGGGTGTTGGTGTCGAGGTCTCCGGAGAGCACCAGGACGGGCACGTCGGGCAGGTTCTTCAGGTCGGTCGGCTGCGGGCGGGCGGTGCCCCGGCTCGGCCAGTTCAGGCAGTTGTCCCCGCCGTCGGTCTGGCCCGCCGCCCAGCCCTTGGGGCTGAAGGCCCCGAAGTCGGCCGGGTCGGCGGCGGCCAGGGCGGCGTTGTACTGGCGGCGGCGCTCCGACACCGGGGCGTTCGGATCCCAGGTGCGGACGTAGTCGTTGCAGGTGACGGCCAGGAACGAGGCCTGGTCCTCGGTGCCGGTGCCCTCCACCTCGCCGCGCACCAGGGCGGCCAGCGGCCCGTCGTCGCCCGCGGCGAAGGCGTGCAGGGCGGCGGGCAGGGCGCCCAGCAGTCCGGGCTCTCCGGGGTGCAGGCCGATGCCGCGGGTGGCCGGCTCGTACATCAGGTTGGCGAGCTTGTCCTCGGTGAACAGGACTGTGCGCCGCTCACCGTCGAGCTTGGCGGTCACCTTCAGCGGGCGGTTGCGCAGCCGCTCGGTGACGGCGGCGAGATCGTGCACCGCGGTGTCCGGGTCGCAGGCGCCGCTGCGCTCGCAGATCCGGCGCAGCGTCAGGGAGACCTGCTGGGCGCCCGACTGGGCCAGGGAGTCGAAGGCGATCGGGTAGGCGCCGGACAGCACCATCTTCTCGACCCGCTCGGGGTGGCGGTCGGCGAAGACCGGCATCAGGTAGGTGCCGTACGACATGCCGTACAGCACCAGCTTGGGGGCGCCCAGGCGCTCGCGGGCGGCGTCGATGTCGTCGGCGGTGGCGGCGCTGGTGTAGCCGCGGGCACGCGGGCCGAGCTCCTCGGCGCACTCGGCGACGACCTCGCGCTGGCCGGCCCGCGGGGCCCAGCGGTACTCGGCCTCGGTGACGTCGCAGGGCAGCCGGCCGGAGCGGCCGGTGCCGCGCGGGTCCAGCAGCAGCAGGTCGTAGTCGTCCAGCACCCCCTGCAACGCGCCGGCCACCTGCTCGGCGCGGTCGATCAGGGTCTCGCCGGGGCCGCCGGGGTTGAACGCGACGGTGCCCAGCGCCGGGCCGGGGCGGCTGTGGCGGACCACCGCGTAGCTCACGTCGATGCCGCCCAGGCGCGGCTCGTCCGCGACCAGCGGGCGGCGCATGGTCGTGCAGTCGACCCGGTGCCCGGGGACGGCCGGACACCAGGCGGCTCGGCCCCGGGTGTCGGCCGGGGAGGCCTGCGCGGCCGGGGCGGCGGTGAGCGGCAGTGCGGCCGCCAGTACGGCCAGGGCCGCGGCCGCCAGGGTGCCGCGCCTCGCCGAGCCGTTCGTGTTCGTGCCCGCGTTCGTGCCCGTGCCCGCGTTCGTGCCCGTGCTCGTGTTCGTGACCGTGCTCGTCGTCATCGCCGTGCCCTCCATACGTCCTGCGGTCGGTGTGAGCACGACTCTGCCGGGCCCCCGTCAGCCGCCCGGCAGAGCGACGGCAAAGGCGTGTAAGAACCCGCAGGAGACGTACGCCGCCGAGTAGCCGCGATCAACGCCGGCCGGCCAACGCGCCGACCGTACGGTTCCGCCGTTTGCCCACGAAGAGCATCACAATGGGTCGCGACTCGACTACGGGAGGCAACCCATGACCATGACGCTCATCAAGGGCCGCTACCAGATCAAGGGCTTCGAACCGGACGGTGACACCGTCCACTTCCTCCCCGACGACATCACCATCTGGTCCCAACTCCCCGGCGACCACAAGGTCAAGACGGACGACCACGGTGGCGCCAGCCTTCGGCTGGACGGGATCGACGCGTTGGAGACCCATTTCCTGGGCGTCGGCCCCGACTTCGTGCACCAGCCGCTCGACCTGGGCGCGCACGCCGCCCGGGACGCCCTGCTGACCTGGCTGGGCTTCACCGACGTCGCGCAGGGGGCGGACGAGAAGGTCACCTCCGCCACCCCGGAGACCGTCGCCGGGTTCATCCTCACCGGTGGCGCCGACACCTACGGGCGCTGCGTCGCCATGGTCGGCAAGGGTGCGCCGATCCCGGACGCCGAGAGCGGGGCCGTCCTCAGGGTCGACGTGCCGCTGCTGCACCAGACCGCCAACCACGAACTGCTCTCCCGTGGCCTGGTCTACCCGACGTTCTACAAGAACCTGCCGAGGGAACTTCGCCTCGACATGGCCGCCACCAGCCAGAAGGCGCGGGCCGAGAAGGCGCCCGACAGCGTCTGGGCCAACGACGTCACCCACAGCGGCGCCACGATCGAGGACCTGAGCTCCCTCACCGACCGCCTGGTCGTCATGCCGAAGCTGTTCCGGCGCCTGGCCGACTACCTGCGGCTCTTCGGGCCGTCCCTCGACCACCTCCCCGCCTTCCTCGCCGGCGGGGACGACGAGTACTTCCTCTCCGACCAGAGGGACTCGACCAAGGGCCTGCACCGCGTCATCGACGTCGTCGGCGACACGATCAAGCTGCGCCCCCGGATCGAGGACATCGTCTTCGTCGAGAAGTGAGAGGGGATCCCGCGCGGTGTGAGAGGGGATCCCGCGCGGTGCACGCGAGTTGAGGATGACGACGTGCGGGGCATCGGGCAGACCGTCCGGCCGGCCAGGGGGCACCGTCCGGTGGAAGGCCCACCCGCTCGTTCCCGATCCCCCGCACGCCCCGCACCCGACGGGGCGGCGTATCCCCCCGCGGGTCGGGATATCCGGTGACGCCGCGGGTAGTCCTGAAGGCTGGTGCCGGTCGTCGGGCGGAGGGTCTTCGGTGGCGCGTCGCGTGGTGGACGTGATCGTGGTGGGCGCGGGTGTGGTGGGCCGTTCGGTGGCCTTCGCGCTGGCCTCCGGTCGGCCGGGGCTCCGGGTCGTGCTGTCCGGCCGCCGGGGCCCCGGGGCCTCGGAAGCGGCCGGCGCCATGCTCGGGGCGCTGGGCGAGGTGACCGAGGCCTCGCTGAGCCGCCGGCACGGGCGTCTGCGGGTCGAGCTGGCCCTGGAGGCCGCCAGGCGGTGGCCGCGGTGGCGCAGCACCGTGCGGAAGGCCGGTGCCGCCGGGGCCCGACCGGACGATGACGGTTACGCGGCCGGCACGTTCGTCCTGTTGAACGCGGTCAGTTCACCGTTGGACGAACGGTCGTTCGCGGCGATCGTCCGCGCCGGTCGCGAGTACGGCGTCGCGGTCAAGGAGATCGAGCCCGCCGACGTGCCGGCCGTGCGGCCGCTGGACAACGAGCGGCCGCTGCGCGCCCTCCACCTGCCCGAGGAGGCGTTCCTGGACGCCCGCCGCTGGCTCGCATCCCTGGACGGCGCGCTCGGCTCGCTGCCGAACGTGACGCGGACTGCCGCCGCCCCGCTGCGGTCGGACGGATCCGGCTACGTCCTGTCGACCCGCGACGGGAGCATCACCGCACCCGCCGTGGTGGTGGCCGCCGGGGCGTGGACGAGCCCGCTGGTCGAGGCGCTGGATCCCGAGCTGACGCTTCTGCCGGTGGCCGCGGCGGAGGGCACCGCCGTGAGCGTGTCCGCCCCGGCTCCGCTGCCCGCCGTGCTCCGCACCCCGAACCGGGCGTACGCGTGCGGGCTGCACGCCGTGCCCCAGGCCGACGGCAGCTGGTACCTCGGGGCCAGCGCCGCCCCCGCGCTCGCCCCCGGCGACAGCCCACAGCTGGGCGCCGTACGGTTCCTCCTCGAAGCCGCCCTCGGCCAGCTCCACCACGGCCTCGCCACCGCCCGACTGCGCCACCTGCACTTCGGCAACCGGCCGATCGGCCTGGACGGCCACCCGCTGATCGGGGCCACCGGCCGACCCGGGCTCTGGGTGGCGACCGGCACCCACCGGGACGGCCTGCACGCCTCGCCCCTGATCGCCCAGGAACTCGCCCGGGAGATCGTCGACGGCACACCGAGCCCCTGGCTCGCGCCGTGGCGACCCGACCGGGCGCCGATCAGCGACTGGACCGCCCAGGAGGCGATCGCCGAGGCCGCCGCCCACCACCAGGCCCTCGCCGCCGAGGCCCGGATGCGCCCACCCCTGACCGGAGCCTGGCCACAGTCCCTCGCCGCCGCCTACCACCGGCAGCTCACCGACGCCTACGAGCTGCTCCCCGACGGCTTCGTCCTCCCGCCCGAACTCGCGCCGCTCGCCTACGAGCAGGCACCCGCCCTGGCCGGGACGATCCACACCTACCTCCAACGGCGGAGGTAGCCGGAGCGACCACCTGGCACATCGTCAGCGCTCGACGCACTTCTTCGGACGCGAGCCCGGACGGCACCGTCCGGCGGTCTCGGGGGATCGGAATGAACCCGCACCGCCCGGCCGCGACACTCATGGCGGCCACTGCCTCCTGCTCTGCGGCCCCGCCCACGCCTCGGCGGTGGACGGGAAGACGCAACGGGAGTAGATCGTCACCTGCGTCGACACGGAGATGGAGAAGGGGGCCCATTGCGAAGCCCAGAAGTGTCGTTGGCGGCTTCGCGCCCAGTGTGAAGGCGCCCGAGCGCCGTGCGCGGGAACGGGCTCCACCGGGCAGTGCGCACCCGCACCCCGCCCGGTGGAGCCCGGCCGCTACCGCGTCAGCAGCTCCTCCAGGACGTCCGCCCCCTTGGACGCGCCGCCCGCCCCGCGCACGACCGGGCTCAGGGCCGCCGCCCGGGGGCGGCAGGACCGGACGTCCTGGAGGGCGTCGCGCAGGCCCTGTACGGTCGGCTCGGCGAGCGTCCGGCCGACCCCCAGCTCCTCCGCCCGCCGGGCGACCGCCCGCTGTTCCGGAATCTGCGGCACCGCCACGAAGGGCACCCCGTGGTAGAGGGACTCCATCGCCGAGTTCATCCCGGCGTGGCTCAGGAACACCTCGGTGTGTCGCAGCACCGCCGCCTGCGGCACGTGCGCGTGCACTTCGACGTTCGCCGGGATCGGGCCCAGCGACTCCTGGTCCAGCCCGCCCACCGCCATGACGACCTGCCAGTCACTGTCCCCGAACGCCTCGATGCAGGCCCGGTAGAAATCGGGCCGGTCGTTGAAGACGGTTCCCAGCGATATCAGCAGCACCGGGGCCTGCGACCGGGGGCTCCACTGCTCAGCGGTCTGCCGGCTGCTCAGCGAAGGCCCGACGAAGTGGAAGCGCTCGTCGAAGGTGTCCCCCGACATCTGGAACTCGCGGGGGATGAACACCAGGCTCGTCGGGGCCACGTGGCCGAACATCAGGTTCGGGTCCTCGAGGAAGGTGTGGCCCTGCGCGAACTTCCCCGTGTCCTGGATCGCGGCCACCAGTCGGGGGTTGGTGTGGTCGAAGTCGGCCGGTAGGTACACCTGCGCCGCCGAGAAGGACTCGTTCTCCGCGAAGGTCGGCACCAGGGAGATCTCCCGCACGCCGAGCAGGTTCGCCAGCATCCTCCCGGTGAAGGTCACCGAGTCGTAGCACACCGCGTCCGGCGGGTCGGCCGAGAAGTGCTCGGCCAGGACGGGGAAGGAGGCGCGCGCGTCGTCGAGGTAGTGCTCCATCGTCACGGCGAGCTGTTCCGCCGTGAACTCGCTCCGCGCCGCCATGTCGGGCGGCAGCTGCGAGGGCAGGGTCACCGGCGACGCCCCGGCGGCGGAGGCGGCGTCCATGGTGGCCGGTCCCGTGGCGTAGCTGACCCGGTGACCGCGCCGGACCAGCTCTTCGACCAGCGGCAGGGTCGGGTTCACGTGCCCGGACGCGGGCGCGCTCACGAAGGCGAAATGGGCCATCAGCCCTCCTCCAGGATGACCGGAAGAGTCTTGTGCCCGTTGGTGAAGAAGGAACCCAGCGGCTCGAGTTCGGACGACGGGACGGCCAGCCGCAGCCGGGGGAACCGGGAGAACAGCGCGGACAGCGCCGTCGTCGCCTCCAGCTTCGCCAGCGGGCTGCCGAGGCAGAAGTGCACGCCGTGCCCGAAGGTGAGGTGGTCGGCCCGCGACGGCCGGGTGACGGAGAACTCCTCCGCGTCGGCCCCGTGCTGCGCCGGGTCGCGGCCGGCCGCGCCGTAGGACAGCAGGATCGCCTCCCCCTTGCGGATCTGCACGCCGTCCGCGGAGATGTCCTCCACGGCGTACCGCAGCGGCAGGTTCGGCACCGGCGCCTGCCAGCGCAGGGTCTCGTCCACCACGTCCTCCCAGGTGCTGGTCCCGGACCGGACCAGGGCGAGCTGGGACGGGTGGGTGGCCAGCGCGTGGATGGCGTGGTCGAGCAGGTTGACCGTCGTCTCGAAGCCGGCGGAGATGCTCAGCAGCAGGGTGTCCAGCAGTTCCCGCTCGGACAGTCGCGTGCCGTCCGCCTCCCGCGCGGCGATCAGGTCGCTGGTCATGTCGTCGCCGGGGTCGCGCCGCTTGGCGGCCACGAGTTCCTTGAGCAGCATGTACAGCTCGCCGGAGGCGGCCTGCACGCCCGCCGGGTCCGCGTCGAGGCTGAACACCGCGTCCACCAGCCGCCGCAGCTCCGCGCCCGTCTGCGCGGTCACCCCGAACAGTCCGGTGATGACCTGGATCGGCAGCGGGAACGCGAACCGTGCGCGCAGGTCGACCGTCTGCCCCGGCGGGACCGCGGCCAGGTCGGCGATCAGGCCGGCCGTGATCTCCTCGACGCGCGGCCGCATCGCTTCGATGCGGCGCGGGGTGAACGCCTTGGCCACCAGGCTGCGCAGCCTGGTGTGGTCGGACCCGTAGGCGGTGAACATGTTCTGCATCGCGACCCACATGATCAGCGGCCAGTCCGGCGGGATGTCGCCGTCGCGCCACATGGGCCAGTGCTTGTTGGCGTCCTTGGAGACCTTCGGGTCGAGCAGCAGCTTCTTCGTCAGGTCGTGCCCGGTGACGGCCCAGGCCGACACGCCACCGGGCAGTTCGACGGGCGTGGCCGGGCCGCGCTCGCGCAGGGCGGCGGCCTCGCCGAAGATGTCGTCGCCGGAGGGGTCGATGACGTACGCGTCGGCGGGCCGGGCCTGCGCGCGCAGCGGCTCGGTGAAGATGGTGGCCGTACGGGGCTTGGGCGGCTCGGTGACCTCCAGCAGGGACGCGGTGAACCGCGAGCCCATGCCGAGGCCGATCGACATGATGGTGTCGCCGGGCTTGAGGGTCTCGTCGTGCAACAGGTGGTCCATGCCGAGCAGTTGGTCGCACGGCCCGACGTGGCCGAGCTCGCGCAGCATCGGCCAGGTGGTGCGGCCCAGGTCGATGCCGAGCGGCTCCAGCACGACGACCTCCAGCTGGGCCAGGCCCAGACCGGTGACGACGAACCTGGTGATGTCGGAGATGCTGACGCCGCCCTCCTTGGCGGCCTGCTCGACCGCGGTGACCAGGGCCCCGCTCATCAGCGTCAGGTACGGGGCCAGGCCGGTGACCTCGATCGGCGTACGGTTTCGGTGGCCCTTGGGGTCCGGGATCGTCGGGGTGGCGAGGACCTCCATCTGGGTCGCGGAGCTGTTGGCCGTCGCGACCAGCCGCGCCCGGCCGCCCTCGCGGTTGAGCACGGCCGCGACCGCGCCGTCGGCCAGGAAGATCCCGACGGTGGGCTGCCAGCGTTCCCACCGCGGCGGCAGGAAGCGGGCGGTGGCCGTGACCAGGGTCGCCCTCGCGGCCGGGTCGGCCACCAGGTGCGCGGCGGCGGACTGCAGCGCGGCCGAGCCGCCGTTGCTGGTCGCCTCGACCTCGTAGACGAGGGCGTGGCCGAGGCCGAGGACGCGCTGCAGGTGGCAGGAGGACGCCATGTGGTCCTGGTGGTCCATCTGGGCGTAGGCGGCCATGGAGATGTCGGCGCCGCTGAGGCCGGACTCGCGCAGGGCTCCGATCGCCGCGTGCACGGCCATCGCGTGCTCGGTGACGTCCTCGGAGCTGGTGAACGACACGAAGTCCGACAGCGCGAGCAGCCGCCGCATGGTCTCGGTGTCGGGCACGGCCTGCGTCGCGGGCGTGCGGGGCGGCAGGTACCGCCCCGTTCCACCGATGTAGACGTTGTCCCAGATCATGAATGGTCCTTTCCCCTGAGTGCGGACAGCCCGGCCCCGTATCCGCTGAAGTCGAGGAGCCAGGTACTGATGGCCAGCGCCGTGGCCGCGGAGTGCTCCTCCAGCACGGTGAAGTGGTCGCCCGAGACGGTGAGCTCCTCCTGGGCGGTGGTGGACAGCCGGGGCCACGAGCGCTTCCCGGTGCCCACCAGCAGTACCGGCGCGGTGACGGGCTCCGGGGCGCCGGCCAGGTCGAGGTAGCGGCCCATGGCCACCAGCCGGTCCTCGTCGACCGGCTGGACCTGGTGGCCGGCGTCGAGCATGCCGGTGAGCACACCCGGCAGGTCGTCGGGGTAGCCGTCGATGAGCACCACGGCGCTGGGCCGGGCCCCCCGCCGTTCCAGTTCCCTGGCGGTCGCCAGCGCCAGCCACGCGCCCACCGAACGGCCGACCAGCACCGGCGCGTCGGCGGCCGACGCGGCCTCGGCGAGTGCCTGGACCAGGACGTCGGCGTCCGCGGGCAGCGGGTCGCCGGCGAAGCCCGGCAGGGTGACCGCCGTGACGTCGCGGGCGGCCTCCAGCGCCGCGGCGAACCGCCCGTACTCCTCGATGCCGCCGGACGCCAGCGCGGACGGCAGGCAGACCAGCGACGGCTGGAGGAAGCCGGTCGCGAGGGCGACCACCTCGGCCTTGGGAGCGTCGGTGGCCGGGCTCAGCCGGGACGCCGTGGCCAGCAGGTCGAGGCCGTCCTGCGCGCGGCCGACGTCGACGGCCTTGCGCAGCAGCTGTTCCATCGGCCCGGCGACCCGGTTCTCCGGCGAGCACAGCTGCCCGTAGAGGTGGTTGACGAGCTGTTCGGGCGTCGGGAAGTCGAACACGAGGGTCGCCGGGAGCTGGAGCCCGGTGGCCGCGTTGAGCCGGTTGCGCAGCTCGATGGCGGTCAGCGAGTCGACGCCGTGGTCGCGGAACAGCTGCCGCGGGTCGTCGATCCCGCCGGGGGCCATCCCGAGGATGCTCGCGCTGTGCGCGACGACCAGGTCGAGCAGCAGGGCGCGCTGCTCCGGCTCGGGCAGGGCTTCGAGCCTGGCCCGCAGGTCGCCGGGGCCGGCCGCCGGGGCCGGCGCGCGACGCGGCCGAGCGAGTCCGCGCAGCAGCGCGGGCGGGGTGTCGATCGCCGCGAGGTCGAGGCGGACCGGCACCAGCGCCGGGCGGTCGCCGGCCAGGGCGGTGTCGAACAGGCCGAGGGCCTGCTCGGTGGCCAGCGGCAGCATCCCGGTCCTCGCCAGCCGGCGGTGGTCGGCCTCGGTCAGGTTCCCGGTGATGCCGCTGGACTCGGCCCACTGGCCCCAGGCCAGGGAGGTGGCGGGCAGACCGCGCGTGTGCCGGTGCTCGGCGAGCGCGTCGAGGAACGCGTTCGCGGCGGCGTAGTTGGCCTGCCCGGGGGCGCCGAACACCCCGGACGCCGAGGAGAACAGCACGAACGCCCGCAGGTCCAGGTGTTCGGTGGCCTCGTGCAGGTGCCACGCGGCATCGGCCTTCGAGCGCAGCACCGTGTCGATCTGCTCCGGTGTCATCGATCCCACCACGGCGTCGTCGGTGACCCCGGCGGCGTGCACGACGACCCGCAGGTCGGGGATCGAGGCGACGAGATCCCTCAGCGCCCCGCGGTCACCGGCGTCGCAGGCGACCACGGTGAGGGCGGCGCCCAGCTCCTGCCGGAGCCCGGGCGGCTCGACGCCGCGGCGGCCGGCGAGCACCACGTGCCGGGCACCGTGCCGCTCGACCAGGTGCCGGGCGACCAGAACGCCGAGGGTGCCGGTGCCGCCGGTGATCAGCACGGTGCCGTCCAGGGGCGCGCCGTCCAGGGGCGCGCCGTCCAGAGGCGCGCCGTCCAGGGGCCCGGCCGGGGCGGTCGGGGCGGCCCTCACCAGCCTCGGCACGAGGGCGGTTCCGTCCCGCAACTGGATCTCGGGCTCGCCGTCGCTCACGGCGGCGCGCACCGCGGCGGGGATCGCCCGTCGTGAGGCGGCCGTGCCGTCGTGCCGGACGGTCAGGATCCGCCCGGGGTTCTCGCTGTGCGCGCTGCGCAGGAAGCCGCGGGCGGCGGCCGAGGCCAGGTCGTCGCCGGTGAGGACCACGAGCCGGGCCGGCGTGTCGGCGGCCAGGAACTCCCGGACCCTGCCGAGCAGTTCCCGGGTCACCGCGTGGGCGGCCGCGACCGGTTCGCCCTCGCCGACGACCTCGTGGAGGACCGTCTCGGTGTCCGGGCCGTCCGGTGCCGCCATCGGGGTCCAGTCGACGGCGAACAGCGTGTTCGGCCGGCGCCCGGCGCCTTGACCCACCGCCTCGACGGGCCGCAGGACGATCTCCTCGATGCTCACGACCGGTATCCCGGCGGTGTCGGTGATCCGCACCGCGTAGGTGTCCGGCCCGGTCGGGTGCAACACCACGTGGGCCGTCGCGGCCGACCCGGTGACCGACACACCGGAGAACGAGAAGGGCATCCGCGCCTGGCTGCCGCCGGCGCCGCCGTCCTCGGCCGCGAGGCCGGCGAGCAGGGTCAGCGGCTGGATGGCGGCGTCGAGGAGCGCGGGGTGGACGCGGTAACCGGTGAGCTGCGCGGGGTCCGCCGGGAAGCTCACCTCGGCGTGCAGGTCCTCGCCGTGCCGCCGGATGCCGGTGAGCCCCTGGAAGGCCGGCCCGTAGTCGTAGCCGGCTTCGGCGAGCCGGTCGTAGAGCGAGCCGATGTCGATCGGCGCGGCCTCGCCGTCGTCCGCCCCGGGCACGGCCGTCCGGTCGGCCCCTGTCGCCCGGTCCGCCGGCGGACTGAGCACGCCGGTCGCGTGGCGGGTCCACTCGTCGGGCTCGGCGGAGGTGCGGGAGTGGACGGTGACGGGCCGGCGTCCGGTGTCGTCGGGTGCGCCGACGGTGACCTGCACGTGCACACCGTCGCGCTCGGACAGCACGAGCGGCGCCTCCAGGACCAGCTCGGACAGGACGGGGCTGGCCGTGTGCTCGCCGGCGTGGACGGCCATGTCCACGAACGCCATCGCGGGCAGCAGCGTCGAACCGAGCACGGTGTGCTCGGCCAGCCACGGGTGGACGGACGCGGAGAGTTTCCCGGTCAGCACCACGCCCTGCCCGTCGGGGAGCTTGACCAGGGACCGCAGCAGCGGGTGGTCGGGCGTGTCGAGGCCCTCCGACGGGGTGGTGGGCTGGAGCCAGTAGTGCTGGTGCTGGAAGGCGTACGAAGGCACCCGCACGCCCGACGTTCCCGCCGCCGTGGTCGTGGGCGGCGTCCAGCGCACCGCGCCGTCCGCCCACAACCGCCCCAGCCCCGCGAACAACCGCTCCGGGGAGTCACCACCACGGCGCATCAACCCGTTGCCCACCAGCACCGGATGCGGACCCACCTCCACGAATCCCGTCGCGCCCTGGCCCGCCAGCCACTCCATGGCATCGGCGAACCGGACCGGCTCCCGCACCTGCCGCACCCAGTACCCCGGCTCCCCCATGTCCACCGGACGCCCGGCCACCGTGGAGACCACCGGGATCACCGGCTCACCGAACGACAGGCCCTCAGCCACCTTGCCGAGTTCCTCCAGCACCGGATCCATCCGCGCCGAATGGAACGCGTGACTGACCTCCAGCCGCTTCACCCGGCGCCCACGGCCCCGCCACACCTCAGCGACCGCCTCCACCGCGGCCTCGTCCCCCGACACCACCACCGCATCCGACCCGTTGACCGCCGCCACCTCGGCACCCGGCACCAGCGAGCCCGACACTTCCTCCACCGACGCCTGGAGCGACACCATCGCCCCACCACCGGGCAACTCCTGCATCAACCGACCCCGCACGCTCACCAGCGCACACGCGTCCTCCAGGCTCAGAACGCCCGCCACATGGGCCGCCGCCACCTCACCCACCGAGTGCCCGACCACGAAGTCCGGCCGAACCCCCAGCCACTCCACCAGCCGGAACAGCGCCACCTCCAACGCGAACACACCGCCCTGGGTGAACAGCGTCTGCCCCAACACCCCCTCCCCGTCCTCGAACAACACCTCCACCGGCAACCCCAGCAACCCGCAGACCTCGTCCAACACCCGCGCGAACACCGGGAACTCCCGGTACAGACCCCGTCCCATCCCCGCCCACTGACCACCCTGCCCGGAGAACACGAACGCCGACCTGCCGGAGTCGCGGGCTTCGCCGGTCACCAGCCCGGGATGCACCTCCCCGCGCAGCAGGGCCGTCAATGCCTCCGGTCCGGTCACCACGGCCCGGTGGGCGAACCGGGTCCGCGCGGCGAGCGCGGCGGCGATTCCGTCCGTGTCGGGGGACTCGGTGTCGGGGGACTTGGCCGCGTACGCCTGCAGCCTGCGGGCCTGGGCCCGGAGCGCCTGCTCGGACTTGGCCGACAGCAGCCACGGCAGCGGCACGACGGCTGCGGGGGCGGGCGTGGAAGCGGCAGGGGACTCGGGCGAGGTCTCCTCGGCCGGGTCCGGGGCCGGTGCCTCCAGGATCACGTGCGCGTTGGTGCCGCTGATGCCGAACGCCGACACGGCGGCACGGCGGGGACGCCCCGTCTGCGGCCACGGCCGGGCCTCGGTGAGCAGGGAGACACGGCCCGCCGACCAGTCGACGTGCGAGGTCGGCGCGTCGACATGCAGTGTCGGCGGCAGTTCACCGTGCCGCATCGCCATGACCATCTTGATCACACCGGCCACGCCGGCGGCGGCCTGGGTGTGGCCGATGTTCGACTTCACCGACCCCAGCCACAACGGCTCCGCCCGGTCCCCGCCGTACGTCGCCAGGAGTGCCTGGGCCTCGATCGGGTCACCGAGCGTGGTGCCGGTGCCGTGCGCCTCCACCGCGTCCACCTCGGACGCCGCCAACCCGGCATTGGCCAGGGCCTGACGGATCACCCGCTCCTGCGACGGACCGTTCGGCGCGGTCAACCCGTTGGACGCCCCGTCCTGGTTCACCGCCGAACCCCGCACCACCGCCAACACCCGGTGACCGTTACGGCGGGCGTCCGACAACCGCTCCAGCAGCACGACACCCGCACCCTCACCCCACGCCGTACCATCGGCGGCCTCGGCGAACGCCTTCACCCGACCGTCGGCCGCAAGCCCCCGCTGGCGGGAGAAGTCGATGAAGGCGGCGGGTGTCGCCATCACCGTCACACCGCCGGCCAGAGCCAGCGAGCACTCCCCCGAGCGCAGCGCCTGCGCCGCCAGATGGATCGCCACCAGCGACGACGAGCACGCCGTGTCCACCGACACCGCGGGACCCTCCAACCCCAGCAGGTACGACACCCGCCCTGAGGTCACACTCGTCGCCGTGCCGGTGGCCACGTAGCCGTCCGCGTCGCGTGAGATCTGGTCCACTCCGCCCGCGTAACCGGATGCCCAGATGCCGGTGAAGACGCCCGTCTGGCTGCCCCGCAACGACGTCGGATCGATCCCCGCGTCCTCGAAGGTCTCCCACACCGTCTCCAGCAGCACCCGCTGCTGCGGATCCATGGCAAGTGCCTCACGCGGCGAGATCCCGAAGAACGCGGCATCGAAGCCACCCGCGTCCGCGAGGAATCCACCCGACCGCGTGTACGACGTCCCGGGACCGCCGGCCGGATCGTAGAGACGGCCCACGTCCCAGCCACGGTCCGACGGGAACTCCCCCACCGCGTCGACCCCATCGGACACCAGATCCCACAACTCCTGGGCAGACCCCACCCCACCCGGGTACCGGGCCCCCAGCCCCACCACGACCACCGGATCGTCCGACACCGGAACACCGACCGGCACGGGCGCGACCGTCCGGCGTTCCTTGCCGAGGACCACCTCACGCAGGTATTCGGCCAGCCGGGCCGGGGTCGGGTGGTCGAAGACCATCGTCGCCGACAGTCGGGTCCCGACCGCCGTGGACAGCCGGTTGCGCAGCTCCACGCCGGTCAGCGAGTCGAAGCCCAGGTCCTTGAAGGCCAGGTCGCCACCGATCTCGTCGTTGCGGCCCAACACGGCCGAGGCGTGGGTGCTGACCAGGTCGAGCAGGATCTCGCGTTGCCGGGCCTCGGGGAGCGATCCCAGCTCGCCCGCCAGTCCGGTGGTCCGCGCCGGTTTGCGGGCTCGTGTCAGCGCGCGCAGCACCGGCCGGTCGCCCAGTGCGGACACCTTGAGTCGGGCCGCGACCACCGCCGGTTCCGCGGTGTCCAGGCCCCCGTCGAACAGCCCGAGTCCGTAGTCGGTCGCCATCGGCAGCAGCCCCGCCCGGGCGAGGCGTTCACCGTCGGCCTCGGACATCCGCCCGGTCAGCCCGCTGGTCTCGGCCCAGTAGCCCCAGGCCAGCGACACGCCCGGCAGACCCTGGGCACGCCGGTACGCGGCCAGGCCGTCGAGGTAGGCGTTCGCCGCCGCGTAGTTCGCCTGCCCTGCCGCGCCGAGCGTGCCGGCCGCCGAGGAGAAGAGGACGAACGCCGTCAGGTCCAGCCCCCGGGTGAGTTCGTGCAGGTTCCAGGCCGCCCGGGCCTTGGGCTCCCAGACCGCGGCGAGGCGTTCGGGGGTCAGGGACTCGACCACGGCGTCGTCGAGCACACCGGCCGCGTGGACGACCGCGGTCAGCGGGTGCGCCGCCGGGATCGAGTCCAGGACGGCCGCCAGCGCGTCCCGGTCGGCCACGTCACAGGCCGCAACCGTCACCTCCGCGCCCAGCCCGGCCAGTTCCTCACGCAACGCCGCCCCGCCACCACTACGGCTGACCAGCAACAGGTGCCGCACACCCCGCTCGGCCACCAGATGCCGGGCCACATGGCCCCCCAGCGTCCCCGTACCACCGGTGACCAACACCGTACCGTCGGGGTCGAGATCCGCCGGAACAGTGAGGACGATCTTCCCCACGTGAGCGGCCTGGCTCATGAACCGGAAGGCGTCCCGCGCGCGGCGGACGTCCCAGGTGGTGAGCGGTGGCAGCCGCAGCTCGCCCGCGCCGAGCAGCCGGACGGTCTCGGCCAGGATCTCCGCCAGCCGCTCCGGTCCCGCGTCGGCCAGGTCGAAGGCCAGCACGCCGGGTCGGACGTCGGCCTTGCCCATCTCCACGAACCGCCCGCCGGTCGCGAGCAGCCGCAGGGAGGCGTCCAGGAACTCGCCGGACAGCGAATTCAGGACGACGTCCATGGGCGGGAACTTCTGCTCGAACTCCAGGGTGCGCGACGAGGCGATGTGCTCCTCGTCCAGCCCCAGGGCACGCAGGATGTGCCACTTGGCCGGGCCGGCCGTGGCGAACACCTCCGCCCCGAGCCGCCGGGCCAGCTGGATCGCCGCCATGCCGACACCGCCGGTACCCGCGTGGATCAGCACCCGGTCACCGGCCTTCAGCCCGCCCAGGTCGCGCAGGCCGTACCAGGCGGTCATGAACGCGATCGGCACGGCGGCGGCCTGGGTGAACGTCCACTCGTCGGGGATGCGCACCAGCACCCTGTGGTCGGCGACGGCCACCCGGCCGAACGCGCCGGGCAGCAGCCCGGCGACCCGGTCACCCGGCCGCAGCCCGGTGACCTCGGCGCCGACCTCGGTGACGACGCCCGCGCCCTCGCTGCCGAGCAGCGCCTCGCCGGGGTAGACGCCGAGGGCGATCAGCACGTCCCGGAAGTTCAGGCCGGCCGCCCGCACGGCGACGCGCACCTCCCGGGGCCCGGGCGGGGCCTGCTCGTACGGCAGGAAGGCGAGATCGTCCAGGCTGCCCGTGCCCGCCTGCGTCAGCCGTCCGTCGAACGCCTCCTCCGGTGCGGAGCGCACGAGCCGGGGCACGTAGACGGCCCCCCGGCGCACCGCCACCTGGTCCTCGTCGCCGACCGACAGGCCGTCGGGCAGCTCGTCGGCGTCCACGAGCACGAACCGGCCGGGGTGCTCGGACTGCGCGGACCGGACCAGGCCCCATACGGCCGAGGCCTCCGGGTCGCTCACCCCGTCACCGGGAACGACGGCGACCGCGCCCCGCGTGCGCACCACGAGCCGTTCGCCGGGCCCGGCCAGGAAGTCCTGGACGGCCGTCAGCGCCTCGGCGACCGAGCCGGGCGAGACGACGGCGTCGCCGAGCGCGCCTTCGCCGGGGGTCAGCGGAATCCAGTCGAGGGCGTACAGCGGGCCGCGTTCGGCCATCGGACGGGTGGTCAGCGCCTCGACGGTCGCCACGGGCTCGCCGGACCGGTCCGCCAGGTGGACGGCGTACGTGCCGGGGCGCACCACCGTCAGCCGCACGCGCGCGGAGGTCACACCGGTGCGGTGGACCGCGATCCCGCTCAGCGAGAACGGCAGCCGCACGTCACCTTCCGTGCCGGCCAGCAGCGCCAGTGGTTGCAGGGCGGCGTCCAGCAGGGCCGGATGGACGGAGAACCGGGCCGCGTCCGGCACGGTGACCTCGGCGAACACCTCGCTGCCGCGGCGCCACACCGCCTGCACGGCCTGGAAGGCCGGCCCGTACTCGTAGCCCGCCGCGGCGAGCGTGTCGTAGAGCCCGGTGACCGGTTCCGCGCCGGCCGGCGGCCATTGCGTCAACTCCCGTCCGACCACGGCCCGCCCGACCACAGGCTGCCCGCTCACCGTGCCGGTGGCGTGCCGCACCCAACCGTCCGTACGGGACCGGACGTCGACCGTGCGGCGGCCGGTCTCGTCCGGCTCGCCCACGACGACCTGCACGTCCACCGCGCCGTCCGCGGGCAACACCAGCGGCGCCTCCAGGACCAGTTCCTCCACTGCCGCCCCGGCCGCGTGCACCACCAGTTCCACGAACGCCGTCGCGGGCAGCAGCACCGTCCCGAGGACGGAGTGGTCCGCGAGCCAGGGGTGGGTGGCCAGGGAGAGCCGACCCGTCAGGACCCGCTGCTCGCCCACCTCGACAGCGGCGCCGAGCAGCGGGTGGTCCACCGAGTCGAGCCCGGCCGCGGACACGTCGCCCGCGCCTCCGGCGAGCCAGAACCGCGTCCGCTGGAAGGGGTAGGTGGGCAGCGCCACCGGCTCCCCTTCAGGGAACGGCCACCGCACCGGCACACCCGCGACGAACAGCCGCGCCGCGGCGGCCAGGAACTCGGCCGGGGTGCCGTGGTCGCGACGCAGTGTCCCGGTCACCACACCCGCCTCGTGCTCCTCCAGCGCGGGCGTGAGCACCGGGTGCGGGCTGACCTCGACGAAGACGGGGTCGCCACCCGAGGCGAGCAGCAGCCGGGTGGTCCGGTCGAACAGCACGGGTTCGCGGAGGTTGCGGTACCAGTAGTCGGCGTCGAGGACGGAGGTGTCGATCTCCTCGCCGGTCACCGTCGAGTAGAACGGGATCACCGCAGGGCGCGGCGTGATCCCGGCGAGCTCGGTGAGCAGTTGCTCGCGGATCGCCTCGACCTGCACGGAATGGGCGGCGTAGTTCACCGGCAGCCGACGGGCCCGGACACCGTCGACCTCACAGGCCGCCAGCAGTTCGTCCAGCGCGTCCAGATCACCCGACACGACGACCGAACCGGGGGCATTGACCACCGCCACCGTCAGCCGCCCGTCCCAACGGGCCACGAACTCGGCCGCCGCCTCATGCCCGAGCCCGACCGACACCATCCCCCCCTGATCGGCCAGAGCGACCAGAGCCCCGCTGCGCAGAGCGACCGCCTTCGCGGCGTCCTCCAACGACAACGCCCCCGCCACGTACGCCGCGGCGATCTCGCCCTGCGAATGCCCGACGACCGCGTCAGGCTCCACACCATGGGCCCGCCACAGTTCGGCCAGCGCGACCATCACCGCGAACAGCGCCGGCTGCACCACGTCCACCCGCTCCAGCGAACCACCGCCGGTCAGCACCTCCACCAACGACCAGTCCGTGTAGGGCGCCAACGCCGCAGCACACGCGTCGATCGCCTCCCGGAACACCGGCTCCGAGGCGTACAACTCCCCACCCATGCCCACCCACTGCGCACCCTGCCCCGGGAACACGAACACCGAACGACCCAACGGACGAGCGGTCCCGGTGACCAGACCCGGCACCGACCGGCCCTCTGCCAGCGCCTCCAGGGCCTCCACACCGTTCAGCACCGCACGGTGCTCGAACACGGTGCGGGCGGCCAGAGCGCCCCCGACCGCCGCCGGGCTCACCTCGGGACGGACGGCGGTGAAGGCACCCAGCCGGCGCGCCTGCTCCCGCAACGCCACATCCGACTTCGCCGACAACACCCACGGCACCACCCCGCCCGCGGACCCGGCCGAAACCCGGACCGGCTCCTCGGCAGCAGCCTCGATCACCACATGCGCGTTGGTGCCGCTGATGCCGAACGCCGAGATGCCCGCGCGACGCAGGTGGCCGTTGTCGGGCCACGGCCGGGCCTCGGTCAGCAGCCGGATGTTTCCGGACTCCCAGTCGACGTGCGAGGTCGGCGCGTCGACGTGCAGCGTCGGCGGCAACTGCCCGTGCCGCATCGCCATCACCATCTTGATCACACCGGCCACGCCGGCGGCGGCCTGGGTGTGGCCGATGTTGGACTTCACCGACCCCAGCCACAACGGCTCCACCCGGTCCCGGCCGTAGGTCGCCAGCAGGGCCTGCGCCTCGATGGGGTCACCGAGGGTCGTCCCCGTGCCATGCGCCTCCACCGCGTCCACCTCGGACGCCGCCAGCCCGGCGTTGGCGAGGGCCTGACGGATCACCCGCTCCTGCGACGGACCGTTCGGCGCCCCGAGGCCGTTGGAGGTGCCGTCCTGGTTCACCGCCGAGCCCCGCACCACCGCCAGCACCCGGTGGCCGTTGCGACGGGCGTCCGACAACCGCTCCAGCAGCAGCAAGCCGGCACCCTCGGCCCACGCCGTACCGTCGGCCGCCTCGGCGAACGCCTTCACCCTGCCGTCGGGAGCCAGGCCGCGCTGGCGTGAGAACTCCGTGAACCCCAGCGGGGTCGCCATCACGGTCACCCCGCCGGCCAGGGCCAGCGAGCACTCCCCCGAGCGGAGCGCCTGCGCCGCCAGGTGGATCGCCACCAGCGAGGACGAGCAGGCGGTGTCCAGCGAGACCGCCGCGCCCTCCAGCCCCAGCAGGTAGGCGATCCGGCCGGAGGTCACGCTGGTCGCGGCGCCCGTACCGAGGTAGCCCTCGGCGTCGGCGGGTGCCTGGTCTCCGTAGCCGGATGCCCAGATGCCGGTGAAGACGCCCGTCTGGCTGCCCCGCAACGACGTCGGATCGATCCCCGCGTCCTCGAACGTCTCCCACGCGGTCTCCAGCAGCACCCGCTGCTGCGGGTCCATGGCGAGTGCCTCACGCGGCGAGATCCCGAAGAAATCCGCGTCGAACCCCACCGCGTCCGCGAGGAATCCACCCGACCGCGTGTACGACGTCCCGGGATGGTCCGCGTCCGGATGGAACAACCCCTCGACGTCCCACCCGCGATCCGACGGGAACCCCCCGATCGCGTCCACCCCACCCGACACCAGGCCCCACAGGTCCTCCGGAGACCCCACCCCACCCGGATACCGGGCCCCCATGCCCACGATCACCACCGGATCGGCCCCGACACCCACCCCACCCACCGGCACCACCGGCACCACACCCCCACCGAGGATCTCGCTCAGCAGGTGCTCGGCGAGTTGCCGCGGGGTGGGGTGGTCGAAGGTGACGGTGGCGGGCAGGCGCAGGCCGGTGGCGGTGTTGAGCCGGTTGCGCAGTTCGACGGAGGTCAGGGAATCGAAGCCGAGGTCCTTGAACGGCTGCCGCTCCCATCCGGCCCCCGGTTCGCGGTGACCGAGCACGGCGGCGGTGTCGGTGGTGACCAGGTCGAGTGCGGCGCGCAGCCGTTCGGCCTCCGGCAGTGACCGCAGGCGGTCGGCGATCGCGCCGTGCCGTGCCGGGCGCCGGGCCGCCTTGCGGGAGACGAGGCCCTTGAGGGCCGCCGGGGCCGCCGGGGCGCCCGCCATCACGGACAGGTCGAGGCGTACCGGCACCAGCGCGGCCCGGTCCGTGGCCAGGGCCGCGTCGAACAGCGACAGGGCGTGGTCGGTGGCCAGCGGCACGACCCCGGCTCGCGTGAGCCGGTCCTGGTCGACACCGGTCAGGTGCCCGGTCATGCCGCTCAGCTCGGCCCAGTAGCCCCAGGCCAGCGAGGTCGCCGGCAGTCCGAGGGCGCGCCGGTGCACGGCGAGGGCGTCGAGGAAGGTGTTGGCCGCGGCGTAGTTGGCCTGCCCGGGGCTGCCGAGCGTGCCGGCCGCCGAGGAGAAGAGGACGAACGCCGTCAGGTCCAGCCCCCGGGTGAGTTCGTGCAGGTTCCAGGCCGCCCGGGCCTTGGGCTCCCAGACCGCGGCGAGGCGTTCGGGGGTCAGGGACTCGACCACGGCGTCGTCGAGCACACCGGCCGCGTGGACGACCGCGGTCAGCGGGTGCGCCGCCGGGATCGAGTCCAGGACGGCCGCCAGCGCGTCCCGGTCGGCCACGTCACAGGCCACAACGGTCACCTCCGCGCCCAGCCCGGCCAGCTCCTCGCACAACGCCGCCCCGCCACCACTACGGCTGACCAGCAACAGGTGCCGCACACCCCGCTCGGCCACCAGATGCCGGGCCACATGGCCCCCCAGCGTCCCCGTACCACCGGTGATCAGCACCGTACCGTCGGGGTCGAGATCCGCCGGAACAGTGAGGACGATCTTCCCCACGTGGGCGGCCTGGCTCATGAACCGGAACACGTCGACCGCGTCCCGGACCCCGCGGACGTCCAACGGCAGCGGTGCGAACCCGCCGTCCGTGAAGGCCCGTACGACGGCGTCCAGGATCTCGCCGAGCCGCTCCGGCCCCGCGTCGGCGATGTCGAACGCCCGGTAGACGATGTCGGGATGGTCGGCCGCGTCGCGGATGTCGGTCTTGCCCATCTCCACGAACCGGCCGCCGGTCGCGAGCAGCCGCAGGGAGGCGTCGACGAACTCGCCGGACAGCGAGTCCAGGACGACGTCCATGGGCGGGAACTTCTGCTCGAACTCCAGGGTGCGCGACGAGGCGATGTGCTCCTCGTCCAGTCCCAGGGCACGCAGGACGTGCCACTTGGCCGGGCCGGCGGTGGCGAACACCTCCGCCCCGAGCCGCCGGGCCAGCTGGATCGCCGCCATGCCGACACCGCCGGTACCCGCGTGGATCAGCACCCGGTCACCGGCCTTCAGCCCGCCCAGGTCCCGCAGGCCGTACCAGGCGGTCATGAACACCACGGGCACTGCCGCGGCCCTGGCGAACGACCAGTCGTCGGGCATCCGGACCAGCAGCCGCGCGTCGGCGACGGTGACCGGGCCGAAGGCGCCGGGGAGCAGGCCCATGACGCGGTCGCCGGGCCGGAACCGGGTGTCCGGGCCGCTTTCGAGGACGACGCCCGCGCCTTCGCCGCCCATCAGGGCCTCGCCGGGGTAGACGCCGAGGGCGATCAGCACGTCCCGGAAGTTCAGGCCGGCCGCCCGCGTGGCGATCCGGACCTGCCCGGGCCCCAGCGGATCCATGAGCTCCGGGCGGGGCACCAGCGCCAGGTCGTCGATGCTGCCGGTGCCGGTGTCCTCCAGCCGCCAGGTCCCGTCCGGCGGGGTGAGGCTGGCGCCGACGCGGACCAGGCGGGGGACGCGCAGCGCCCCTTGGCGTACGGCCAGTTCCGGCTCGTCCGTGCCGGCGATCAGCGCGGGGTCCCAGGTCGGGTCGGCGTCGACCAGGACGAACCGGTCGGGGTGCTCGGCCCGCGCGCCGCGGACCAGGCCCCAGACCATCGAGTGGTGGAGGCCGACCACGTCACCGGGCGCGGCGGCGACGGCGTTGCGGGTGACGACCGCCAGCCGCGTCCGCTCGCCCGCCAAGTGGTCCCGGATCACGGCGAGTACGCGCCGGGCGCTCTCGTACGCCGCCTCGACGGTGTCCGCCTCGGGCTCCGGCCCGGGCACCTCGTAGACGACCAGGTCCGCGGGGTCGCCGCCCGTCGGTGCCGGTTCGAGGGCCAGCCGTTCGAAGGGCACCCAGTCGAGTGCGTACAGGCTGTCCGGGACGGCGGTGGCGTCCCGGACGGTCAGCGACGTGACGACCGCGACCGGGGTGCCGTCCGGATCGGCCACGGCCACGGTGTACGTGTCCGGCCCGGTGGCGGAGAGGCGTACGCGCAGCGGGCCTCGGCCGGCGGGCCGCATCGCCACTCCGGTGAACGCGAACGGCAGGCCGGTGCGGTCGGTGAGGAACGCCATGGGGTGCAGTGCGGCGTCGAGCAGCGCGGGGTGCAGGGCGAACGGTTCCTCGGCGGGAAGCTCCACCTCGGCGTAGACGGTGTCGCCGACCCGCCAGGCCGCCGTGACGCCCTGGAACGCGGGCCCGTACTCGTAGCCGAGCACGGACAGCGAGTCGTAGAGCCCGTCGACGTCGAGGGGCTCACCGGCCGGCGGCCAGTCCCAGTCGCTCAGCACCGGCTCCTCGCCCAGGGTCCCGGTGGCGTGCCGCACCCACTCGTCGCCGTCACGCGAGTACACCGTGAGCGGGTTGCGGCCGTCGTCCTCGGGGCCCACGACGACCTGGAGGTGCACCGGGGTGTCGTCGAGGACGAGCGGCGTTTCGAGCACCAGCTCCTCGACCGCGCGGCCGAGCCGGCCGGCCGCGTAGGCCGCCATCTCCGCGAACGCGGTTCCGGGCAGCAGGACGGAGCCCCGCACGGCGTGGTCGGCCAGCCACGGGTGGGTGGCGAGTGAGATCCGTCCGCTGAGCACCGCGCCGTCGGGCAGTTCCACGAACGTGCTGAGCAGGGGGTGGTCGCCCGACTCCGTCGGGACGGGCCGCAGCCAGTACGGCTGGCGCTGGAAGGCGTACGTCGGCAGGCTGACGGGCTCGGTGTCGTCCGGGAACCGCCAGTCGACCGGGACACCGTGGACGTGCAGGCGGCCGAGCGAGGTGAGGAAGTCGTCCTGGTCGCGCCGGAGCGTGCCGGTGACGAGGAGGTCGGAGCCGTGGTGGTGACCGGTCCCCTCGACGGCGGAGACCAGGACCGGGTGCGGGCTGACCTCGACGAAGACGGTGTGGCCGTGGTCGAGCAGCCCACGGGTGGTCCGGTCGAACAGCACGGGTTCGCGGAGGTTGCGGTACCAGTAGTCGGTGTCGAGGGCGGAGGTGTCGGTCTCCTCGCCGGTCACCGTGGAGTAGAACGGGATCGCCGCCGGGCGCGGCGTGATCCCGGCGAGCTCGGTGAGCAGTTGCTCGCGGATCGCCTCGACCTGGACGGAGTGGGCGGCGTAGTTCACCGGTAGCCGGCGGGCGCGGATGCCGTCGGCCTCACAGGCCGCCAGCAGTTCGTCCAGCGCGTCCAGATCACCCGATACCACCACGCTGTCCGCCGAGTTGACGACCGCCACGGTCAGCCGGCCGTCCCAGCGGGCCATGAACTCGGCGGCCCGCTCATGCCCGAGCCCGATGGAGACCATGCCGCCCTGGTCGGCCAACACCGCCAGCGCCCTGCTCCGGAGCGCCACCACCTTGGCGGCGTCCTGCAAGGACAGCGCGCCGGCCACGTACGCCGCCGCGATCTCCCCCTGTGAATGCCCGACGACGGCGTCAGGCTCCACACCATGGGCACGCCACAGTTCGGCCAGCGCCACCATCACCGCGAACAGCGCGGGCTGCACCACATCGACCCGCTCCAGCGAACCACCGCCGGTCAGCACCTCCACCAACGACCAGTCCGTGTACGGCGCCAACGCCGCGTCACACGCGTCGATCGCCTCCCGGAACACCGGCTCGGAGGCGTACAACTCCCCGCCCATGCCCACCCATTGCGCGCCCTGCCCCGGGAACACGAACACCGAACGACCCAGCGGACGAGCGGTCCCGGTGACCAGACCCGGCACCGACCGGCCCTCCGCCAGCGCCTCCAGCGCCTCCAGGGCCTCCACACCGTTCAGCACCGCACGGTGCTCGAAACGCGACCGCCCCGCCAGCGCCCGGCCCACCGCAACCGCGCCGAGCTCCGGATGCCCGGCCAGGAACGCCTTCAGCCGACGCGCCTGCTCCCGCAGCGCCGCATCCGACTTCGCCGACAGCGCCCACGGCACCGCCCCGCCCGCGGACTCCGCCGGAACCCGGACCGGCTCCTCGGCAGCCGCCTCGATCACCACGTGCGCGTTGGTGCCGCTGATGCCGAACGCCGACACGCCGGCACGGCGGGGACGCCCCGTCTCCGGCCACGGCCGGGCCTCGGTGAGCAGGGAGACACGGCCCGCCGACCAGTCGACGTGCGAGGTCGGTGCGTCCACGTGGAGGGTCCGCGGCAGTTCACCGTGCCGCATCGCCATGACCATCTTGATCACACCCGCCACGCCGGCGGCGGCCTGCGTGTGCCCGATGTTGGACTTCACCGACCCCAGCCACAACGGCTCGTCCCGCCCCTGACCGTAGGTCGCCAGGAGTGCCTGGGCCTCGATGGGGTCGCCGAGGGTGGTGCCGGTGCCGTGGGCCTCCGCCGCGTCCACGTCCGCCGTCGACAGTCCGGCGTTCGCCAGCGCCTGCCGGATGACGCGTTCCTGGGACGGGCCGTTCGGCGCGGCGAGCCCGTTCGACGCGCCGTCCTGGTTCACCGCCGAGCCCCGGACGACCGCCAGCACCCGGTGGCCGTTGCGGCGGGCGTCGGACAGGCGTTCCAGCAGCAGCAGGCCGGCGCCCTCACCCCAGCTGGTGCCGTCGGCCGCCTCGGCGAACGCCTTCACCCGGCCGTCGGCGGCGAGCCCCCGCTGCCGCGAGAACTCGACGAACCCCGCCGGCGTCGCCATCACCGTCACACCGCCGGCCAACGCCAGCGAGCACTCCCCCGCCCGCAGCGCCTGCGCCGCCAGGTGGATCGCCACCAGCGACGACGAGCACGCCGTGTCCACCGACACCGCGGGACCCTCCAACCCCAGCAGGTACGACACCCGCCCGGACGTGGCGCTGGTGGCTGTTCCGGTGGCGAGGAAGCCTTCGAGGTCCGGCGGCGGCTGGTTGCCGTAGCCGGAGGACCACAGGCCGGTGAACACGGCAGTGCGGCTGCCGCCGAGCGTGGTCGGGTCGATGCCGGCGTACTCGAAGGTCTCCCACGCGGTCTCCAGCAGCACCCGCTGCTGCGGGTCCATCGCCAGTGCCTCGCGCGGCGAGATGCCGAAGAACCCGGCGTCGAACCCGGCGCCGTCGGCGAGGAAGCCGCCCGATCGGCTGTAGGTCGTGCCCGGCCGGTCCGGGTCGGGGTCGTAGACGACGTCCCATCCACGGTCCGGCGGGAACTCGGTGATCGCGTCGGCACCGTCCGAGACGAGCCGCCACAGGTCGGCCGGGGACTCCACTCCGCCCGGATAGCGGCAGCCCATGCCGATGATCGCGATCGGCTCGCGCGCGGCCTCCTCCATGTCGGCGAGGCGCTTACTGAGCACTCCCAGGTCGGCCGTGGCGCGCTTGAGGTAAGTCCGGAGCTTCTCTTCGTCAGACATCGCTACTGCTCCTCAGCGTTTCGGGACTCGCCCGATCGGATGACCTCGGTCCTGCGGTGCGCATCGTCCAGAAGGCTGAACAGTTCGTCGTCGCTGGCCTCGTCGACACCGGCCGCGGAGCCGGTGCGTTTGGCGGTCCAGGCCGCGAGAAGTGCTTCGAGGCGGGCCGCGACGGTCTCGTAGTCGGCGTCGGCGGCTGCCGCGTCGAGGGTGGACTTGAGCTGGTCGAGTTCGGCGAGCAGGGGGTCGGGTTCGGTGCCGTGCAGCCGTGTGTGCAGGAAGGCGGCGAGGCGGGACGGTGTCGGGTGGTCGAAGACGAGCGTGGCGGGCAGGCGCAGGCCGGTGTCCGCGTCGAGCTGGTTGCGCAGTTCCACGGCGGTGAGCGAGTCGAACCCGATGTCGGTGAACGCCTGGTCGGGGTTGACCGCCTCCGGTGACGAGTGCCCCAGGACGAGGGCGACCTGGCCCACGACGAGCTGCAGCACGTCGGCCTGCGTCCACACGCGGTCGGCGGCCTGCCTGCGCCGGGGCCGTACCAGCTCCCGCAGCAGGGCGGGCGGGTCGCCGGCCCGTCGCAGCGCCGGCAGGTCGAACCTGACGGGGGCGAGGGTGGGGGTGCCCGCGGTCAGCGCGGCGTCGAACAGGGCCAGCGCGTCCGTCGTCGGCAGCGGCCGTACGCCGGCCCTGGCCAGGCGGTGCCGGTCGGTGGCGGTCAGACCTCCGGTCATGCCGCTGGCCTCCGCCCAGTAGCCCCAGGCGAGCGACACGGCCGGCTGTCCCTGGGCGTGCCGGTGTGCGGCGAGGCCGTCGAGGTAGGCGTTCGCCGCCGAGTAGTTCGCCTGGCCCGCGCCGCCCAGCACACCGGCCGCCGACGAGAACAGCACGAACGCCTCCAGGTCCGAGGTCAGTTCGTGGAGGTGCCGCGCCGCGAGGGCCTTCGGCTCCCACACGCGCGCGAACTGCTGCGGGGTGAGGGATTCCACGACGGTGTCGGCCAGCGTGCCCGCGGTGTGGATCACCGAGGTGACGGGGTGTTCGGCGAGCAGCCGCGCCACCGCCTCGCGGTCGGACACGTCGCACGCCACGATGTCGGCGGTCGCGCCCAGCGCGGCCAGGTCGGCGGTCAGCGCGGCCGCGCCGGGGGCGTCCGGGCCGCTCCGGCTGACCAGCAGCAGGTGCCGCACGCCGTGCCGCACGGCGAGGTGGCGGGCGATCGTGCCGCCCAGGGTGCCGGTGCCGCCGGTGACGAGCACCGTGCCCTCGGGGCTGAGCGGCGAGGGCAGCGGTTCGGTCCGCGCCCGTTCGAGGCGGGGGACGTGAACGGCGCCGGCGCGGATCGCGAGCTGGGGTTCGTCGCCGGCCAGCCGGACCCCGTCGCCGTCGTCACCGTCGTCACCGTCGACCAGCACGAACCGGCCGGGGTGCTCGGTGGCGGCCGACCGGACCAGGCCCCAGACGGCGGCGGCCCGCGGGTCGACGTCCTCGCCCGGACGGACCGGCACGGCGTTGCGCGTGGCGACCACCATGCGCGGGGTGTCCGTGGTGAGGAAGTCCTGGATCACCCGCAGGGTCTCGACGGGCGAGGTGGCGTGGTGGACCGGGATGTCCGGTTCGGTGGTCGCCGCTTCCAGGACCGGCCACACCACCTGGTACGGCACGTCCTGGGTGGTGGTCCCGGCCGGCCGGCGCAGGGTCAACGAGGCGATCTCGGCGATCGGCGCGCCCGTCTGGTCGGCGAGGCCGATCGCGCAGGTGTCCTGGCCGGTCATGGTCAGCCGGACCCTGGCGTGCTCGGCGCCGCGCCACCAGGAGATCCCGGCGAAGGAGAACGGCATCTTCGCCCGGTCGTCGGCGACGGTCACGGTCTGGATCGCGGCGTCGAGCAGGGCGGGGTGCAGGGCGAACCGGGTGTCACCGGGGGGTACGGCCACCTCCGCGTAGAGGGTGTCGCCGTCGCGCCAGGCCGCTCGCAGGCCTTGGAAGGCCGTGCCGTAGGCGAACCCGGCGTCGGCCAGGTTGTCGTAGAAGGCGTCGAGGTCGACGGCTTCGGCGTGCGGTGGCCACTGCCGTGCCCAGGGATCCCGTGGTGCGACGGGTACGGCGCCCAGGGTCCCGGTGGCGTGCCGTACCCACTCGCCGTCCGCGCGCGAGTGGATCGAGACGCTGCGCCGGCCAGCCCGGTCGGGGCCGACGGTCACGGACACCTGTACGCCGTCCGCGACCACCAGCGGTGTCTCCAGCGTCAGGTCCTCGACCGCCGGGCAGCCGACGTGTTCGCCGGCCCGGAGCGCCAGGTCCACGAACGCCGCGCCGGGCAGCAGGGGCGAGCCCGAGATGACGTGTTCGGTGAGCCACGGCTGCGCGGCGGTGGCGAGTTGTCCCGTCAGCACCACGCCGTTGTCGTCGGGGAGTTCCATGGCGTCCCGCAGCAGCGGGTGGTCGATCCGGCCGTCACCGGTCGGTGCCGGGGTGGTGGGCTGGAGCCAGTAGTGCTGGTGCTGGAAGGCGTACGAAGGCACCCGCACGCCCGACGTTCCCGCCGCCGTGGTCGTGGGCGGCGTCCAGCGCGCGGCGCCGTCCGCCCACAACCGCCCCAGCCCCGCGAACAACCGCTCCGGGGAGTCACCACCACGGCGCATCAACCCGTTGCCCACCAGCACCGGATGCGGACCCACCTCCACGAATCCCGTCGCGCCCTGGCCCGCCAGCCACTCCATGGCGTCCGCGAACCGGACCGGCTCCCGCACCTGCCGCACCCAGTACCCCGGCTCCCCCATCTCCACCGGACGCCCGGCCACCGTGGAGACCACCGGAATCACCGGCTCACCGAACGACAAACCCTCAGCCACCTTGCCGAGTTCCTCCAGCACCGGATCCATCCGCGCCGAATGGAACGCGTGACTGACCTCCAGCCGCCGCACCCGGCGCCCACGGCCCCGCCACACCTCAGCGACCGCCTCCACCGCGGCCTCGTCCCCCGACACCACCACCGCATCCGACCCGTTGACCGCCGCCACCTCGGCACCCGGCACCAGCGAGCCCGACACTTCCTCCACCGACGCCTGGAGCGACACCATCGCCCCACCACCGGGCAACTCCTGCATCAACCGGCCCCGCACGCTCACCAGCGCACACGCGTCCTCCAGGCTCAGAACGCCCGCCACATGGGCCGCCGCCACCTCACCCACCGAGTGCCCCACCACGAAGTCCGGCCGAACCCCCAGCCACTCCACCAGCCGGAACAGCGCCACCTCCAACGCGTACACACCGCCCTGGGTGTACAGCGTCTGCCCCAACACCCCCTCCCCGTCCTCGAACAGCACCTCCACCGGCAACCCCAGCAACCCGCAGACCTCGTCCAACACCCGCGCGAACACCGGGAACTCCCCGTACAGACCCCGCCCCATCCCCGCCCACTGACCACCCTGACCGGAGAACACGAACGCCGACCTGCCCGGGGAGGCAGTGCCCGTGACGATTCCGCGTTCTCCGCCGATCAGCGCGTCCAGGCCGGCCGGGTCCGTCAGCACGGCACGGTGCGGAAAACGGGCCCGCGCGGCCAGGTCCGCGGCCACCTCGGCCGGTGTGACCTCGGGGTGCTCGGCGAGGAACGCGCGCAGCCTGCGGGCCTGGTCGCGCAGGGCCGCGTCCGACTTCGCCGACAGCAGCCACGGCACCGGCACCGCGGGCGCGGGGGTGGGCGTGGAAGCGGCAGGGGACCCGGGATCCGCAGCGGGATCGTGGGCAGGGGACTCGGGCGACGTCCTCTCGGCCGGGTCCGGGGCCGGTGCCTCCAGGATCACGTGCGCGTTGGTACCGCTGATGCCGAACGCCGAGATGCCCGCGCGACGCAGGTGGCCGTTGTCGGGCCAGGGCCGGGCCTCGGTGAGCAGCCGGACGCTCCCGGACTCCCAGTCGACGTGGGAGGTCGGCGTGTCCACGTGGAGGGTCCGCGGCAGTTCACCGTGCCGCATCGCCATGATCATCTTGATCACACCCGCCACACCGGCCGCCGCCTGGGTGTGCCCGATGTTCGACTTCACCGACCCCAGCCACAACGGCTCCGCCCGGTCCCCGCCGTACGTCGCCAACAGCGCCTGCGCCTCGATCGGGTCACCGAGGGTCGTCCCCGTACCGTGGGCCTCCACCGCGTCCACCTCGGACGCCGCCAACCCGGCATTGGCCAGGGCCTGACGGATCACCCGCTCCTGCGACGGACCGTTCGGCGCGGTCAGCCCGTTGGACGCCCCGTCCTGGTTCACCGCCGAACCCCGCACCACCGCCAACACCCGATGACCGTGGCGACGGGCGTCCGACAACCGCTCCAGCAGCACGACACCCGCACCCTCACCCCACGCCGTACCATCGGCGGCCTCGGCGAACGCCTTCACCCGACCGTCGGCCGCAAGCCCCCGCTGCCGCGAGAACTCGACGAACCCCGACGGCGTCGCCATCACCGTCACACCGCCGGCCAGAGCCAGCGAGCACTCCCCCGAGCGCAGCGCCTGCGCCGCCAGGTGGATCGCCACCAGCGACGACGAGCACGCCGTGTCCACCGACACCGCCGGACCCTCCAACCCCAGCAGGTAGGACACCCGCCCGGAGGTCACACTCGTCGCCGTGCCCGTCGAGAGGTAGCCCTCCAGGTCCGGCGGCTGTGCCCCGGCTCCGTAGCCCGAGGACCAGATGCCGGTGAAGACGCCCGTCTGGCTGCCCCGCAACGACGTCGGATCGATCCCCGCGTCCTCGAAGGTCTCCCACACCGTCTCCAGCAGCACCCGCTGCTGCGGATCCATGGCGAGCGCCTCACGCGGCGAGATCCCGAAGAACCCGGCATCGAACCCCGCCGCGTCCGCGAGGAAGCCACCCGACCGCGTGTACGACCTCCCGGGACCGCCGGCCGGATCGTAGAGACGACCCACGTCCCACCCACGATCCGACGGGAACTCCCCCACCGCGTCCACCCCACCGGACACCACATCCCACAACTCCTGGGCAGACCCCACCCCACCCGGGTACCGGGCCCCCAGCCCCACCACGACCACCGGATCGTCCGACACCGGAACACCGACCGGCACGGGTGAGGCAGGGGCCTGGCGCCGGGCGCCGACCAGGAGGTTCCGCAGGTGGCCGGCCAGCGCGTCGGGGGTCGGGTAGTCGAAGACCATCGTCGCGGGCAGCCGTACCCCGGCGACCGCGGACAGGCGGTTGCGCAGTTCCACCGCGGTGAGCGAGTCGAAGCCCAGGTCCTTGAAGGCCCGCTCGGCGCTGACGGCCGAGGTGTCGGTGTGGCCGAGGACCGCGGCCGTCTGGCCGGTGACCAGTTCCAGGACGCGGCTGTGCTGCTCGGTCTCGGGCAGGGCCGCGAGTTCCCTGCCCAGGCCCGGCCGGTCCGTGCGACGGGCGGGCCTGGTACGGGTGAGACGGCTGAGCAGGGGGCGGGTGGACGCCGCCGACAGGTCGAGGTGTGCGGGGACCAGCACGGGATCGGCGGCGCCCAGGGCCAGGTCGAACAGTGCCAGCGCCTGGTCCGTGGGCATCGGCAGCACGCCGGCGCGGGCGAGGCGCTTGAGGTCGGTGTCGGTGAGGTGTCCGGTCAGCCCGCTGGCCTCGGCCCACTGTCCCCAGGCCAGCGACACGCCCGGCAGACCCTGGGCACGCCGGTGTACGGCGAGGGCGTCCAGGAAGGCGTTCGCGGCGGCGTAGTTCGCCTGGCCCGGGCCGCCCAGCACACCGGCGGCGGACGAGAAGAGCACGAACGCGCTCAGGCCGAGGTCCTTCGTCAGCTCGTGCAGGTGCCAGGCGGCGTCGGCCTTGGGCCGCAGCACCTGGTCGATCCGGTCGGGCGTGAGGGATTCGACGACGCCGTCGTCGAGCACACCGGCGGCGTGGACGACCGCGGTCAGCGGGTGCGCGGCCGGGATCGAGTCCAGGACGGCCGCCAGCGCGTCCCGGTCGGCCACGTCGCAGGCCACCACCTCGGCGTCGAAGTCCACCTCCGCCGCGGTCCTGCTGAGCAGGAGCAGGTGCCGGATGCCGTGCCGGTCGCGCAGGTGCCGGGCGACGAGGCGGCCCAGTGTTCCGGTGCCTCCGGTGATCAGCACGGTGCCGTTCGGGTCGAGCGGGCCGGGTGCCGGGGCCGCTTCGGCCCGTACCAGGCGGGCGGCTCGGGCGGCGCCGTCGCGGACGACCAGCTGCGGTTCGTCCCCCGCGACGAGGACGCGGTCGTCGGTGTCGACGAGCACGAACCGGTCGGGGTGTTCCGCCTGGGCGGCGCGGACCAGGCCCCAGACGACGCTGGACGGCAGGTCGACGGGGTCAGGACCGACCGCCCCGCGGGTCACGACGGCCAGCCGGCCGTCCCCGTCGCGCAGGAAATCCTGGAGCACGCCCAGCGTCTCGGCGGCGACGGTGTGCGCGGCGGCCACGGGGTCTCCCGCCGGGGGCGTGACGTGGTGGACGGCCGGGGGTTCGCCGGTGCTCTCGACGGGCACCCAGTCGAGGCGGAAGAGCTGGTTGGTCCCGGCGCCCGGCAGGCCCGGCGGCCGGTGGCGCACGGTCAGCGCGTCGATCACCGCCAGCGGCCCGGACTCGTCGGCGAGCGCGACCCGGAAGGTGTCGGGCCCGGTGGGGGTGAGGCGGACCCGGGCCGTGGAGCCGGCTTTCCGCATCGACACCCCGGCGAAGGAGAACGGCAGGCGGCCGGCCGCGAGCAGGGTCAGCGGCTGGAGTGCGGCGTCGAGCAGCGCGGGGTGGAGACCGAAGCGGTCGCGGGTGTCGGTGGGCAGCGCCACCTCGGCGTAGAGCTCGTCGCCCTGCCGCCGGATCTCGCGTACGCCCGCGAACACCGGCCCGTACTCGTAGCCCTGGGCGGCGAGGGTGTCGTAGAAGTCGGTCAGGTCGACGGGCTCACCGGCCGGCTGCCAGGGCTCGCCGGTGTCGTACGGGTGGGGGTGGTCGCCGGTCGCCAGCATGCCGGTGGCGTGCCGCAGCCAGGTGCCGCCCGTCCGGGAGTGCACGGTGACGGGGCGTCGCCCCGTCCCGTCCGGTGCGCCGACGACGACCTGGACCGGCACGGAACCGTCGTCCGGCAGGATCATGGGGGCTTCCAGCACCAGTTCGTCCAGGACGTCGCAGCCGGCCTGCCGTCCGGCGTGCATGGCGAGTTCGACGAACACGGTGCCGGGCAGCAGCACGGAGCCCAGGACGACGTGGTCGGCCAGCCACGGCCGGGTGGCCGTCGAGAGCCGCCCCGTGAGCAGGACGCTCTGGTCCCCGGCCAGTTCGACGACGGCCCCGAGCAACGGGTGCCCGGCCGAGTCCAGTCCCGCCGCCGACACGTCGCCCTTCGCGGCGACGGGGGTCAACCAGTACGGCCGGTGCTGGAAGGCGTACGTCGGCAGCGGCACGTGGTGGGGCTCGCCGGGGAAGACCGGCGTCCAGTCGACGGCCACGCCCTGCGTGTGCAGGCGCGCCAGGGCGAGGTGGAACTCCTGCCTGCCGCCGCCGCGGCGCAGCGTGCCGGTCACGGCGCCGTCCATCACCGGCACCAGTACGGGGTGCGGGCTGACCTCCACGAACACGCCGTGCCGGTCCTGCGTAAGGGTCTCGACGGCGAGGTCGAAGCGTACGGGTTCGCGGAGGTTGCGGTACCAGTAGTCGGCGTCGAGGACGGAGGTGTCGATCTCCTCGCCGGTCACCGTCGAGTAGAACGGGATCACCGCCGGGCGCGGCGTGATCCCGGCGAGCTCGGTGAGCAGTTGCTCGCGGATCGCCTCGACCTGCACGGAGTGGGCGGCGTAGTTCACCGGCAGCCGGCGGGCCCGGACGCCGTCGGCCTCACAGGCCGCCAGCAGTTCGTCCAGCGCGTCCAGATCACCCGACACGACGACCGAACCGGGGGCATTGACCACCGCCACCGTCAGCCGCCCGTCCCAACGGGCCACGAACTCGGCCGCCGCCTCATGCCCGAGCCCGACCGACACCATCCCCCCCTGATCGGCCAGAGCGACCAGGGCCCCGCTGCGCAGAGCGACCGCCTTCGCGGCGTCCTCCAACGACAACGCCCCCGCCACGTACGCCGCCGCGATCTCGCCCTGCGAATGCCCGACAACCGCGTCAGGCTCCACACCATGGGCACGCCACAGTTCGGCCAGCGCCACCATCACCGCGAACAGCGCCGGCTGCACCACGTCCACCCGCTCCAGCGAACCACCGCCGGTCAGCACCTCCACCAACGACCAGTCCGTGTACGGCGCCAACGCCGCAGCACACGCGTCGATCACCTCCCGGAACACCGGCTCCGAGCCGTACAACTCCCCACCCATACCGACCCACTGCGCACCCTGCCCCGGGAACACGAACACCGAACGACCCGGCGAACCGGCCACACCGGTGATGACGCGGGGGTCTCCGTCGGCGAGGGCGGCCAGTTCCGCCATGAGGTCGGTCCGGGTGGCGCCCACCAGGGCCGCCCGGTGGGCGAGCACGGTGCGGGTGGTGGCGAGGGCGCGGCCGATCGCGGCCGGCCGGAGTCCGGGGTGGGCGGTGACGTGGTCCGCGAGCCGTCGGGCCTGGGCGCGGAGGGCGTCGTCCGTCTTGCCGGACAGCAGCCACACGGTGGGCTCCGCGGAGTCGTCCGCGGCGGGTTGTCCGGGGGTTTCCTCCGGGAACTGTTCGATGACGACGTGGGCGTTGGTGCCGCTGGCCCCGAAGGCCGAGATGCCCGCGCGGCGGGGACGCCCCGTCTCCGGCCACGGCCGGGCCTCGGTCAGCAGCCGGATGTCACCGGTGTCCCACTCGACGTGCGGCGTGGGCTCCTTGACGTGCAGCGTCGGCGGCAGTTCGGCGTTCCGCATCGCCATGACCATCTTGATCACCCCGGCCACGCCGGCGGCGGCCTGGGTGTGGCCGATGTTCGACTTCACCGACCCCAGCCACAACGGCTCCACCCGGTCCCGGCCGTACGTCGCCAACAGCGCCTGCGCCTCGATGGGGTCACCGAGGGTCGTCCCCGTGCCGTGCGCCTCCACCGCGTCCACCTCGGACGGCTCCAACCCGGCGTTCGCCAGTGCCTGGCGGATGACGCGTTCCTGGGAGAGGCCGTTGGGCGCGGTCAGCCCGTTGGACGCCCCGTCCTGGTTGACCGCCGAGCCCCGCACCACCGCCAGCACCCGGTGGCCGTTGCGACGGGCATCCGACAGGCGCTCCAGCAGCACCAGGCCGGCACCCTCACCCCAGGCCGTACCGTCGGCCGTCGACGAGAAGGGCTTGCACCGGCCGTCAGGGGCCAGGGCACGCTGGCGGGAGAACTCCGTGAACTGCAGGGGGGTGACGCTCACGGTCACACCGCCGGCCAGGGCGAGCGTGCACTCTCCCGAGCGCAGTGCCTGCGCGGCGAGGTGGATCGCCATCAGGGACGAGGAGCAGGCGGAGTCGACGGACACGGCCTGGCCCTGGAGGCCCAGCAGGTAGGACACCCGGCCGGAGGTGATGCTCGGCGAGATGCCGGTGGCGAGGTAGCCCTCGGTGTCGGGCGGTGCCTGGTCGGGGCTGCCGACGTAGCCGGAGGACCAGATGCCGGTGAAGACGCCCGTCTGGCTGCCCCGCAACGACGTCGGATCGATCCCCGCGTCCTCGAACGTCTCCCACGCGGTCTCCAGCAGCACCCGCTGCTGCGGGTCCATGGCGAGTGCCTCACGCGGCGAGATCCCGAAGAAATCGGCATCGAACCCCGCCGCGTCCGCGAGGAATCCACCCGACCGCGTGTACGACGTCCCGGGATGGTCCGCGTCCGGGTGGAACAGCCCCTCGACGTCCCACCCGCGATCCGACGGGAACCCCCCGATCGCGTCCACCCCACCCGAGACCAGGCCCCACAACTCCTCCGGAGAGCCCACCCCACCGGGCAACCGGCATCCCATGCCCACGATCACCACCGGATCGGCCCCGACACCCACCCCACCCGCCGGCACCACCGGCACCACCTCCGCACCCTCGCCGGAGAGTTCGGCGGTGAGGTGGTCGGCGAGGTCGGCGGGGGTGGGGTGGTCGAAGACGAGGGTCGCGGGCAGCCGCAGGCCGGTGGCGCCGGCGAGGCGGTTGCGCAGCTCGACGGCGGTCAGGGAATCGAAGCCGAGGTCACGGAAGGCGAGTCCCGGGGTGATCGCGGCGGCGTCGGAGTGGCCGAGGACGGTGGCGGTGTGGGCGGCGACCAGGGACAGCAGGTCCGACGCGGGCGCCTTGGGCGTCGGCAGGGTCTGCGGCATCGACAGGTCGGCCGTGGTCAGCGCGGGACGTCCGGCGGCCAGCGCGGTGTCGAACATGGCCAGGGCGCGTTCGACGCTGATGGGGCGGATGCCCTTGCGGGCGAGGCGTTGGCGGTCGGCCGCGGTGAGGTGGGCGGTCATGCCGCTCTCCTGCTCCCAGTAGCCCCAGGCCATCGACACGGCGGGCAGCCCGAGGGTCTGCCGGTGTGCGGCGAACGCGTCGAGGTAGGAGTTCGCGGCCGCGTAGCCGGCCTGGCCGGCGTTGCCGAGTACGCCCGCGGCCGCGGAGAACAGCACGAAGGCGGCGAGGTCGTGCTCGCGGGTCAGCTCGTGCAGGTGCCAGGCGCCGTCGACCTTGGGACGCAGCACCCGGTCGAGCTGCTCCGCGGTCAGCCGTTCCACAACGGTGTCGTCGAGCACGCCGGCCGCGTGGACGACGGCGGTGAGCGGATGCTCGGTCGGGATCGAGTCCAGGACGGCCGCCAGCGCGTCCCGGTCCGCGACGTCGCAGGCCACGACCCGCACGTCGACGTCCCCTTGCGCCTCCGGGTGCGGCACCGCGCCGCCGCCGCGGCTGACGAGCAGCAGGTGCCGCACCCCGTAGCGGGACACCAGGTGCCGGGCGACGGCCTGGCCGAGGGTGCCGGTGCCGCCGGTGATCAGCACGGTGCCGTCGGGGTCGATCGGCCGGGGGACGGTGAGGACGATCTTGCCGGTGTGGCGGGCCTGGCTCATCTGCCGGAAGGAGTCGACGGCCTGGCGGAGGTCCGCGGCGGTGACCGGCAGCGGCTCCAGCGTCCCGTCGGCGACCATCGCCACGACCCTGGAGAGGATGTCGCCCTGCCGCGCGGGGTCGACGTCGTTGAGGTCGAAGGCCCGGTAGATCAGGCCCTCGGGCGAGCGGACGTCCGTCTTGCCCAGCTCGACGAACCGTCCGCCGTCGGCGAGCAGCCGCAGGGAGGCGTCGGTGAGTTCTCCCGCAAGCGAGTTGAGGACGACGTCCATGGCCGGGAACCGGTCGGCGAAGCGGGTGTCGCGGGACGAACCGATGTGGTCGTCCGCCAGTCCGAGGCTCCGCAGGGTGTCCCACTTGGCGGGGCTCGCGGTGGCGAAGACCTCCGCGCCGCTGTTCAGGGCCAACCGGATGGCGGCCATGCCCACACCACCCGCGCCGGAGTGGATCAGGACCCGGTCGCCGGGGCGCAGCTCGCCGAGGTCGAACAGCCCGTACCAGGCGGTGGTGAACGCGACGGGCACCGACGCCGCCTCGGTGAAGCTCCAGCCGTCGGGGATCGCGGTCAGGAGCCGGTGGTCGGCGACCGCGCGCGACCCGAAGGCGCCGGGCATCAGTCCCATGACGCGGTCGCCGGGCCGCCAGGCCGTGACGCCGGGACCGACCTCGACGACAGTGCCGGCCCCTTCGCCGCCCAGCGGGGGCCGGTCCGGGTACATGCCGAGGGTGATGAGCACGTCGCGGAAGTTCAGGCCGGCCGCGCGTACGGCGACCCGTACCTGTCCGGGTTCCAGCGCGGCCTCCTGCCAGGGCAGCAGGGCCAGGTCGTCCAGTTGCCCGGTGCCGGACTCGCTCAGCCGGTACGCGCCGTCGGGGGCGGTCGGTTCCGGCGCGTACCTGGCCTGCCGCGGCACGAGGACGCCTTCCCGGCGCAGGGCCAGTTCGGGTTCGTCGCCGGCTGTCATGGCGGCCCAGACCGCGTCCTCCTCGGACGCGTCGCCCATGTCGACCAGGACGAACCGGCCGGGGTGCTCGGCGGCGGCGCTGCGGACCAGGCCGCGTACGGCCGCGCCGGCCACGCCGCGGGTCAGGACGGCCAGGCGTGCGGCCGCCCGCTCCGGCTGCTCGGCCAGGAAGTCCTGGACGAGCGCGCGGGCCCGCTGGACGAGGGCGTGCACGGAGTCCGCGTCGGCTTCCGCGGTGAGTACCGGGCTCGGCACCACCTCGGTCGGTGTGCCCGCGGTGAGGGGCACCCACTGGGTGTGCAGCACCGCGGCCCGGGCCTCGGCGGCCGGACGGACGGTCAGCGCGGTGATGTCCGCGACCGGGTGGCCGGACAGGTCGGTCAGCGTCGCGCGGTAGGTGTCGGTGCCCGTGCGGGCCAGGTGGACCCGGGCGGACGACACACCGGTGGTGTGCACGGCGACGCCGGAGAAGGAGAACGGCAGCCGGACCCGGGTGTCGGGGCTGAGCAGGATCAGCGGCTGGAGTGCGGCGTCCAGGAGCGCGGGGTGGATGCCGAAGCCGGCGCCGTCGGGGACGGACACCTCGGCGTACAGTTCGTCCTCGCCCTGCCACAGCTCCCGCACGCCCCGGAACGCGGGTCCGTACTGGTATCCGAGTCCGGCGAGGAAGTCGTAGAACCCTTCGGGGTCCACGGGTTCGGCGTTCCTCGCGGGCCAGTCGAGGCGTTGGGCCGTCACCTGGCCGCCGAGGGTTCCGGACGCGTGGCGGATCCAGCCGTCGCCGCCCCTGGAGTGCACGGTGACCGGGCTGCGGCCGGCGTCGTCCGGGGCGCCGACCGAGACCTGGATGTCCGTGGGTGTGTCCGAGAGCGCGAGGGGCAGGTGCAGGACGAGGTCGTCGACGGTCCCGCCGGCCAGGGTGGCGAGTTCGAGGAAGGCGGTGCCCGGCAGCAGGACCGTGCCGTCGACGGCGTGGTCGGCCAGCCAGGGGTGGGTGCGGGTGGAGACGCGGCCGCTGTGCACGGTGGTCCCGTCGGGCAGTTCGACCGTGGTGCCCGCCAGCGGGTGCCCGGTGCCGTGGTCGCCGGCCGCGGGGGTGAGCCAGAAGGTGCTGCGCTGGAAGGCGTAGCCCGGCAGCCTGACGCCGTGCGGGCGGTCGTGCGGCCAGGTCACGGCGACGCCCTGGACGTGGAGACGGGCCAGGGCGGTGTGGAACTCCCCGATGGCGCCCTGGTCGCGGCGCAGGGTGCCGGTCGCCACGCCGTCCAGGTCCTGCACCAGTACGGGGTGCGGGCTGACTTCCACGAACACCTCGTGGCCGTCGGCGGTGAGCCGGGCGGTGGCCAGGTCGAACCGTACGGGTTCGCGGAGGTTGCGGTACCAGTAGTCGGCGTCGAGGGCGGAGGTGTCGACCGGTTCCGCGGTGACCGTGGAGTAGAAGGGGATCGCCGCGGGCCGGGGCCGGATGTCCGCGAGGTCGGTCAGGAGCTGCTCGCGGATCGCCTCGACCTGCGCCGAGTGCGCCGCGTAGTCGACGGGGATGGCGCGGGCGCGTATGCCGTCCCTGGCGCAGGCTGCCAGCAGTTCGTCCAGGGCGCCGGGTTCGCCGGACACGACGACGGTCGAGGCGGAGTTGACCACCGCGACGGTGATCCGGTCGCCCCAGGGGCCCAGGTAGGCGGTGGCGTCGTCCGCGGACAGCACGACCGAGACCATGCCGCCGTGTCCGGCCAGGGCGACCAGGGCCTTGCTGCGCAGGGCGACCGCCTTCGCGGCGTCCTCCAGGGACAGCGCCCCCGCCACGTACGCCGCCGCGATCTCCCCCTGCGAATGCCCGACGACCGCGTCAGGCTCCACACCATGGGCCCGCCACAGTTCGGCCAGCGCCACCATCACCGCGAACAGCGCCGGCTGCACCACATCGACCCGCTCCAGCGAACCACCGCCGGTCAGCACCTCCACCAACGACCAGTCCGTGTACGGCGCCAACGCCGCGTCACACGCGTCGATCACCTCCCGGAACACCGGCTCCGAGCCGTACAACTCCCCGCCCATGCCCACCCATTGCGCACCCTGCCCCGGGAACACGAACACCGAACGACCCAGCGGACGGGCGGTCCCGGTGACCAGACCCGGCGCCGTGCCGCCCTCGGCCAGGACGTCCAGGGCCTCGGCGGTGCCCACCACCACGGCCCGGTGCTCGAACACGGTGCGGGCGGCCAGAGCGCCCCCGACCGCCGCCGGGCTCACCTCGGGACGGACGGCGGTGAAGGCACCCAGCCGGCGCGCCTGCTCCCGCAACGCCGCCTCGGACCTGGCCGACAGCGGCCAGAGGACCTGGTCGTCCGCGCGGCCCCGGGGAGAGGGTGCGGCGGAGTCTGCCTCGGCGGGCTGTTCGAGGATGCCCTGCTCGATGATGACGTGGGCGTTGGTGCCGCTGATGCCGAAGGCGGAGACGGCGGCCCGCCGCGGCCGCCCGGTCCCGGGCCAGGCGACCGGTTCGGTGAGCAGGCGGACCGCGCCGGAGGCCCAGTCGACGTGCGGGGTGGGCGCGTCCACGTGGAGGGTTCGCGGCAGTTCGCCGTGCCGCATCGCCATGACCATCTTGATCAGGCCGGCCACACCGGCCGCCGCCTGGGTGTGGCCGATGTTGGACTTCACCGACCCCAGCCACAACGGCTCCACCCGGTCCCGGCCGTAGGTCGCCAGCAGCGCCTGGGCCTCGATGGGGTCGCCGAGGGTGGTGCCGGTGCCGTGGGCCTCCACCGCGTCCACCTCGGACGCCTCCAGCCCGGCATTGGCGAGGGCCTGACGGATCACCCGCTCCTGGGAGGGGCCGTTCGGCGCGGTCAGGCCGTTGGAGGCGCCGTCCTGGTTGGTGGCGGAGCCCCGGACGACCGCCAGCACCTCGTGGCCGTTGCGGCGGGCGTCGGACAGGCGCTCCAGCAGCAGCAGGCCGGCGCCCTCGGCCCAGCCCGCCCCGTCGGCCGCGGCGGCGAAGGACTTGCTGCGGCCGTCGGGCGCGCTCGCCCCCTGCCGGGACATCTCGGTGAACAGCGTGGGTGCCGCGTTGACGGTGACGCCGCCGGCCAGGGCGAAGGAGCACTCTCCCGAGCGCAGTGCCTGCGCGGCCAGGTGCAGGGCCACCAGGGACGACGAGCAGCCGGTGTCCAGGGACAGTGCCGGGCCGAGCAGGCCCAGCTGGTACGCCAGCCGGCCGGACCCCACGCTCGACGCGGTACCGGTGACCTGGTAGCCCTCCAGGTCGTCGGGGACCGGCCCGGCCGCGTAGCCGGTGGACCAGATGCCGGTGAACACGCCGGTGGCGGTGCCCTCCAGCGTGGTCGGGTCGATACCGGCGTACTCGATGGTCTCCCAGGCCGTCTCCAGCAGGATGCGCTGCTGCGGGTCCATGGCGAGCGCCTCACGGGGCGATATCCCGAAGAACGCCGCGTCGAAGTCGCCGGCGGCGTCGAGGAAGCCGCCCCGGGACGTGCTCGACGTACGGGGGCGGCTGCCCGTCGGGTCGTACAGGCGGTCGATGTCCCATCCCCGGTCGGCCGGGAAGTCGCCGACCGCGTCCACGCCGTCCGCGACCAGCCGCCACAGGTCCTCGGGGGTGCCGACGCCTCCGGGGTAGCGGCAGCCCATGCCGATGACCGCGATCGGCTCGTCCGTCGCGGCCGCGGCCGGGGCCTGCGGCGCGTCCTGCTCGCCGGACAGGTGGGCGGCCAGCCGTGCCGGGGTGGGGTGGTCGAAGACGAGGGTGGCGGGCAGGTTCACCCCGAGCGCGGCGTTCAGGCGGTTGCGCAGTTCCACCGCGGTCAGTGAGTCGAAGCCCAGGTCCTTGAACGCCTGCCGGGGGTCGAGCCGCTCGGGGGTGGCGTGTCCCAGCACCCCGGCGGCGTGGGTGGTGATCAGCTCCAGCAGGTCGGTGCCGCCGGCGGGGGGCGCGGGCCGGGGGGCCTGCGGCCGGCTGTGGGCCTCGGGCAGGTCCCGCAGCAGCCGGCTCGGCCGCGCGTGGGTGTAGGCGCGGGCGAACTGTGCCCAGTCGGCCTCGGTGACGACCGCCAGGGCCTCGTCGTGGTCGAGGACGTCCTGCAGCGCGTCGAGTGCCCGGCCCGGGTCCAGCTCGCCGAGGCCGAGCAGGGTGCGCTGGCGCTGCACGGGCTCCAGTGCCGCCATGCCGCCTTCGGCCCAGATGCCCCACGCGACGGAGGTCGTGGCGCGACCCTGGGCGCGGTGCTGTGCGGCCAGGGCGTCGAGGAAGGCGTTGCCGGCGGCGTAGGCCGCGCCGTGGCCGTCGCCCCACACGCCCGCGGTGGAGGAGAACAGGACGAAGGCGTCGAGGTCCGGCAGGAGTTCCGCCAGGTTCGCCGCCCCGGCGACCTTGGCCGTGACGACCTCGGCGAACTCCGCCGGTGTCGTGTCGGCCAGCCTGGTCGCCCTGATCGCGCCGGCGGTGTGGAAGACCGCGCGGATGTCGCCGACGCGCTCGACGAGGTCCCGCAGGGCGTCCCGGTCGGCCACGTCGCACGCCGCCACGGTCACCCGCGCCCCGGCCGCCTCCAGTTCGTCGCGCAGGCCGGCGGCGCCGGACGCGTCGGGGCCGCGGCGGGAGGCCAGCACGATGTGCTCCGCGCCCTGCCGCGCGAGGCGGCGGGCCACGTGTCCGCCGAGCGCGCCGGTGCCTCCGGTGACCAGCACCGTGCCCTGCGGCCGCCAGGGCCGCGCGGCCGGGCCCGAGGGGGCCTTGCGGCGCAGCCGCTTGGCGAAGCGCCGGGTGCCGCGGATCGCCACCTGGTCCTCGCCCGTGCCGGCGAGCACGACGAGCAGCGCGTTCACGCTCTCCTCGTCGGGCACGGCGGGCAGGTCGACCAGGCCGCCCCAGCCCTGCGGGAACTCCAGCGCCGCGGAGGCGCCGGTGCCCCACACCAGGGCCTGGGCCGGGCTGGTGACCGGGTCGGTGCCCAAGGTGCTCACGGCCCCGCTGGTCGCGCACCACAGCGGGACGGCCGGGACGGCCGCCGTCCTCACCGGGTCCAGGGTGCGGACCAGATCCAGGGTGCGGACCAGGCCCGCCGGGAGCACCGGGTGGTCGGGGTGCGGCTCCTCGTCCAGCGCCAGCAGCGAGAGCACGCCGTCCGGCCCGGGCCGGGCGTCCCCGGTGTCGGCCATGTCCCAGGTGTCGGCCACCGCGAAGCCCCGTTCGCGCAGGGCCTCGGCCCACGGGTGCCCGGTCGTGGCCAGGACGAGCCAGCGAGCCGGGTCCACCGGGGCCGCGGTACCGCTCGTCGGCGCCCACGCCACCTGGTACCGCCAGTCGTCACGGGGCACCGGCGGGGTCGCGGTCACCCAGTAGGGCTCGCGCTGGAAGGCGTACGTGGGCAGGTCCGCCCTGGGTGCGGTGCGGGGCAGGACCGGAGCCCAGTCGACGTCGGCCCCGGCGGCGTGGAGGCGGCCCGCCGCGGCGAGGAACTCGGTGAGGCCGCCGTGATCGCGGCGCAGTGTGCCGGTGGCGGCGACGTCCAGCGCGGGCACCAGCACCGGGTGCGGGCTGACCTCCAGGAACAGGTCGTGGCCGTCGGCGGTGAGCCGGGCGGTGGCCAGGTCGAACCGTACGGGTTCGCGGAGGTTGCGGTACCAGTAGCCGGCGTCGAGGGCGGAGGTGTCGACCGGCTCGCCGGTCACCGTGGAGTAGAACGGGATCGCCGCCGAGTGGGGGGTGATGTCGGCCAGTTCGGTGAGCAGTTGCTCGCGGATCGCCTCGACCTGCGCGGAGTGGGCGGCGTAGTTGACGGGCAGGCGGCGGGCGCGGACGCCGTCGGCCTCGCAGGCGGCCAGCAGTTCGTCCAGCACGTCGAGACCACCGGACACCACGACCGCCGCGGGCCCGTTCACCACCGCGGTGGTCAGCCGCTCGCCCCAGCGGGCCAGGTAGCCGGCGGCCTGTTCGACGGACAGCGCGAGGGACACCATGCCGCCCCGGTCGGCGATGTCGGCCAGTGCCCTGGACCGCAACGCCACGACCTTGGCGGCGTCCCGCAGCGACAGCGCGCCGGCGACGTACGCGGCGGCGATCTCCGCCTGGGAGTGGCCGACCACGGCGTCCGGCCGCACGCCGTGGGCCCGCCACAGGTCGGCCAGCGCCACCATGACGGCGAACAGGGCCGGCTGCACCACGTCGACGCGGTCCAGCGAGCCGTGACGCAGTTCGTCGACCAGCGACCAGTCGGTGTACGGGGCCAGGGCGGCGGCGCAGGCGTCGATGCCGGCGCGGAAGACCTCGGACTGCTCGTACAGGTCACGGCCCATGCCCGCCCACTGCGCCCCCTGTCCGGGGAAGACGAACACGGTCCCGCCGGTACGGGCCTGCAGGCCCGGCAGTCCCGGCAGTGCCGACGGGAGCGCGGCCAGGCCGGACAGCAGGTCGTCCCGGTCGGCGCCGACCACCGCGGCCCGGTGCTCGAACCGGGTGCGGGCGGCCAGTGCGCGGCTGATCGCGGCGGCCGGGACGTCGGGGTTCGCGGTCGCGTACGCGTGCAGCCGCTCGGCCTGGGCGCGCAGCGCGGCGTCGGTCTTCGCGGACAGCAGCCAGGCGGTGGGGGCGGCCCGGTCGTCGGGGTCGGGAAGGTGGCCGGGGTCCGGGTCGGAGGGCTGCTCGATGATCACGTGGGCGTTGGTGCCGCTGATGCCGAAGGCCGAGATGCCGGCGCGGCGCAGGTGCTCGTGCTCCGGCCACGGCCGGGCCTCGGTGAGCAGCCGGACGCCGCCGGAGGCCCAGTCGACGTGCGGGGAGGGGGCGTCCACGTGCAGGGTTCGCGGCAGTTCGCCGTGCCGCATCGCCATGACCATCTTGATCAGGCCCGCGATGCCGGCGGCGGCCTGGGTGTGGCCGATGTTGGACTTCACCGACCCCAGCCACAACGGCTCGTCCCGGTCCTGACCGTAGGCGGCCAGCAGGGCGTGGGCCTCGATGGGGTCGCCGAGGGTGGTGCCGGTGCCGTGGGCCTCCACCGCGTCCACCTCGGACGGCTCCAGCCCGGCATTGGCGAGGGCCTGACGGATCACCCGCTCCTGGGAGGGGCCGTTCGGCGCGGTCAGGCCGTTGGACGCCCCGTCCTGGTTGACCGCGCTTCCCGCGACGACCGCCAGCACCCGGTGGCCGTTGCGGCGGGCGTCCGACAGACGTTCCAGCAGCACCAGGCCGGCGCCCTCGGCCCAGCTGGTGCCGTCGGCCGCGGCGGCGAAGGGCTTGCTGCGGCCGTCCGCCGCGAGGCCGTGCTGGCGGGAGAACTCGGTGAAGCCCAGCGGTGTCGCCATGATCGTGACACCGCCGGCGAGCGCCAGCGAGCACTCGCCCGCGCGCAGGGCCTGGGCGGCCAGGTGGACGGCGACCAGGGACGACGAGCAGGCGGTGTCCACGGACAGCGCCGGACCGCGCAGCCCGAGGTGGTAGGCGACCCGGCCGGACGTGACGCTGGTCGCGACGCCGGTGAACAGGTAACCCTCCAGGTCCTCCGGCAGGCCCGGCCCGGTCGCGTAGCCGGACGACCAGACGCCGGTGAACACGCCGGTGTGGCTGCCGCGCAGCGAGGCCGGGTCGATCCCGGCGTGCTCGAAGGTCTCCCAGGCCGTCTCCAGCACGAGCCGCTGCTGCGGGTCCATGGCGAGCGCCTCGCGGGGCGAGATGCCGAAGAACGGGGCGTCGAAGCCGGCCACCGCCTCCAGGAACCCGCCCCGGGTGGTGTACGTGGTGCCCGCGCCGCGCAGTTCCGGGTCGTACAGGCCGCCCAGGTCCCAGCCGCGGTCGTCCGGGAAGTCGCCGATCGCGTCCCCGCCCTCCGCGACGAGCCGCCACAGGTCGTCCGGCGAGGCCACCCCGCCGGGGAAGCGGCAGCCCATTCCCACGATGACGACCGGGTCGTCATCGTGGGCGGCCTGGGCGGCGGGGGCCGGCCGGTCGCCGGGGCCGGTGCGCAGCCAGTCGATCAGCTCCGCGGGCGTCGGGTGGTCGAAGACGAGACCGGAGGGGAGTCGCCGGTCCAGGGCGCCGGCCAGGCGGTTGCGCAGTTCGAGCCCGGTGACCGAGTCGAAGCCGAGGTCCTTGAAGGTGAGCGCGGGATCGATGTCCGCGGGGTTCTCGTGGCCCAGCACGAGCGCGATCTGCGCGGTGACCACGGCGGCCGCGTCGACCGTGTCGCCCGGCTCGGGGTCGCCCGTGTCCGTACCGCCCGCCCGGGTGTCCCGGGTCTCCGGGCCGCCGTCCGCCCGGCCGGGCGCGGCGACCTGCGCCGCGTGCGTCCCCGGGCCGGCCGGGGTCCGTCCGCTCTGCCCGGCCGTCGCTTCGGGCAGCCAGTACGAACGACGTTGGAAGGCGTACGTGGGCAGGTCGACCGGCGCGGCCCCGGCGACGGCCGGGGACCAGTCGACCGACACGCCGGCCACGAACAGCCGGGACAGCGCGGTCAGGAAGACGTCCGGCCCGCCCCGGTCACGGCCGAGCGTGCCGGTGGCGACGCCGGGCCCGCCGGTCCGCTCGCGGGCCTGTTCCAGGCTCTGTTCGATGGCGGGCAGCAGCACCGGGTGCGGGCTGACCTCGACCAGGACGTCGTGCCCGTCCGCCAGCAGTGCGGCGGTGGCCAGGTCGAAGCGGACCGGCTCGCGCAGGTTGCGGTACCAGTAGCCGGCGTCGAGCTCCGTGGTGTCGTCGAGGAGGCCGCCGGTGACCGCGGAGTAGTACGGGATGGTGCCCTGCCGCGGCCGCACCCCGGCCAGTTCGGTGTGCAGCCGCTCGCGGATCGCCTCGACGTGCGCGCAGTGGGAGGCGTAGTCCACCGGGACGACGCGTGCGCGGACACCGTCCGCCGCGCAGGACTCGACCAGTTCGGACAGGGCCTGGGTATCGCCGGACACCACGACCGAGCCGGTGGCGTTGACCACGGCGACGGTCAGCGCGCCGCCCCAGCGCGACACGTAGTCCTCGGCCCGCTCGGCGGACAGGGCCACGGACGCCATGCCGCCCCGGCCGGTCAGCGCGACCAGCGCGCGGCTGCGCAGTGCCACGATCCGGGCCGCGTCGGACAGCGACAGCGCGCCCGCGACGCATGCCGCGGCGATCTCGCCCTGCGAGTGCCCGACCACGGCGTCGGGCTCGACACCGAAGGAGCGCCACAGTTCCGCCAGGGACACCATCACCGCGAACAGGGCGGGCTGCACGACGTCCACGCGGTCGAGCGGTGCGCCGTCCAGGACATCGGCCAGGGACCAGTCGGTGTACGGGGCCAGGGCCTGGGCGCACTCGTCCATGGCGGCCCGGAAGACGGGGTACGCGGCGTACAGCTCCCGGCCCATGCCGACCCACTGGGCGCCCTGTCCGGGGAACACGAAGACGGTACGGCCCGGGGTTCCGGCCCGGTCGGCGGCGACCTGGGCGGAGTCCAGCAGGACCGCGCGGTGCGCGAAGCGGGTCCTGGTGGTGGCCAGCGCGTGCGCGACCTCGGCGGCGGTCAGGTCCGGGTGGCTGCGCACGTGTTCGCGCAGGCGCTCGATCTGCGCTCGTAGCGCCTGCTTGGTCCGCGCCGTGACGATCCACGGCGCCGGCAGGGCCTCGGGGGCGGGCCGCCGGGCCGGCGGCGCGACCGCGTCGGGCGCCTGCTCGACGATCACGTGCGCGTTGGTGCCGCCCATGCCGAACGACGACACGCCGGCGAGCAGGGGCGCGTCCGGCCGCGGCCAGGGGGTCAGGGCGGTCTGGACCCGCAGCCCCAGTGCGTCGAGAGGGCTGCCGGGGTTGGGGGTCTGGTAGTTGAGGCTCGGCGGCAAAGCGCGGTGGTACACGCTGAGGACGGCCTTGAGCAGACCGACGATGCCCGCGGCGCCTTCCAGGTGGCCGACGTTCGTCTTGGCGGATCCGACCAGCAGGGCGCTGTCGGCGTCGCCGGAATCGGCCGGGTCGCGGTAGGCCGCCGCGAGGGCGGCGGCCTCGATGGGGTCGCCGACGGCGGTGCCGGTGCCGTGCAGCTCCACGTACTGCACATCCGCGGGACGCACGCCGGCGCGGGCCAGTGCTTCGCGGATGACCTGTTCCTGGGCCTGCGCGCTGGGCACGGTCAGGCTCCGTGTGGCGCCGTCGTTGTTGACCGCGCTGCCCCGGATGACACCGTAGACGCGGTCCCCGTCGGCCAGGGCCCGGTCCAGCGGTTTCAGGACGAGGAAGGCGCCGCCCTCGCCGCGGACGAAGCCGTTGGCCCGGGCGTCGAAGGTGAAGCAGCGGTCGTCCGGGGACAGGCCGCCGAACTCCGCCGCCCCCTCCTCACGGGCGGCGGTCAGGTTGAGGTTCACCCCGCCGGCCAGGGCGATCGCCGACTCGCCGCGACGCAGGCTCTCGACCGCCAGATGCACCGCGACCAGCGCCGACGACTGGGCTGTGTCGACCGTCATGCTCGGTCCGCGCACACCGAGGAAGTGCGAGACGCGGTTGGCGATGACGCCCCGGCTGGTGCCGGTCAGTGTGTGCGGCGTGATGTGGCCGGGGTAGACCAGGGACGTGTAGTCCTCCCACATCGATCCGACGAACACCCCCGTCGGACCGCCCGTCAGCGTGCCCGGCACGATCCGGGCGTCCTCCAGGGCCTCCCAGGCGAGTTCGAGCATGAGCCGCTGCTGCGGGTCCATGCCGGCGGCCTCGCGGGGGGACACACCGAAGAACGCCGCGTCGAAGCCGTCCACCCGGTCCAGGTAGCCGCCGTGCCGTACGCCCTGCCGGCCCACGGGGGGCGCGGTGATCGCGTCGGCCCCGTCGCACAGCAGTCGCCAGAACGCCTCCGGATCCGGGGCTTTCGGCAACCTGCCCGCCATTCCGATGACAGCGACACGATCGGCGTCCGAATCCAGGGGGAAGCGCATCACATCGACACCTCGTGAGCCGGGGGGGATGAAGGAAGGCGGGGTGTTTCCGTAGCAGTCCCGATGGTGCGGCTCCGGCCGCGAGCGGCCGGATCATCGAGCGCGCGGGCAGCCCGGCGACCCGGTGGTGTCCGAACCCGGGCTCGCCCGCGTTTCGGGCGTTCTGGATCAGTGGAGCGGTCCTCGCGAGCGACGGCGTTGGCGACGCTCTTCGAGGAAGATGCACTGGTGAGCTGAGCGTAGGAAGCGAGGTGATGATCGTTCCGCCGCGCAGATGAGCATGACAGCAACATCACACCATCGCCACAAGTCCGGGGAAGGCTGTCTCGAAGGAGGCACATCACGACGTCATATGCCTGCACGAAAGAGGCACCGTGGCTCGATTCGTCCCGTGCTTTTTATGAACACGTCGTTTCTCACGGACGCCCCGTCGCAGTGTCCGCCGGCGAACCCGCCGGTGAACCCGCCGGTGAACCCGCCGACGCGGTCGGGAAGTTCGTCCACGCCCTGCACCGTCACGACCGGGCCGGGTTCACGGGCACCGTCGACGCCGCCGGTGACAACGCCCTAGAATCCCGTTCGCACTCGCGCAGAAGAACGTCCTCGACCGTCATCCGGCCACCGGCGCCGCCGACAGCTCCGGCCGAACCGTTTGACCCCCATCGACTTCGAGACGATCGCGAAGCGCCACCGCCCCCGGCGGCATGAAACCCAGTTGTCACCGATCCGCGCACCGGTCCCGGCCGTTCGCGCCCGGCACCCGGCACCCCGGTCCGGTGACATCCAGTCAGGAGGCAGCGATGCAAGCCACGTTCCCCCTCGCCACACCGCACCACCTCGACAACGAGCCCGAAGCCGAGGCCCTGCTCGCGCAGGCCCCGGTCGTCCGCGCGACGATGGGCCCGGCAGACGTCTGGCTCGCCCTTTCCTACAAGGCGGTGCGCCAGGTTCTGAGCGACAGCCGGTTCAGCCGGGAGGCGGCCACACTTCCGGGCAGCCCGCTGAAACTGTCCGTCGCCTCCGACCCGCTCCTGATCTCCAGTCAGGACGGCGAGGGCCACGCCCGCCTGCGCAAGCTGATGTCGCAGGCGTTCAGCCCGCGCATGGTCGATCAGCTCGAACCACGCGTGCAGGCCGTCGTGGACTCCTTGCTCGACTCCCTCGACCCGACCGCGGATCTCGTGGCAGGTCTCTGCGCCCCACTGCCGTTGATGGTCATCTGCGAGCTGCTCGGCGTGCCCTACTCCGAGGCGGATGCCATCCGCAGGTGGACCAGGCGGCTGTTCGTCACGAACATCACTCCGGACGAACTGCGGGCCGCGCAGGGCGAGATGCAGGACTGGCTCGCCGATCTGGTGCGTCACAAGCGGGCGCGGCCGGACGACGGGTTGATCTCGGCGATGGTCGCCGCCAACGACGAGGGCGACCACCTCACCGAACCCGAGCTGCTGGCCAACCTCGAGGGCCTGCTGATCGCCGGCCACGAGACGACCGTCAACCAGCTGGGCAACTCGTTGCTGACCCTGCTGCGCCACCCGGACCAACTCGCGCTGCTGCGGTCGTCGCCGGACCTGATCGGACCGGCGGTCGACGAACTACTGCGCTACAGCAGGCTCTTCACCTCGGCCGAGGTCCGGGTCACGACCGAGCCCGTCGAACTGGAGGGCGTCGAACTGGGCGCGGGCGAACCGGTGTTGCCGGTCATCGTCGCGGCCAACCGCGACCCCGGCGTGTACCCGGACCCCGGCCGCTTCGACATCACGCGCGAAGGACCGGCAGCGCACCTCGCCTTCGGACACGGGCCGCACTTCTGCCTCGGCGCGATACTGGCCCGCCGGGAGATGCGGGTGGCGATCGGGTCCGTGGTGAAGCGGTATCCGGGACTGCGCCTCGCCGTCGACGAGTCCGAGCTCACCTACGTGCCGGAACTGGTCTTCCGCGGCCTGCAGGCGTTGCCGGTCACCTGGTGATCCGTGGCCTCTCGTACCGCGGGCGCGGGAACCGGACGGAATCGACCGGTCGGGACACGACACGACCGACGGCCCTTCCACCACCCTCGACCCGCGGTACGACCGGCACGGCGAACTCGTCGGCTCCCAGGCGACCCACGGGGCCGCCGAGCGGCTGACGGCCCACGCTCCCCCCATACCGGCCGACCGCACCCGGCCGGGATTCCGGCCCCGGCTCACATCAGTACCGGAATGATGGATTCCGGCCACCCGGCGAAGCGTTCAAGTCGTCTGCTCCCCAGGTGATCTCACAGCGCTCCCTCGACCGGAACCACGCGTGCCAGACTGCCGGGGCCCTGTGGGGGGCGCTGCACGACCAGGCTCGTGTGGAAGTGGAAGGGGAACAGTGGCACCTCAGAAATCCCTGCTCAAGGTCAACCAGCTGAAGCAAGGGGCGGAAACCGGGCTCAGGTGGCCGGACCGGGGTTCCGGCGACCACGGGTCAGGCCGTCCCCGCCGCCCCGGTGGGGCTGCCGGCGGCGATGGACGACTCGTCGGCGCGCCACGCCGCAGCGGTCAGAGCGGTGGCGCCCATCGCCGCGAAGCCCGAGAGCGCGTAGAGGGTCAGGATGACGACCGCGCACCAGAAGTAGCCGACCTCGGCCAAGGAGATGTCGTCGGAGCCGAAGACCGTGAGCAGGCCGTAGATGAGCGTCGCGAGGACGGCGAACAGCAGCAGTAGCCCCGCCGACAGGGCCGGCAGGACGGCGGGCAGGGCACCGAGCACCGAGGTCATCTCCCGGTTGCCGGTGACGGTCAACACGTACGCCGCCACCAGGAGCAGCAAGCAGCCGACGGTGTAGTAGCCGTTGACGCCGCCCCATCGGAGCAGATCGTGCAGGTCGCCGACCGGCGCGCCGCCGAACATGGAACTCACGTTGGCGACGACCACACTGATGAAGAAGTACGTCCCTGCGAGCCACAGGGCCTGCAGCACGAGGACCGCCAGGGTCGTCAGGCTCGCGTAGAGCTTCTGGTGTCCCGGGATGCGGCCCAGGTGACGAGCGCTGAAGCGGGCGGCGGCCACGACGGTGCGACCACCGGCCCGGGCCGCCCGGTAGCCCTCCCGCCCCGCCAAGTACCACATCCGCACCGCGATGAGGGTCGCGGTGACGGTGGCGGCCACACTGCCGACTCCGAACCACGAGGTGAGGACGTCACTCACGACATCCCAGAACTGGGGTGCGCCGGGCAGGAGGCTGTCGTTGTCGGCGAGGGTCGTCACCTGGATCTCCACACATCGGTTGGGGGTCCGTCCGCAGACGGCCGGATCATCGGCTTGCGGTCGACCGGGGCCCGGGTCGTTCACCGCAAGGAGAAGGCGTCCTCCTCCAGCACGTCCGCCAGGCGCGTCGCGCACTGCGCGTCCGAGAACAGGGAACGGGGGCTCGGGTCGGCAGGCGTGCTCAACGCGGCTGTCATCGCGGCGGAATGGACCCCGATCGTACGGCCCATGGTACGCAGCTTCAGCTCCCTGTCGGCGGCGATCCCGTCCTCCACCGGCAACCGGTGTGCCCGCGCCGCCAGTTCCCCCGGCGGGCCGGCTCCCGCCGTGCGGCACGTCTGTGGTAGCCGCTCGTCCGGTCGACGGAACCGGTCGGTCCATAAGCGGTCCCAAACAGCATGCGAACCAAATTCCACACCCCCTGACCGGGTGCCACGCAAAAGGCCGCTGACCTGGGTGGACCTGCTGAACGAGGCGTACGAGTGCGTCCTGCGCGAACAGATCGACACCCACCTCGTCCGCGAGGCCACCTCGGCCGGATCGATGCCGACGGCGTGCCGTTGGTGGCGTCGAGGCCGACCGCGCCGGAGCGGGCGAGGCCATCGTGCGGCTCTCCGGTACGGCCGGGCGTCAGTACGGGGCCGGTGCTATGCCCTGACCATGCCTTCGTCAGTGTGCCGTGACTCCTTGGCGGACGGGGCTCGTCGACGTGCGCCACGGCGGCCTCGACCCGGCCCGCGCCCGAGCGGTCACCACCGGATGCGGGCCGGGCGCGTCACCACCCGCGGCGCCTCGCAAGCCCGATCCCACACCCTCGTGCGTGCAAGAACGAGCGCTCACTCTGAGGTCGGATGCCCCTCCTGTGCCGCCCCCTCCCCAAGGGAGGCGGCCACCGGACCGGGGCACCGGATGTCGCGTCCGGACCCCGGTGCACCCGGTCGGTCCGAGCGCCGGCATCGCCGGGCACCACCGACCCGAAGGGGAACCACCGTGACCACGCCCGTCCCGTCCCGCGTCGCCCTGGTCAACGGCAGCTTCGAGCAGCCCACCGTCGCCAGCGACTACGCCCTCCTTCCCGACGCCTCCCAGACCCAGGCCCCGAACCACGTCCCGGGCTGGCTGACCACCGCCACCGACCACCTCGTCGAGATCTGGCACACCGGCTTCCAGGGCGTCCCCGCCGCCGACGGCACCCAGTTCGCCGAACTCAACGCCAACCAGGTCTCCACCCTCTACCAGGACCTGCCCACCACCCCCGGCGCCCTGCTGTACTGGCGCCTCTACCACCGCGGCCGCCTCGGCCAGGACACCATGGCCCTGGACATCGGCGCCCCCGGCAACGTCGTCCAGCAGCGCCAGTTCACCGACGGCAACACCGCCTGGGGCTTCTACACCGGCACCTACACCGTCCCCGCCGGACAGACCACCACCCGCTTCGCCTTCCGCTCCGTCTCCGCCGCCGGCGGCAACCCGGCCATCGGCAACTTCCTCGACGGCATCTTCTTCGGCACCGCCCCCTCCGTCACCCTCGCCAAGACCGCCATCCCGCAGGGACCGCTCCAGGTCGGCGACGTGCTCACCTACCGCGTCACCGCCCAGAACCAGGGCGGCGGCAACGCCGAGAACCTCGTCCTCACCGACACCATCCCGACCGGCACCACCTACCTGCCCGGCTCGCTGCGCATCATCGACGGCCCCAACGCCGGGGCGAAGACCGACCAGAGCGGCGACGACCAGGCCTCCTTCGACGCCGCGAACAACCGGGTGGTGTTCAACCTCGGCAACGGCGCCACCGCCACGCAGGGCGGCAGCCTGCCCAACACCGCCATCCTGCCGAACGGCACGACGGTCGAGTACCGGGTCACCCTCACGGAGGCCAGCGCGGGCCACACGGTCGCCAACACCGCGACCGCCACCTACGAGAACCGCCTCGGCGCCACCTCACAGCCCCTCACCGCCACCTCCAACGAGGCCGACACCCAGGTGCTCCCGGCCGCCGACCTGAGCGTGACCAAGTCCGCCGACGCCACCACCGTCACGGTCGGCCAGACCGTCACCTACCGCGTCGCCGTGCACAACAACGGGCCCGACCAGGCCACCGGTGTCACCGTCACCGACCGCCTGCCCGCCGGCCTCACCTACCTCTCCGCCACGGCCGGCGCCGGAACCTACGACCCCGCCACCGGCGTGTGGAGCGTCGGCAGCCTGGCCGTGGGCGCCACCACCACGCTCACCCTCCAGGCGAAGGCCACCACCACCGGCCCCGTCACCAACACCGCCACCGCCCACGGCAACGAGACCGAACTCCACCCCGCCGACAACACCGACACCGTCGCCATCTGCGTGGAGCCCGCGCCCACCTGCAACCCCTGCGGCCCCTGCTCATAGCCCGCCATCGACCCGCACCCTGAAACGCCCTCACCCGCAGCCCCGGCACGGGGCGGTCGGAGCCACGATGGGTACGGCCATGGTGCGGTGCCTCGCCTACCTGCCACAGACCATCCAGGACCTCGTTCTTGCCGAGGAAGTGCCGCCCACCGCCGGCCCCGGCGTCATCCGTGACAACGACGCACTCGCGGCCACTCTCGACGAGATCCGACAGCTGGGCTTCGGCGTCGGTCGCCAGGAGTGCATGACCGGCTGGGACTCCGTCGCCGCACCGGTCCACTGGCACGACTCCATCATGGGCGCCGTCCTCCTGCTCAAGCGGTCCACGGAAATGCCGGCAGACCTGCGCCCGTTGATCTACCACACACTCAAGGCGGCCGAGTACCTCAGCGAACTGACAGCGCGACCTCTCCCGGCCGCGATGTAGGCCAACCACTGGCCCCATGAACAGGGCGATGTCACCCGGTCGAACGGCTGGAGCTCACATTCCTTGCAGAGTGCTCTGTCACGGGCCCGGTGCCCCGCGCATCTGAGAACACCGGGCCGGGTCCCACCGCGTCGGACGGCGGGTACCTTCGCGGTACAGCGACGCACCGAGAAGGGATTCATCATGGCGCAGTCAAGTGACACTGATACGCCTCCGTCCACGTATCGGGGTCTAATCCTGGACTTCGCCGGGGTTCTGACCACGGATGCGCTCGAGGTGCACCGGGAGTGGTGTGTCCGCCAGGGACTCGACCCCGAGGCGTGGCGGCGCACACTGAACACGCACCCGGTGGTCCGGCAGCTGTACGTCGACCTTGAGCGGGGAGCCCTCAGCCAGGCGGAGTGGAACCGGCAGGCGGCACCGTACCTCGGGCTGAGCGATCACGAGAACTTGATGGGCCGGGCGTGGGCCGACGTCCGGCCAGCGGCCGACATGGTGGCGCTTGCCAAGGCCGCGCGCGAGGCCGGATACATGGTTGCGATGCTGTCGAACAGCTTCGGCCTGGACCCGTACGACCCGTACGCCGCCTGCGGGGTGTGGGAACTGTTCGACGTCACGGTGGTGTCCGAGCGGGAGGGCCTCGCGAAGCCGGACCCGGCGATCTACCGGCTGACGCTCGACCGCATGGGACTTCCCGGCGAAGCGTGCGTGTTCGTCGACGACCACCGGGTGAACCTTCCGCCGGCCGAAGAGCTCGGCATCACGACGGTGCTCGCCGACGGGCAGCCCGGCACCGCTGCCCGGGTGGCGGCCCTGCTCGGCATCGGCGCCCGTGTCTGAAGCACTTCCCGGGGGGCCGCGCCCCGCACGTCAACTGACGTACGGGGCGTGACCGTTCTCTGTCACACCCCCACCCTGCGGGGGTACCGTCCCGGGAAGGCCACAACCTGAGACGGAGTCAGCCTATGACCCTCTGGGCAGAACGCACCACGGCGGAACGAGTCAAGATCCTGCGCGGCAGAGCCGTGACGCAGGAGGCCCTGGCGGAGAAGTCGGGAGTGTCCCTCGGCACGATCCGGAAGCTGGAACAGGGCGGCAACCTGTCGCTGCCGTCGCTGCTGAAGGTGGCCGTCGGCCTCGGCACGGACGTGTCGGTGATCCTCGGTCAGCAGTCTCCCCGGCGGGGCATGGAGCTGGACGAACGCGCCGCCCTCCGGGCGGTCTCGGCGGCCGTGCACGACACCGGCCTCGGCATCGGCGCCGCCGTGGAACCCGGCAGCCTGGACGAATTGCGGGACGCCGCGCGGCGGGCGGACGCCGCGTTCTGGAGCGCCCGGTACGTGGAACTCGGTGCGATCCTCTCCCGGCTGTTGCCCGAGGCGTGGGCCCTCTACGACGCCGCCGAGCCCGACCGGCGCGGAGCCGCCGGCGGGGTGCTGGTCGACGCCTTCCAGACCGCCGCCGTCATGGCCAACGTCCTCGGTGCACGCGACCTCGGGTACACGGCGATCACCCACGGCCGCAACGTCGCAGAGCGAATCGGCGACGACCTGCGGTCGGCCCACCTCATGGCCTCGCTGTCGTGGATCTGCCTCCGGGACGGACACACGGCCAAGGGCGTTCAGGTCGCGGAGCGCGCTGCGGCCAAGGTGGAGCCGAGGATGTCCGACAGCGACCCCGACCGCCTCAGCGTGTACGGGCAACTCGTCACCAACGCAGCCGTCGCCGCGTCCCGGGGCGGAGCGGGAGCGGACTCCGCCCGCGACTACCTGAGCCAGGCCCACGCCGTCGCTGCGCGGATCGGCTGCGAACATGCCCGAGGGGACCAAGGTCAGCCGTTCGGGCCGTCCTACGCGGCCACGCAGGCCATGTCGGTGGCGATGGCGCTCGGCGACACCTCCGCCGCACTTCGGCTGATCCAGACGACCCGCCTCGACCCGGAGATGCCGTTGGCGACCCGGGCGCGGTTCCACCTTGACGTAGCGCTGACGCGTACCGAGACGCGGCAGTGGGACGCCGCTGCGGCAGCTCTGAAGGAAGCGTGCCGGATGGCCCCTGCGTGGGTTCGGCACCAGGCCCTTCCCGGCGTGATCACGGACCGGATCGCCGACGTGTCGGTGTCGATGGCGCGCAGCGCCGCGCAGGCCGCCGGGGTACCACTGGTCATCAGGTAGGGACCGTGTCGGGGCGTGGTGCCGCGTGAGTAGCGGAAACACGTCGCAACCACGGTCCGTGGCACCCGGCCGACGCTATCCGAACGGGTACCACGGACCGTGGTAGTCGGGCACCTGCGACTTCGCCCGCTACCACGCCCCGAGTCTTCACTGAGGGTGACTCCAACGTGACAGTGGTCTCATGACCAACGATCACCAACGACTGATCGGCCGCGTCCCCGTCGCCCTCTACCTCTGCGTCGAGGACGCACCCGCCGCCGACCTCATCGCTGCCCACGTGCGTGTCTTCGTCGAGGCCCGTCAATGGAGCGTGGCCCTGCTCGCCGTGGACAGCGCCCCCGCGCAGCCTCTCATTTCCCGGCCGGGGTGGCAGGCTTTCACCGACGCGCTGTCCGAGCGTGTCGCGGCCGGAATCGTCACCTGGACGCACGGCATGGTCCACGACGACCCCGCGGCGGCTCCCACCAAGCATGCCGCTGCCTTTGACCGGCTGGGTGCCGTCCTGCGCGAGCGCGGCGCGTTCCTCACCGTTGCCGCCCGCCCTGCTGTCTCCATCGGCGCGATTCCGTCGCGCCGGTCTCCGGGAGAACACTGGCGACGCCGCGAGCTCACGTCTTCGGCCGCCGGCTTGTTCACCCCGCGCCGCGCAGCCGGACTCGGTGCCGACCCGAGGGCCATCGGATGATGATCTGGATGGGCGTCAGACGACCCGCGCGGGTTCTGCGATGACCACCACGCTGGAACTCGTCACAGAGGCCGCCGAGGTGGCGGTGCCGGGCCCGGCGACCGTGCGCCTGCCGTACGTCGCGCAGTCGGCCGCAGCGGCCCGCCGCCTCGTCCGCGCCAAGCTCACCGAGTGGGAGCTGCCCGACCTGATCGACGACGCCCTGCTGATCGTCTCCGAGCTGGTGGCCAACGCGCTTGGCACCGGCTGTCAGACGCACATGGTCGTCGCCATCCGACGTCCGACCAACCGCACCGTACGACTGCTGGTCTCCGACGGGTCGGCGTCCCTGCCCGTACGGATCAATGCCGGTCCCGGCGCCGAGTCCGGACGCGGTCTCGACCTGGTTCACACGCTCACCAACGCCAAGTGGGGCGTTCAGCTCTGGCCCCGAGGCAAGGTCGTCCACGCTGACCTGCCCACCACCCACGTCTGACGGCGCTCCGGATGGGGTCATGCTCCGCAGATCGAGCGGTACCCCCACCGCCCATCGCCTCGCTCCTCGTTCCTCGCTCAAAGCGAGTCGCCCACCAGTGCAAGGGATGTGATCCGCCGTGTTCATCGTTGTTCCGTCTCGATGGAGATCAGGCGGCTATCTCGGCTCTCAGCCGTTCCAGGGCACCGTCCGCCCGTTCCCTGACTTCGGGCAGACGCCGGCCGGCCCGGAGAACGCGCTGGAGCTGGTGGGGCAGGCGGTGGAGGGTTGCGCCGTCGACCGCGGCGCTGAGCTGGTGTGCGGCGCCCGTCGGGTCTCCCTTCCGCAGCAGCACCTCACCGGCAGTGATCGCCGCGATGATCCGCCACTGGGACGTCGCTGTGAGACCGGCGGCCGGCGCCTGGTCGAGCTGCCGGACCGCTTCGGCGACCCGGCCGGTGCCCAGGAGGCCGCGAAGGCGTACCTCGTGGAGGGTGAACTCGGAGAACAACGCGGTAGGCGCCACATCGTCCAGCAGCCGGCGCCCCTCATCGAAGGCGGCATCGAAGACAGCAGTGTTCCCGGCGGCTCCGGCGGCGCGGGCGAGCAGAACGACGGCCTCGGCGCGTTCGGTGGCGGTACGGGCGGTGTCACGTGCCTGCCCAAGCCGGTCCAGCGCACGATGGTGCAGACCGGACTTGCGAAGTTCGTTGCCGTGGTGGCGCAGTGCGTGGGCGTGCAGGCCCGGATCACCGAGGCGCCGCGCGACGCTCAGTCCCTTGCCGGTCCAACGGGCCGCGACGGCCAGGCGCTCTTCCGGAAGCACGTGTCCGAGCGCGACGCCGAGGCCGACGCGGGCCCTCGCGAGCAGGCGCAGGGTGTCGACGTCGACGTGGCCGTCGGCGGTTCGGGCCTCCAGGCGGGCGACCAGCGGCCACAGCTCGGCGACCGCGGTGGTGGCCTGGCCGGACTGGCGGGCGCTCTCGGCCAGACGCAGCACGGAGTCGGCGAGCTGGATGACGAGTTGGTGGTCTCCGTCGGTGTCGTCGGTGATGCCGAGGCAGTGCGGCGGAAGGCCGAGGCGTTCGGCGATGTGACGCAGGGCGCCGATGTCGGTGATGGTGCGCGAGCCGGTCTCGATGCGGGAGACGTAACTGGTGGAGTAGCCGAGGAGGTCCGCGAGCTCCTGTTGCGGCAGGGAGTGGAGTTCCCGGTAGAGCTGGAGGATTCCGGACAGGGCGCGGCGGCGCAGGATGTCCTGGGCTCTGGGTGTGGTCCAGTGCCAGCGGATTCCTGCGCCGTAGGGGTCGATCCCGGCCACGGGTCAGATCCGGTCGTGGAGTTCGTACCAGCGGGCGATGGAGTCCTTGTAGCCCTGCGGCATGACCAGCCCGGGCACCTCGTCGCGGTGGAAGAGGCCGGCTTCCTTGTGCTCGTGGCTGACGACCGGGGCCTGGTGTGCGTCGGTGGCGGTGCAGCCGTAGGTGACGATGAAGACCTTGCGGCCGGGGATCGGCTCGTACATCCACACGTCGAGCAGGGGGCCGGCGGTCGCCGTCCAGCCGCTCTCCTCCTGGATCTCGGTGACCACCCGCTGCTCGGGCGTCTCCGCCCCCTCCAGCTTCCCACCGGGCAGCTCCCATTCCTGGCGCTCGTTCTTCAGCAGCAGCACCCGTTGCTGCGGGTCGAGCACGACGCCCTTGATGGAGATCGGGAAAGTCCTTGGTACATAGGGCTGTTCTGTCTGTCCGGTCATCGCTTCTTCCGGGGCGCACAGGTGGGTCACGGGCCTGTCGAAGGTAGCACTCGCGCGTTCGCCCACCGCCTCGCCACCAACCGACCGCAGCTTGACTATCTGTCACTTCCCATCGTCTGGCGAGCAGTGGAAAGTGTGTCGTCTCCCACCTACTCGGTCCCATGAGGGAGGTTCACCATGCCGTCTTCCGACTCCAACGGCACCAGCGGCGACGCATTCACCGCGCTCATGCTGGACGGAGAAGCGCGCGAGCACGCGGCGGCGGTGCTTCGCGAACACGGGATGCTCCGGCTCGCCAGGCTGGGCGGGCGCGACGAGGTGCTCCTCACGGCCGGTCGGCTGATGTCCTCGCTATGGCGTCATCGGGATGCCGACCCCGACGGGTTGACCGTGATCCGCGACACCGGCCGCCATGACGGACGGCCGGGCTTCGCCGGGCTGGGACGCGAAGCCCTGGCCCTGCACACCGAGTGCGCACAGCACCCGGCTCCACCCAGGCTGCTCCTGCTGGCGTGCGCGCGGGCCGGCGATGCGGGCGGCGAGACCCTGCTGGTGGACGGCCAAGCCGTCCTGACCGAGCTGGCTGCGTACCACCCGGTCGTCATCGAGGCGCTCGCCGCGGACAGGGCTGCCTACTTCGGCGGATCGGGCGGCCTCTTCGCGCCGGTCCTCCAGCGGTTGCCCGACGGCCGCTGGCGGTTGCGGCTGCGGCAGGACGACTTCGCCCGCTTCTCGCCCGACGCCGAAGCGCACCTGGCCGCCCTGCGCCAGACCCTCGACCGGAACACCCAGCGGGTTCGCCTCGCCCCCGGACAGGGTGTCGTGCTGGACAACCACCGCTTGTTGCACGGCCGCACGGCCTTCTCGGGCGAGCGGCTGATGCTGCGTGCGCTCGGCGAACCGCACCCCGAGCTCGGTCTCAGCCCCGGCTACCCCGCGCCGTGGTCCGCGTCGCATCCAGCTACCGCGCGCACGACCATCCAGCCTACGGGCAGCCTGAGCGACCAACTCCCCACCACAGCGGAGCCGAACGCCGACACGCGGCCCGGCCGCCCCACCGTCTCCTGGTGACGCGAGGTGCATCCCGCGCCCCGGCCCCAGGTCCCGCAAGGGAATCCCTCAAGGAGGAGAAACCATGACCCGGAAGATCACGGCCGAGTTCAGGGCCACCACGCCCGACGCCGTCGGCGACGAGTTCGACCTCGACGTCCGCACCGTCGAGACCGCCGACCCGGCGAGCCTGCAGGTCCTCACCGACGACGGCTGCGGCAGCACCTGCGGTGCCTGCACCACCGGCCTGCACTGACCCACCCGGCCGGTGCCGCGCGGAAGCATCCCTGCGGCACCGGCCGCCACCCCGTCCTCTTCCACCCACCCCGACCCGAGGTCCGCCACCCATGCGCCCAGCCGCTTCCCCGTACCGCGCCGCCGGTGTGGCCCTCGTGCGCGCCGTCGCGCACCCCGCCCCCGCGCTGCCCACCTGGCCTGACCTCGACGAGGCCGGCCTGCCCGCCCGTCAGCTGCAATGGCTGCGCGAGGTATGGGCGGACGAGAGCTTCGCCGCGGCCCTCGAACAGGCCAGCCCTGTCCTCACGCAGCAGGTCCGCCAGCTCACCGCCGCCTCAAGCCCCGCACCCCGCGAAGTGCGTCGCGCCGCACTCTCAACCGCCCGCTACGTGCTGCGCGCGGCAGGCCGCCCCACCCCGTACGGCTACTTCGCCGGCGTGCAAGGCGCTTCCTTCGCGCCGGTATCCACCGTGCGATGGGGCCACGGACACCGCGCTGCACGCACGGTCTCAGCGGCTCGACTCGTCGACGCGATCGGACAGCTGGAGCATCTCCCCGGCTTGCTGAACCTCCTCCACGTGGCCGCGAACAACACCGTCCAGGTACGCGGCGAGCGCCTCGTCGTTCCGCACCGCCCGCTCGCCCGGCCCGGCCTCGGCACGGAAGCCGCCGAGACGACCCTGCGCCGCACCCACCCCGTCGTCTTCGCCCTGGACGCCGCCCGCCATCCGGTCCGCTTCCGCGACCTCGCCGACAAGGTGCACGCCGCGTTCCCCGCCGCATCCGCCGAGCAGGTCACGAACGCCCTGACCGAACTCGTCGTCCACCGCGCGCTGATCACCAGCCTGCACGCGCCGGCCACCGACCTCGATCCTGTCACGCACTTGCGCACTGCCTTGAACAGTACGGCTGCCGCCGAACTGCCTGGCGTCGCCGCAATCCTGGACAACCTGCACACCGCGGGCACCGACCCGGCAGAGTCGGCCGTCGACCTGCGACTGGACGCCGACATCATTCTCGCGCAGGCCGTCGCCGACGAGGTCGCCCGCGCAGCGCACCTCCTGACCCGACTCAGCCCGGCTCCCAAGGGAACAGCAGCCTGGCGCGCCTACCACCAGCGCTTCTATGAGCGGTACGGCCGCGGCGCGCTCGTGCCGCTGCTCGACATGGTGACCGACAGCGGGATCGGCTGGCCCGACGGCTATCCGGGTGCCCGGCCCGCCGACCGGCCGCGCTTCGACGAACGCGACCAGCGTCTCGCCGCCCTCGCCCAGCGAGCAGCGCTCGACGGCAAGCGCGAGGTCCTGCTCGATGACGCCGCTCTGGCCTCGCTCGATCTCGGCCCGGACGATCCGCGCTGGCCCCCGCACCTGGAGATCCTCGCCCGCATCCACGCCCCCACCCGGCAGGCACTCGACCGTGGCGCCTTCCGCTTGGAGGTCGTCTCCGCGTCCCGCGCCGCTGGGGTCTCGGTCGGCCGCTTCCTCCACCTCCTCGAACCCGCGCATCGCACAGCGTTCACCGACCTGCTGACGAATCTGCCGACCATGGACGAGCACGCCGTCACCGCGCAGCTCTCGTACCCGCCGTTGGACGGGGCGAACGGGCACGTCGCCCGCAGCGTGGCGACCGGTCAGCTGGTGATCAGCCTCGGCGAACATCGCCGCGCGGCCGAGGGCGTCCTCGGTCCCGACGACCTGGCGGTGGGCTGCGACGGGCGGCGCATGTACCTGGCCGCGCCCGTGCTCGGAGTGCGGATCGAAGCCGCCGCGTCCCACGCCCTGAACCTGCGCAGCCACACCCCGCCGCTGGCCCGGCTGATCACCGAGCTGTCCCGCGCCCATGCCGCCCAGGTCACCCGTTTCTCCTGGGGGAGCCTCGGCGCGCTGCCGTTCCGGCCCCGGCTGCGGCACGGCCGCGTCATCATCTCCCCGGCCGCCTGGCGGCTGACCGCCGCCGAACTTCCGGCTCGCTCTGCCGACTTCATCAAGTGGGACAAGGCGCTCTCCGCATGGCTGGCGCGGTGTCGCGTCGCCCGGCACGTCACGCTGGCCGCCGACGGCCAGGGCCTGCCCCTGGACCTCGACCATCCCGGTCACCGTGTCCTGCTGCGCGAACACCTGCACTCCGCCCCGCACGCCGTCCTCGTCGAGGCCCCCGACCCGGCCGATCTGGGCTGGGCCGGCGGCCGGGCCCACGAGATCGCCATCCCGGTCACGGCCACCCGGGCCCCGGCCTGGCCGCGCCTGCCCAAGCCCACCCCGGCCCGGATCCTGCGGCGTGGCCACGGCGACACCCCCGGCACCTCCCGGGTGCTGCTCGCCTCCCTCTACGGCGACCTGGAACGCCAGGACACTGTTCTCGCCCGCCACCTGCCTGATCTGCTGGAGCACCTCGGCCGACCCGCATGGTGGTTCGTCCGCTTCCGCGACCCGCACCAGCACCTGCGGCTGCGCATCGCCCTGCCCGGCCCGGATGCCTTCGGCCCCGCCGCTGCCGTGATCAGCACCTGGACCGCCGAGCTCCACCATGCCGGGCTGCTGTCCGAGGTCACGTACCCGACCTCCTACGCGGAGACCGGCCGGTGGGGCGAGGGCCCGGCCTGGGCCGCCGCCGAGCAGGTCTTCCGCACCGACTCCGCCGCTGTACTCGCCCAGCTGTCCCAGCCCGCGCTCCCCGAGCGGCACGCGCTGCTCGCCGCACACGCAGTCGCGATCACGGCGGGGTTCACCGGCTCGGCCACCGCGGGACTGCACTGGCTCGCTGCCAACGTCCCCGCCAAGCCCCCGACGCCCGTCGCCCGGCCGGTGTTCGCCGAGGCAGTCCGCCTCGCAGACCCTGCGGACGGCTGGGCCGCGCTGCGCGCTGAGCCGGGCGGGGCCGCTCTCGTGCAGGCGTGGGCCGACCGCGACATCGCGCTGAATGCCTACCGCCACTACTTCCCGGGGCCCGAAACCCGGGGCGTTAACGCGGACGACGTCCTCGGCTCACTGCTGCACTGCTCATACGTTCGCGCGCACCGCATCGACTTCGACGACGAGGCCCAGGTCCTGTACCTGGCCCGCGCAGCCGCCCTCGCCCGCCTCTCCCGAAACGGTGACGTGTGAACACCCCGCACCCAGCACTTCGGCTGTCCAACCGGATCGCCGAAGTCCTCGCCGACCCGGCAACCGTGCCGGCCACCTGGTCCTCGCGTCCACAGTGGGCGCAATCCCTCGCCCACGGCGCCCCGGGCATCGCCCTGCTCCACATCGAGCGCGCCGGAAGATTTCAAGTCCAGTGAGACGGTCGTGACGCTATGAGGTTTGTGGTGTGGGTTCCCTGCGCTTGGCCGGGTCGTTGATCCACGCCGTCT
>NZ_JBIWFT010000024.1:0-142231 GCF_044763205.1 Kitasatospora sp. NPDC096204
ACTGATCCACCCCGAAGGGCTTCACCGTTCGACTTGCATGTGTTAAGCACGCCGCCAGCGTTCGTCCTGAGCCAGGATCAAACTCTCCGTGAATGTTTACCCGTAATCGGGTCCACACCCGCGTTGAGCGGCACGGCAACCACCGGAATAGGGCGGCCCCGCGCACTGCGTCCTCGCTAGTGTTTGTTTCAAAAGGAATCTCCAACCCCAGGAAACCTGAGGCCGGGGATGTCAACATATCTGGCGTTGACTTTTGGCACGCTGTTGAGTTCTCAAGGAACGGACGCTTCCTTCGGACCGCCTTCCAGCGGACCCTCCGGGCTTCGTTCTTTCGTGTTTCCAGCTTACCAGACGCTTTCCGCTCCGTTTACCGGCGCTTCATTCATCCGATTCCCGCTGGCGGGATTTCCTGCGAACTTCGTCCCGAAGCCTATCAAGGCTTTCGGAGTGCTCAGTCCGTGGGATTTGCTTCGTCGGAGGGCGCGCATTTCGTGAAACGCGCTCGCCTCGATTCGGCGGTGTCGTAGACACTAACGCCCGGGCCCGACTGTTGTCCAGTCGGTCCCAACCGTTCAAACCTACTAGCCCACCCACACCACGTCAATGGTTTGGCCGGGGTGAGAAGAAGAGTAGCAGGTCAGAGGCCTGTCGATCACATCGGCTCAGGCCGCGACGGGCTGGAGGTCCGCCCGGTCGGCCGCGTCCAGATCACCGGACTCGCCGTCCTCGGCGGCCTTTCGGCCCAGCACCAGGGCGTAGACGAGGAAGGCCGCCTCGGCGAGCACGCCGATGGAGATGCGGGCCCAGGTCGGCAGGCCGGACGGGGTCACGAAGGCTTCGAGGACGCCGGAGACCGCCAGCACCGTCGCCAGGCCGATCGACATGCCGATGATCGCGCGGCCCTGTTCCGCCAGCGCCACCGCGCGGGTCCGCGGGCCGGGGTCGATGACGGTCCAGCCGAGGCGCAGGCCGAGCCCGCCGGCCACGAAGACCGCGGTCAGCTCCAGCAGGCCGTGCGGGATGAGCAGGCCGAGGAAGACGTCGAGGCGACCGGCCGAGGCCATCAGCCCGACGCCGACGCCGAGGTTCACCGCGTTGGTCCACATCACGTAGAGCACCGGAATGCCCAGCGCGATCCCGAACAGCAGGCACTGCACGGCGATCCAGGCGTTGTTCGTCCAGACCTGCGCCGCGAAGGAGCTGGCCGGCCGGTCCGAGTAGTACGTCTCGTACTGGCCGCCGGGGCGGGTCAGCTCCTGGAGGTGCTCGGGTGCGACCAGGCTGTTGCGGACCTCCGGGTGGGTGGCCACCCACCACGCGAGCAGGACGGCGGCGACCATCGAGACGATCGCCACCGGCACCCACCAGCGGCGCGCGCGGTACAGCGCGGCCGGGAAGCTCACCGTGTAGTAGCGGGCGACGTCCTGCCAGCCGTTGGTCCTGGCTCCGGTGACCGCGCTGCGGGCGCGGGAGACCAGGCCGGTCAGCCGGCTCACCAGGGCCGGATCGGGCGCGGCGGCCTGGACCTTGGCGAGGTGTCCGGTGGCGCGCTGGTAGAGCGTGACCAGCTCGTCGGCCTCCTCCCCGTTGAGCCGGCGCCGCCGGGCGAGGGCGTCCAGCCGGGCCCACTCCCCCTGGTGGGTGGCGACGAAGACGTCCAGGTCCATTTCGGCGGCTCCATGATCGGCGGCGGGCGCGGACGTGCGTGCGCGGGTGGGTGCGTACGCGGGCGGGCGGGTCCAGGCTGGCTGTCCGGGCCGGCGGGTCCGGGCGGACGCGTGCGGCCCAGCATGCCAGCAGGGACCGCCGCCCTGGCCGTCGGGATCTCACTTCCCGTGCGCCCGCCGGGCCCCGTATGTTGGCGGCTGCGGATCAGACTGCGGAGAGCGGGTCACGGGGGCGCCGGTCCGGGGTGACTGCCTCCCCCGGGTGCAGCCGCTGTCCCAGGGGTGGATCTCCATGGGCGAGCCGTACGGGCTCCAAGAACGTGAACGGACAGGTGTCTTGAGCGACCTGGTGACGGGTGAGGCGGTCGTTCTCGGCCTCCAGACGGCGAAGCTTCCCAGCAGGGCCCTGGCGATCGTGATCGACCTGTTGGTGGAGTTCGCCGCCCTGCTGGTGTTCACGCTGGTGCTGAGCGTCGCCCTGATCGGCCTCGACAACGCCGCGCTGGCCGCCACGATGATCGGCCTGACGGTGTTCTTCCTGGTGGCCGTGCCGGTGATGATCGAGACCCTCACCCGCGGCCGCTCGCTCGGCAAGGCCGCGCTCGGTCTGCGGGTGGTGCGCACCGACGGCGGGCCGGTGCGGTTCCGGCACTCGCTGGTGCGCGGGCTGGTCGGCTTCTTCGAGATGATCGTGCTGACCGGCGCCCCGGCCGTGATCACCTCGGCGGTGCACTCGGACGGCAAGCGGCTCGGCGACATCTTCGCCGGGACGGTGGTCGTCCGCGAGCGCACCCCGGGTGCGGGCGGTTCCGCCGCCCCGCTACCGCCCGTGCACCCGCAGCTGCTGCAGGCGATGGGCCACGAGCTGGTCGCGATGGACCTGTCCGCCGTGCCGGAGCCGCTCTGGCTGGCCATCCGCCAACTGCTCGGCCGGATTGGCCAGTTGGACCCGGCGGTGATGAACCAGATGTCCACCCGGCTGGCCGGGGACCTGTCCGCCAAGATCGGCCACCCGGTCGCGCCGGGGCTGCACCCGGCGGCGTACCTGGGCGCGGTGCTCACCGAGCGCCAGCGGCGCGAGTGGATGCGGGCCCGGGAGCAGCAGTGGGCGGCCGGCCCGATACCCGCCGGGGCGGTACCCGCTCAGCCGGTCCCCGCCCAGGCGCCGGCTCCCGTGCCGGCTCCGACGGACCCGGCCGGTCGGCCCACCCGGGTCCTCGGCCTGCCGCCGCAGCAACAGCCCGCTCCCATGCCCCCGGCCGTACCCGCGGCCCCGGCCACCGCACCGACCGCCCCGTCCCCCGACAAGCCCGCCGCCGACACCGGCTTCGCCCCGCCCGCCTGAGCCCCGCCCGCCTGAGCCCCGGCCACCACGGCCGTACGGGCCCGCTACTCCTCCTCCGCCCCCACCCGCCAGGCGTTCGGCGGCGACTCCAGCTCCTCCAGCTCGATCCCCTCCGCCGCCAGCACCACGTCCCCCGCCAGGTGCACGACCTGCTGCTCGCCCGTCTCCAGGTCCGCCACCTGGTACCGCTCGACCAGCAGCGGCCCCGAATCCGTCTCGTGGGTGTCGACGCCCTCCAGCAGCCACCCCTGGTCGAGGGTGCGCGGCGCCAGCACCGGTTCGGTGAAGGCCACCAGCCGCACCCGCGCGCTCGCCCCCTCCCGCAGCCGCAGCAGCCGGGCGGTGGCGACGAGGAAGCCCGGCGAGCGGCCGGTGAAGGCGTGCGCCCGGTCGTGGCCCTCCACCGCGTGCTCGCCGCCGGGGTCGGCCGCGTCGGTACGGACCCAGGCCACCCCGTCCACCGCCCCGCCGCGCACCTGCCAGCCGCCGGCCCGCAGTTCCATCCGCAGCGGCCTGGCGCGCGAGTCCAGCGTGAGGTCGGTGCTGCCGAGCACCCGGCCGTCCGGCGCGTAGGTCTTGGAGACGTACCGCCAGCCGGCCGCCCCGGGGGCGCAGCTGAAGCGCTCCTCCCCGAGCAGGACGTGGTCATGAGGGTCATGGAGCGAGTACCGGCCGTTGGGCATGCCGGAAAGCCTACGTGCGCCGCGTGCGCGCTCCGCGTGCAACCTTCCGGCCGGTGCCCGCATCAGAGCGGCGGACGGCGCGGCGGCGCGTCGCCACCACGACGAGAGGGGGTGCGGATGGCGAAGCAGACGCGCGACGTGGAGTTCACGGAGTACGTGGCCTCCAGGAGCGGCTGGCTGCGCAAGGTCGCCTATCTGCTGTGCGGGGACTGGCACCGGGCCGACGACCTGGTGCAGGAGTGCGCGACCAAGCTGTACGTGAACTGGTCACGGGCCGGCCGGGTGGAAAACCTGGACGGCTACGCCCGCCGGGTGCTGGTCAACACCTTCCTCGCCGAGCAGCGCACCTCCTGGTGGCGGCGGACCTCGCGGACCGCGGCGCCGGTCGACGTCGCGTCGGTGGCGGCCGACCTCGACGCCCACCTCGACCTGCGCGAGGCGCTGGCCGCGCTGCCGCCCCGGCAGCGGGCCACCGTGGTGCTCCGGTACTACTGCGATCTCACAATCGATCAGACCGCTGATGCGATGAGCTGCTCCTCGGGCAATGTGAAGAGCCAGACCTCACGCGCTCTCGCCACCCTCCGGACGACTCTCACCCCTCGTCCCACCACCGCCGAGAGGACGCCATGAGGACGCACGAGCAGCGTGATCTGACCGCCCGGCTGAGCGCCCTCGCCGAGGCCCCGGCGCCGCCGCCCGCACTCGACGCCTCGGCCGTGATCGCCCGCGGGCGGGTCCGGCTGCGCCGCCGCCGGCAGGCCCTGATCGGTGTGGTGGCCGGGTCGACCGCCGCCGTCCTGGCCGGGGTACTGCTGTTGCGCCCGGCCGGGGGCCCGCCCGCACCGGCCGTCCCCGCGCCCACCGCCCCGTCCTCGGTCACGCCGTCCCCGACCGTCGCGCCGACCCCGGCGGCCGCCACCGGCCCGCTGAGCACGGAGGTCCGCTTCGGCTGGCTGCCGCAGTGGCTGGCCCACCCGGCCGTCGGCTACGCGAACAGCGACGGCCGGTCCGTCGCGACCGCGGCCACCACGGTCGCCGTCCTCAACGCGGTCCCCGACCTGAAGCTCCAGCTGCTGCGCGACACCGACGAGTCCCCCGCCCCCGGTACGCACACCGCCACCGCGCCCTCGGTCGCCGGCCGGGAGGCCCGCTGGCTGGTCACCGACGGGTCGGGAACCACGATCGGCCTGCACTGGATGACCGGCTCCGGCCGCTGGGCCGAACTGCGCGCCACGGTGTGGCTGGGGTCGAAGATCCAGGACGACCTGCTCCGGGTCGCGGCCGACGTCCGGTTCGGCGGCTCGGACGTCCCGTTCCCGGTGCGGCCGACCGGCGTGCCCGCCGGTCTCAGGCTGCGGACCGCCGAGGTCCACCGGCCCACCAAGGACTCCGAGCCCAAGTGGAGCGCCATCCTGTCGTACACCGTCGACGACAAGTGGCTGAGCGTCACGATCCAGCCGGACGGCTTCGGGACGTTCGCGGACGGCCGGACGGACGGCGGCACCCCGGTGTGCCGGGTCGAGAAGGGCGTCCGGCTCTGCGCCAACGGCACCGCGGCGCGGGCCCCTTCGGTCCAGGCGGCCGGCGGGCTCGCCGGCCTGCTGGAGCGGTTCGACGTGCTCGGCGCGGACGAGGCGTCCTGGGCCCGCTGACGCGCCCCGCACACGCCGACGGCCGGCGCCCCCGGAGAGGAGGCGCCGGCCGTCGGATCGTCAACCGGTCAGTAGCGGTACTGCTCGGCCTTGTACGGGCCCTCGACCGGAACGCCGATGTAGTCGGCCTGCTCCTGGGTCAGGGTGGTCAGCTTCACGCCCAGCGCGTCGAGGTGCAGGCGGGCGACCTTCTCGTCCAGGTGCTTCGGCAGCACGTAGACGCCGATCGGGTACTGCTCGGTCTTCGTGAACAGCTCGATCTGGGCGATCGTCTGGTTGGCGAAGGAGTTGGACATCACGAAGGACGGGTGGCCGGTCGCGTTGCCCAGGTTCAGCAGGCGGCCCTCGGACAGCATGATGATGGTGTGGCCGTCGGCGAAGCGCCACTCGTGGACCTGCGGCTTGACCTCGGTCTTCACGATGCCGGGCAGCTTCGCCAGGCCCGCGATGTCGATCTCGTTGTCGAAGTGACCGATGTTGCCGACGATCGCCTGGTGCTTCATCTGCTCCATGTGCGAGGCGAGGATGATGTCCTTGTTGCCCGTGGTGGTGATGAAGATGTCGGCGATCGAGACGACGTCCTCCAGGGTGGTGACCTGGTAGCCGTCCATCGCGGCCTGGAGCGCGCAGATCGGGTCGATCTCGGTGATGATGACGCGGGCGCCCTGGCCGCGCAGCGACTCGGCGCAGCCCTTGCCGACGTCGCCGTAGCCGCAGACGACCGCGACCTTGCCGCCGATCAGGACGTCGGTGGCGCGGTTGATGCCGTCGATCAGCGAGTGGCGGCAGCCGTACTTGTTGTCGAACTTCGACTTGGTGACGGCGTCGTTGACGTTGATGGCCGGGAACAGCAGCTTGCCGTCACGGTGCATCTCGTACAGGCGGTGGACACCGGTGGTGGTCTCCTCGGTCACGCCCTTGATCGTGGCGGCGACCTCGGTCCACTTGTTCGGGGTGTCCTTGAGGGTGCGGTTGAGCAGCTCCAGGATGATCCGGAACTCGTCGTTGTCCGCGGTGGACGGGTCCGGCGCGGCACCGGCCTTCTCGAACTCGACGCCCTTGTGGATCAGCAGGGTGGCGTCGCCGCCGTCGTCCAGGATCATGTTCGGGGTCTTGCCGTCGGGCCAGGTCAGGGCCTGCTCGGTGCACCACCAGTACTCGTCCAGGGTCTCGCCCTTCCAGGCGAAGACCGGCACGCCCTGCGGGTTCTCCGGGGTGCCCTCCGGGCCGACGGCGATGGCCGCGGCCGCGTGGTCCTGGGTGGAGAAGATGTTGCAGGAGCACCAGCGGACCTCGGCACCGAGCGCCGTCAGGGTCTCGATCAGGACGGCGGTCTGCACGGTCATGTGCAGCGAGCCGGTGATGCGGGCGCCGGCCAGCGGCTGCGACTCGGCGTACTCGGCGCGGATCGCCATCAGGCCGGGCATCTCGTGCTCGGCCAGCTGGATCTCCTTGCGGCCGAACGGCGCCAGGGAAAGGTCGGCGACCTTGAAGTCACCGGTGATGTCGGTCGACATGCGTCTGCTCCTCGCTGATGGGGGTGGGGCCAAAGGTCCGGGCGTGCTTCGCGCGCGTCAGGCCGTACGGGTGCACGGCCACGCCGGGACCGCCGGATCCGCGCTGGACCGGCCTCCCGTTGCGCAGCACAAACCGTCGGAGGACCTCTCTCCCTCGACCGGCGCACACCCTACGGGTGCGGACCGCCGATCGACCGCCATCAGCAGCGACGTTCTGGCTCTGGTGACGAATCTACACTGACGGCCCCGTCGGCCGTCCGCCGATGACCGATTTCGGCCTGCGGTCCGACCGGGCCCGAGGCCGGCCCGAGCCGGGCCCGTGAGCCGTCCCCCGGCCGTGGCCGGGGGACGGCTCAGTGCTCGCCGCCGGGGCCCGGGCCGCCAGGCGTGGCGGCCGGGTCCTCGCCCGCCGCGGCCTTCTCGGCGCTGTAGACGTCGGGCTCCAGGTAGATCGCCCGGGCGATCGGGACGACCGAGCGCACCCGCTCCTCGGCCGCGTCGATCGCCTCCGCGACCCGGGCGGCGCTGTCCTCGGCGTTGACGGCGATCTTGGCGGCGACCAGCAGCTCCTCGGGGCCGAGGTGCAGGGTGCGCATGTGGATCACCCCGGTGACGGTCTCGCCGTCCACCAGCGCCTCCCGGATCCGGCGCACCGACTCCTTGTTCGCCGACTCGCCGAGCAACAGCGACTTGGTCTCCAGGGCGAGCACCACGGCGATCACCACCAGCAGGACGCCGATGCACAGGGTGCCGATGCCGTCCCAGACGCCGTTGCCGGTGATCACGGTGAGCCCGACGCCGAACAGCGCCAGCACCAGGCCGATCAGCGCGCCGGTGTCCTCCAGCAGCACCACCGGCAGCTCCGGAGCCTTGGCGGTGCGGATGAACTGGATCCAGCTCTGCTTGCCCTTGGCCTTCTCCGACTCCCGCATCGCCGTCAGGAAGGACCAGCCCTCCATGCCGATCGCGAAGACCAGCACGCCGATCGCCCAGCCCCAGGCGTCCAGGGTCTCCGGGTGGCTGATCTTGTGCCAGCCCTCGTAGATCGCGAACAGGCCACCGACGCTGAACAGCACGATGGCCACCAGGAAGCCGTAGATGTAGCGCTCGCGGCCGTACCCGAAGGGGTGTTCCTCGTCGGCCTCCCGGCGCGCCCGCTTGCCGCCGATCAGCAGCAGCACCTGGTTGCCGGAGTCGGCCACCGAGTGCACGCCCTCGGCGAGCATCGAGGAGGAGCCGGTGAAGCCGAAGGCGGTGAACTTGGCAGCCGCGATCGCCAGGTTCGCGGACAGTGCCGCGATCAGTGCCTTGGTGCCGCCTTCGGTACTCATGCCTCTTCTTCCTCACGGTCGGCCAGCGTCGTCGAGCGCTTACCGTACCGGCCGGGAGGCCCCGTCCGGCCGGCTGCCTCAGGACTGCGCGGCCGCGAGCCCCAGGTAGACGGCGGCGAAGTCGGTCAGCGCGACCAGGTCGGCCAGCGCGTGCAGCGCGTCCGGCCGGGTGCTGGCGTACTCGGTCAGCCGGACGTCGTGGGCGGCGGCCAGCCGGTGTGCCCGGGTGACGCCGAAGCTGCGCGGCCCGGCATCCTCCTCCGGCACCTCGACCGGGCCGTCCTGCCCCTGCTCCGCCACCGGGCCGGCCGCGCCCGGGACGTGCCGCAGCAGCAGGACCTGCAGGTGCAGCGGGTCCGGCTCCTCGACCCGGTCGCGGAAGAAGTCGTCCGGGTCGGCGCCCGCGCCCAACTGCCCGGTGAACATGCCGCGGTGGGCGGTGAGCACCTGCGGCAGCGGCCCGGCCAGCGCCGGGCGCCCGGCCCGGTCGGCCAGCTGGGCGGCGAACCGGGCGGCGGCCGCCCCGGCGATCGGGCCCTCGGCCCACAGCAGCGGGACCGTCCCGGCCAGCCGGGCGGCCAGGCCCTTCGCCGGGTTGGTGTACGCGGCGGCGTCCGGGCGGCAGCGCACCGCGGCGGCGTCCAGCAGGTCGGCGACGGCCGGCAGCGCGTCGTACGGGAGCTGGGTGAGGCCGATCTTCTGGGCCAGCGCCAGCATCGGGGCGAGGTGGGACCAGAGCGCCGCCGGGTCCTCGGCCGGCAGGTCCGGCTCGGCGGCCGCCACGGGCGCGAGGTCCTCGGACAGCACCGAGGTCGTGAACGGCAGCGGCAGCGCGCGCACCTGCAGTGCGGCCTCGGCCAGCGCGCTGCCGGCCGGGGCGGTGACGACGATCGCGCAGCCGCGCGCGTACGCCTGTTCGGCGAGGCTGACCAGGCCCTGCTCGCCGCCGTCGGCGGAGCTGATCACCAGCAGGTCCAGCGGGCCGGCCCAGCCGGGCAGCTGCCAGCCGAGCCCGGCGGTGAAGGCGGGCCGGGCACCGGCCCGGTCGGCGCGCGGGGCGGCCGCCTCGGTCGGCGGGAGCGCGGTGACCAGGGAGCCCGTGCCGGCCAGCGCGGACAGCATCTCGGCGGCGGTCAGCGCGCTGCCGTGCCCGGCGACCAGGACGGCGCGCGGACGGCCGTCCGGACGCAGCCGGTCGAGGCCGGCCGCCTCGGCCTGCCGCAGCGCGGTGCGGACCCGCGCACCGGCGCCGGCCAGAGCCAGCAGGGCGCGGTCGTGGTCGGCGCGCTGGAGCGCGACCGGGTCGTCGAGCAGGGTGTCGTCGAGCATGCGGCGAACCTCCGGCTGCGGTCCTCTGGGCGCGCGCTCCGCTGCGCGCCGGGCGGTCGGGGTGGGGCTTCGCCCCCAGGATCACGCCGGGCGGCGGGCCTCGTCCACCAGGAGGACCGGAATGCCCTCGCGGACCGGGTACGCGAGGCCGCAGTCCGCACCGGTGCAGAGCAGCTCGGGCTGCTCCTCGGTGCCGCCCTCGGCGAGCGCGGCCCGGCACTGCGGGCAGACCAGGATCTCCAGCAGGAAGGATTCGAGCTTCATGGGGCTCTCCAAAGTTCGGGGGTGGCACGGAGGTGCCCCGGCCGATAGGAAACCCTACCGGCCGGGGCACCGGGGCCCGTGGTCAGGCGCGGGGCTCGGACCGTGGCCCTCGGGCCTCGGGGCTCAGCCGCGGACGACGGCGAGCACGCCGTCGCGCAGCTCGGCCATCTTCGCCGGGTCCTTGGCCTCGACGTTCAGACGCAGCAGCGGCTCGGTGTTGGAGGCGCGCAGGTTGAACCACCAGTCCGGGCCGGCCACGGTCAGGCCGTCCAGCTCGTCCACCGTGGTGCCCTCGCCACCGGCGTAGGCGGCGCGGACGGCGGCGGTGCTGGCGGCCTGGTCGGCCACGGTGCTGTTGATCTCGCCGGAGGCGGCGTAGCGGTCGTACTCGGCGGTGAGCGCGGACAGCGTGCCCGGCTGCCCGCCGAGCGCGGCCAGCACGTGCAGCGCGGCGAGCATGCCGGTGTCGGCGCGCCAGAAGTCGCGGAAGTAGTAGTGGGCGGAGTGCTCACCACCGAAGACGGCGTCGGTCTCGGCCATCTCCTGCTTGATGAAGGAGTGGCCGACCCTGGTGCGCACCGGCTTGGCGCCGAGCTCGCGGACCACCTCGGGGACGGTCCAGGAGGTGATCAGGTTGTGGATGATCGTCGGCTCGGCCTCGCCGGCGGCCTTGGCGCGGGCGACCTCGCGGACGGCCACCAGGGCGGTGATCGCCGACGGGGAGACCGGCTCGCCGCGCTCGTCCACGACGAAGCAGCGGTCGGCGTCGCCGTCGAAGGCCAGGCCCACGTCGGCGCCGACCTCGCGGACCTTGGCCTGGAGGTCGACCAGGTTCTTCGGGTCGAGCGGGTTGGCCTCGTGGTTCGGGAAGGTGCCGTCCAGCTCGAAGTACATCGGGACGAGCTCGATCGGCAGGCCGTCGAAGACGGTCGGCACGGTGTGGCCGCCCATGCCGTTGCCGGCGTCCACCGCGACCTTGAGCGGGCGGATCGCGGTGAGGTCGACCAGGCCCAGCAGGTGGTCGGCGTAGCCGCGCAGGGTGTCCTGGGCGGACAGCGCGCCCGGCTTCACGTCCCTGACCGGGACGGTGACGGTGTCGTCCTCGGCGGTCCAGGACTCGACCAGCTCGCGGATCTCGGCCAGGCCGGTGTCCTGGCCGACCGGGGCGGCGCCGGCCCGGCACAGCTTGATGCCGTTGTACTGGGCCGGGTTGTGGCTGGCGGTGAACATCGCGCCGGGCAGGTCGAGCTTGCCGCTGGCGTAGTACAGCTGGTCGGTGGAGCACAGCCCGATCTGCACCACGTCGGCGCCGTAGGCCGCCGCGCCCTCGGCGAAGGCCAGGCTCAGCGACGGCGAGGAGGGCCGCATGTCGTGCCCGACCACGATCGCGGACGCGCCGGTGACCTGCACGAACGCGGCACCGAAGGCCCGGGACAGGCTCTCGTCCCACTGGTCCGGGACGACGCCTCGGACGTCGTACGCCTTCACGAGCTGCTTGAGGTCGCGCACTGCGGCTCCACCCTGGTCTTAGGACTGATCACGATACGTCTGGGCCACCGCGCGTCCGGTCGACAGGCGCGGTGACGGTAGACGGGCAGCGTACCCGGGCCGGACGAACGCCCCGTGCCGGGTGAGGCCTCAGTTGTCGGGCGAGCGCAGGACCCGGAGGTGGCCGCGGCGGCCGCCCTCGGTGGACTCGCCCTCGGGGAAGCGGCCCTGACGGGGGGTCTGCGGGCGGGCGGCCTCGCGCACGGCGTTGGCCAGCGCCTCCAGGTCGTCGCTGCTGCGGCGCAGCGGCCCGGCCTCCGCGGCGAGCCGGACGACCTCCCAGCCGCGCGGGGCGGTGAGGCGCTCGGCGTGCTCGGCGCACAGGTCGTAGCAGTGCGGCTCGGCGTAGGTGGCGAGCGGGCCGAGGACGGCGGTGGAGTCCGCGTAGACGTACGTCAGCGTCGCGACGGCCGGCCGGCCGCACGCGGTCCGCGAACAACGACGTACAGAGCTCACGAGGGTGGACGGTACCGCACTCCCCGCCGGGGAGCGAAGACCGCCTGCCCGGAGGGGGTGCCGTGTCGTCCTCCGGGCGCCGGGGCCGCGGATCCGGCGCCCCGTGTGATTCCCCGTCGGAGTGGTCCACTTCCGACCGTCCAAGGACTACCCTCGGCAGTGATATGGACAGCTCCGCACCGCAGTCATCGACAGGCCCGGCGCGCCGCCCCCGGCACCGCGACCGGCACGGGCGGGGCCTGCGCGGCCCACTGGCGCCGCCCCAGGTGCCGATCTCGCTCACCCGCTCCGAACTGTTCGACGACTACGTGCGCGAGTCGGTGGAGCGCCTCGAGCGGCGTTGGCCGCAGTTGATCGAGGTGGAGTTCGCCGTGCAGGAGGTGCCGCTGCACGAGCCGGACGGCGCCGACCCCGAGGACGGCGTGCCGCTCGGGCGGGTGTCGCCGGGCGGGCAGGGGCGCAAGAGCCAGATCGTGGTGTACCGGCGGCCGGTGGAGATCCGGGCGAAGACCCGGGAGGACCGCGCGGCGCTGGTGCACGAGATCCTGATCGAGCAGGTCGCCGAGCTGCTGGGGCTGTCGCCGGACGCCATCGACCCGCGCTACGACGAGGACTGAACCCCGACGGGGGCGGCACCAGGCGGTGCCGCCCCCGTCGGCTGCTCGGAGCCGGACGGCTCAGCGCAGGACGACGCCCGGGTCCTGGCCGGCCTGCGGGACCTTGACGGTGCTGCGGTCGTCGCGCAGCGCCTGGACGGTGAACATCGGCACGTCCTTGGTCGGCTGGGACAGCATCCGGGCAGCCACCACGGGGCCGCCGGAGACGGTCTCCACGGTGAGCGCGAAGGTCCCGTTCAGCCCGGCGGGCTCGGGTGCCGGAAGGGCGACCGTGCCGCCGGCCGGGACCTGGACCTCCTTGGTGGCCGGGGTGCCGCCGCCGCTGCCGGCCGAGGCGGTGACCCGGACGGTGGCGGCGTCGCCGCTGGAGGTCAGGTAGAGCGTGGAGGCGCCGGCCCGGTTGTCGGCGACGGTGGCGCGGGCGCCGACCGGGTTGCTGCCGGCCAGCCAGGCCGCGTCGGTCTTGCCGTTGGCCGCCGCCCGGTCGACCCGCAGCCCGGCCACGATCGGGGTGCGGTGCTTGTCGTCGCTGGGCGACAGCCGCAGCCCGGCGACCTCGTCCCGGGTGACCTTGCCGAGGTCGACGGCGGCCACCATGCCGGCCTTGACGTGGATCGACTCGTTGCCGGCCGGGCTGAACCAGCCGTTCTTGCCGGACAGCTGGATCTTCAGGTCGGCGTCGTCCTCCGGCGGCGCCCAGACCACCAGGCGGGCCGAGGCGGTGTCGGCGGGCAGGCCGGGCAGCACCTGGACGGGGGCCGGGTCGGCCGAGGCCGGGACCCAGTCGGCGCCCTTGCCGCTGTCGGCGGCGTGCAGCGCGGCACCGACCCGCCCGGAGCGTGCCACCACGTGCACCGCGAGGTCGGCGACCGCGCCCTTGCTGATGGTCGACAGCAGGATGGCCTGGGAGCTGCCGGGCGGGACGGTTATCCCGTTGGCGGCGTCGTTGTCGATCAGGCCCTTGTCGCCGTACAGCTTGATGTCCACCACCGCGGCGGAGGACTCGGTGTTGACCAGGCTGACGTAGTCGACTCGGTCGGCGGCGGTGCTGGCCCCGGCGAACCAGAAGCCGGTCCCGGCGGGGGTGCAGGTGAGGCCGGACAGGCCGAGGCCGCGCGGCTCGGTGACCACCGTGGTCTGGGTGACGGTGAAGCCGGGGGCGAGGACGCCGGTGGCGACGGCCCCGGTGCCGGGCGCGGCGTCGCCGTTGGCGGCCGGGCCGGTGGCCGGGGTGCCGGGCTTGGGCACGGTCAGCCGGGCGTCGGCGGGCGCCGCGTTCTTGTCCTGGACCGGGGCGGCGGGGGCGCCCGAGCCGGTCGGCGCCGGGGTGGCGGGCGCCGCCGGCGCGGTGGTCGGCGCCGGGCTGGCGGGCGCGGCGGGCGCGGCCGCGTCGGAGAGCCAGCCGGCCCCGCCGGTGGCGGAGCCCGTCCCGGGCGGGGTGTAGGCGGTGAGCGTGGTCGAGCCGGTCAGGCCCTGGAGCGGCTGCGGGCAGACCGCGGACGTCCGCTCCACCTGCGCGGTGGTCGGCGTCACGCCGGCGGCCGCCTTGGCCGGAGCGGCCGGCGGGCGCACCTCGGCGATCCCGAACACCGCCGCGAGCACCACGGCCGCGGCCAGCAGGGACGGGGTGGTCCTGGCCGCGCCGCCGGCCCCTGCGGCGAACCGGCTGCGGCCGGGCCGGGCCGCCGGGGCCGGGCCGGACGGCTCCGCCGCGAAGGCGGGCCCGGCCGGCTCGGCGGCCGCGTCGGCGCCGGACTTCTTCCTGAACGCGGGCTTCTTCATCGCGGGCTTCTTCATCGCGGGTCAGCTCCCCGATCCGTGCTGGTGCGGGTACCGGCCGGGGCCGTTGGGGTCGTTCGGGTCGTAGTAGGGCTCGGGCTGCTGCTGGCCGGGCACCCAGGGCTGCCCGTCCGGCTGCGGCTGGTGCCCCTGGTACCCGTGGGCGTCGTAGCCGTACGGCTGCTGCTCGGGCTGGTACGGCTGCTCGTAGCCCTGCTGCTGTTGCTGGTAGCCGTCGTACGTCTGCCCGCCGTACGGTGCGGCGACCGGCTGCTGGGCCGCGTACTGGTCGTAGCTGTACGGGTCGGCCTGCTGGTACGCCTGGTACGGGTCGCTGTACTGCTCGGCGTCCTGGACGGCGGCGGCCGCCTGGACGGCTCCGGTCAGCGGCTCGGCGGCCGGCTGGGCCGGGATCGCGCCCGGCCTGTCGTAGACCCCGGACTCCTCGGCACCGCCCTCGGTGCCCTCGCCGGCCTCGCCGCGCTCGGCCATCCGGCGGGCCCGGCGGCTGCCGGGCACGGGGGCCTGCGTCTGGGCGGCGGCCAGCGCGGCGGCGGCGACCACCTCCTCGGGCAGGTCGTCGTCCTTGTGGCTGCGGCGGCCGGGCAGGGCCAGCACCAGGATGGTGAGGCCGAGCAGCACCTGGGCCCAGATCCAGCCGGTGTGGGCGGCGCCGCCCTCCCGGGTGACGGTCAGCTTGCCGCCGGCGGCCGGGAGCTTGAAGCCCTGCGCCCAGCCGTCGACCGTGGTGGGCTCCAGCGCGGTGCCGTCCACGGTGGCCTTCCACTCCGGGGCGGCGGACTCGGCGAGCCGCAGCACCCGGCCGTCCGGGCCGGCCGGAACGGTGGTGGACAGGTCGCGGGCGCCGGACGGGACGACCACCGGGGTGGCGCCCGGGGCGGTGATCACCGCGCGGACCGCGGGGGTGCCGTTGACCTGCCAGAGCGCGGCGGCGCCGTCCTGGTTGGCCTTGACCAGGCCGGGGGTGGTGTCGAGGACGTCCTTGTAGACGTCGATCACCGGCTGCTGGACCAGCACGTAGGCGATGCCGTAACCGGCCAGGGCGCTCGCCTGGTCGGCGCCGGAGCCGGCCAGCAGGCTGCCGACCATCCGGTTCAGGCCGTCCTGGGTGCCGGTCGCCGGGTCGACGGTGGACTCGGCCTGGCCGAGCGTCAGACCGGCGCCGCGCAGCACGGTGTAGCGGACCGCGCCGCCGTTCTTGTCGCCGGTGACGACGAGGGTGCGGGCCCGGTCGGTGGTGCCGGCCTCCTCGGCGATGAAGGCGGGGACCTGGTCGGCCTGGCCGCGGTGCAGCGGACCGCCGGCGCCGGTCAGCGCCCACCACAGGCCGGTGCCGAGCGGGGCCAGGACGGCCGCGGCCACCACCAGGGCGGCCACCGGCTGGCGCCAGCCGAAGGCGATCCCGGCGACGCGGGTGTTGGCGCCGTCGGCGCCGATCGCGGCGGCGGCCAGCAGGGCGATCCCGGCGATCAGGGTGGCCGGTCCGGCCCAGGCGGGCACCGCCGGGCCACCGGAGGCCGGGGTGACGGAGGTGCCCGCCACCGCGACCGCGAAGACCAGGCCGGCGCCGGCCGCGCCCCAGGTCACGAGCACCGCGCGGCGGCGGTCGGCGCGCAGCAGCGCGGCCAGCGCGGCCAGCACGACACCCGCCGAGAGCCAGATCGGCGGCACTCCGGCGCCGCCCGGGTTGACCAGCAGCAGACCGGCCGCGCTCGCGCCGGTGCCGTGCAGGCCGGGCAGACCGGCCTCCAGCAGCAGCCACTGCGGGTGCGACAGCACCTTGAGCGACCACGGGGCCAGCACCGCGACGGGCACCGCCAGGATCACCAGGACGCGCAGGCCGAGCAGCCGCAGCGCCGAGCCGCCGGAGCCGAAGGCGCCGCCGCGCACCACCGCGACGACCAGCATCGCCAGGCAGAGCGGCACCGCGAGCGCCCACGTTATCGGGACGAACGCGGTGGCCAGGGTGAGCAGCAGGACGGTCATCCAGACCGGGCGCCAGCCCGGGCGGGCGCCCTTGGCGGCGCTCTCGTCACGGATGCCGAGGCCGGCCGCGATGGCCGCGGCGCGGGCCAGCGGCGGCAGCAGCACGGCGAGCACGGCGGTGCCGATCCGACCCTGGGCGAGCGCGCCGGTCGCGGCGGGCAGCAGCGCGTAGGTGGCGCTGGCCCAGGCACGGACCAGCTTGGAGTCCAGCAACGGCCGGGACACCAGGTAGGCGCTGACCGCGGACAGCGGGACGGCGAGCACCACGAGCAGGGTGAGCGCGAGGTCGGCGTGGTCGAACAGCAGCCAGGAGAGCACCGCGAGCACACCGAGGTACGGCGGTGCGGCGGCGGTGGAGCCGGTGCCGACCGGGTGCCAGGAGTCCGCGTACATCGACCAGAGGCCGCCGGCCCCGTCGGCCGCGGGCAGCAGGGCGCCGCCGAACAGCTCCCCGCCGGCGAGCAGGTCGCGGCAGGCGATCAGGGCGAACACCAGCAGGGCCGCGAACAGCACCGGCGCCGGGCGCCGGGCGAGCTTCTTGAGCAGCGTGAACTGCTCGACGACCAGGTCCTCGGCGTCCTCGTCGCCGCCGGCCTCGGCCGAGCCGTGCCGGCCGCCGGTGTCGTCGCCGCCCCCGATCCCGAGCGAGCCGATGACGCCCTCGACCGCCAGCCGGGTGGTGGCGCCGGGGGCCGGGAAGAGCGTGCGGTCGTCCAGGGCGTCCGCCGACCGGGACTTGGCGCGGTGCTTGCGCGCGGCCAACAGCCGTGGGAGGCGGACGAGTTCGTGGCCAAGGCCGGCGAGTTCGTCGAACGCCTGGCGCGGGTCCTTGCCGAGCAGGTTGGTGACGGCCCGCACCAGGGTGCCGAGCACCAGCCGCAGCAGGACGTAGGGGAAGAGCGCGCCCTTGCTGTTGGCGAGCAGGGTGTAGACGGCGCCGGCCTTGTCCACCCGGTGGGGGTGGGAGGGGCCGCAGTCGATCGCCCGGCGCTCGCGGGCGGCCGCCTCGGCGTGCCGCAGCACGGCGTCGGGGGCGACCACCACCCGGTGGCCGGCGGCGTTGACCCGCCAGCAGAAGTCGGTGTCGTCCCGCATCAGCGGGAGGGCCCGGTCGAAGCCGCCGAGTTCCTCGAAGACGTCCCGCCGCACCAGCATGCCGGCGCTGGAGACGGCGAGCACCGGGCGGACCTGGTCGTGCTGGCCCTGGTCCTGCTCGCGGCGGTCGAGGCCGGTCCAGCGGCGGCCGGAGCGGGCGATGGTGACGCCGACCTCCAGGAGCTGGCGGCGGTCGTACCAGCTGCGCAGCTTGGGGCCGACCACGGCGGCGCTGGGGGTGGAGTCGGCGACCTGGAGCAGTCGGCGCAGCGCGTCGGTCTGCGGCTCGCAGTCGTCGTGCAGCAGCCAGAGCCACTCGACCGGCCGGGTCTCGCGCGGGCCGCCGCGGCCGAGGTCGTCCTCCTGGGCGAGCGGGTCGCCGAAGTCGTCCCAGCCGCCGGTGACCGGGTCGTAGCCGGAGGGGTCGAGCCGGTACGGCAGGTCCTCCGGGCGCAGGGGCGCGCTGCCGGCCACGGCCTCGGCGACGGCGGTGCCGAAGCCGGCCCGGCGGCCGAGGACCAGCGGGCCGCTCTCGGGCAGCCAGTCGGCGAGGGTGTCCGCGAGCAGTTGCGGAGAGTTGTCGGTGGATCCGGTGTCGACCGCGAGGATCCGCTGGACCTGGCGGTCCTGACCGAGCAGGCCGGCCAGGGCCTGCGGGAGCCAGCGGGCGCCGTCGTGCGAGACGACCACGGCGGTGACCAGGTGGCGCGGGTAGGCGGGCGGCCGGGAAGCGGTGAAGCCGCTCTGGTGGCTGTAGACGGTCATCGAGTGCGCGGGCCCCAGTTCTCGGTGGACACAGCCGGTGAACGGCAACCGGATGGCGCACCACACTAACGGCTCCTGATGACCGCTTCGTCCGGGGTGTGCGTGCGGGGACGGTGAAAGGGGCCCCGGGAACGCGAAAGCGCCCCACCACCGCGGTGAGGCGCCCGTACAGCTGTGCGGTTGTCCGTCGTTGTCGAAGGGTCAGCGGGGCCGGGGCCGTCCGGTCAGACCGCGCTCTTCTTGAGCCGGCGGCGCTCGCGCTCGGAGAGACCGCCCCAGATGCCGAAGCGCTCGTCATTGGCGAGGGCGTACTCCAGGCACTCCGAGCGGACCTCGCAGGCGAGGCAGACCTTCTTCGCCTCGCGGGTCGAGCCGCCCTTCTCGGGGAAGAAGGACTCGGGGTCGGTCTGCGCGCACAACGCACGCTCCTGCCAGCCGAGTTCCTCCTCGTCCTCCGCGATGCCGTCCCCGATCAACAGCTCAAAGAGCTCGCTCATGTGGCGCGCCTCCTCTGCCCCTACTTGGCGTCCCCGTGGTTGCCGTTGCCTCCTGCGGCTGACGACACGAGTGAAATTACAGTTGCGTCACTCTGGCCCAGTCAAGCCGAGCTCTGGTATTGGGGCCGGGATTCACTCCCTGGCACCAAGCCGTTACGAATAGTGTACATATCCGGACACATCGGACCTTCCGTCTCAAGGTCCTCAACGGTGCCGAACCATCCGCAACCACTCGCCGGGTGACGCACGATCACCGCCACAAGGCCGGTCATCGGCCTGCCTTCCCGGCGATCTTCCCATCGAAACATAGAGAGTGATGAATCACCCCATCAGGGAAAGATCCGGACCTAACCCACTCGAATGCCGCATCATCGCGTTTGACACCGGCCCCGCGGATGCGGTGTCCTTGCTCCTATGTCAGAGTTCGCCAGCCCCCGGAGCGGTTCCACCCTCCGCCGTGCCGTGAACTTCTGTTGTCGCCTCTGCTCCTGCTGTATCTAGGCGCCCGCGTCCCACCGCGCGCCGCCCCCAGGAAGCACAGAGGCCGCCCGCGATTCCCGTCCCAGGACATCCCGGATCCGGCTGATCCCGACACACCGGCCGACCCCTCCGAGGACGACTCCCGTGCGCATGATCCGCATCCGCAGGCGGAACCGCGACCGCAACAAGCTCGCCCGCCGCAGCCCCGCCACCGTCCGCACCGGCACCCCCGCCGACGCCCGGACCCGCCAGTGGGCCGACGGCCTCAGCGACGTCTCCATCGCGGGCGACCCGCTCGCCTTCCCGCACCTGGCCCGCACCGACCTGCCGGCCCACCCCACCAGCGTCGCCGAGTACGCCCGGCTGGTGCGCGAGATCGCCGCCGACCGCGCCCGCTGGGAGCCGCTGGTCCGCTACGACGCGCTGACCCGCTGGTACGCCCGGCTGGAGACCGGCCCCGGCTACGAGGTCTGGCTGCTCAGCTGGCTGCCCGGCCAGTCCAGCGGCTTCCACGACCACGGCGAGTCCTCCGGCGTGATGAGCGTCGTCCGGGGCGAGCTGGTCGAGCGCTCCCTCACCCCGACGGGTGAGAAGACCCGGGAGCTGCGACCGGGCGGGCAGCGGGTGTTCTCCGCCGGGTACCTGCACGAGGTCGTCAACGGCGCGCTCGAACCCGCCGTCTCCATCCACCTCTACGCCCCGGGCCTGACCGAGATGAACCAGTACGGCGCCACCGCCGTCCCCGAGCAGCACCCGGAGCGGCAGGCGCAGGCCGGATCGCACTGATCCCGGCTGACGGAAAGTCCGACCGTGGCAGGATGAGCCCCATGCGCATCGTGGCACTGGCAGGCGGAATCGGCGGAGCGCGCTTCCTGCGCGGGCTCCGCGCGGCAGTCGGACCGCAGGACGAGATCACCGTCATCGGCAACACCGGCGACGACATCCACCTCTACGGCCTCAAGGTCTGCCCCGACCTCGACACCGTGATGTACACCCTCGGCGGCGGCATCAACGAGGAGCAGGGCTGGGGCCGGACCGACGAGACCTGGTCCATCAAGGCCGAGATGAAGGAGTACGGCGTCGGCCCCGAGTGGTTCGGGCTCGGCGACCGGGACTTCGCCACCCACCTCGTGCGCAGCCAGATGCTCACCGCCGGGTACAGCCTCAGCCAGGTCACCGAGGCGCTGTGCGTGCGCTGGAAGCCGGGCGTGCGGCTGCTGCCGATGAGCGACGACCGGGTCGAGACCCACGTGCGGATCACCGACGAGCAGGGCACCCGGGCGATCCACTTCCAGGAGTACTGGGTCAAGCTGCACGCCGCGGTGGACGCCGAGGCGATCGTCGCGGTCGGCGCGGACACCGCCAAGCCGGCGCCCGGTGTCCTGGAGGCGATCGCCGAGGCCGACGTCATCCTCTTCCCGCCGTCCAACCCGGTGGTCTCGATCGGCACCATCCTCGCGGTCCCCGGCATCCGGGAGGCCGTCGCCGCCGCGCCCGCCCCGGTGGTCGGACTCTCCCCGATCGTCGGCGGGGCGCCGGTGCGCGGCATGGCCGACAAGGTGCTCGCGGCCGTCGGCGTCGAGGCCACCGCCGAGGCCGTGGCGCTGAACTACGGCTCCGCCCTGATCGACGGGTGGCTGGTGGACACCGTGGACCAGGCCTCGGTGGCCGCCGTCGAGGCCGGCGGGATCGCCTGCCGGGCCGTCCCGCTGCTGATGACCGACGTCGAGGCCACCGCCGAGATGGCGCGCGCCGCGCTGGCCCTGGCGGAGCAGGTGCGCAAGTGACGCTGGAGATCCTCGGAGTCGACGGCATCCCGGAGGTCACGGCCGGAGCGGACCTGGGCGAGCTCATCGCCAAGGCGGGGACGTACCAGGACGGCGACATCCTGCTGGTCACCTCGAAGATCGTCAGCAAGGCCGAGGGCCGACTGCTGCACGCCGCCGACCGCGAGGCCGCGATCGACGCCGAGAGCGTCCGGCTGGTCGCCCGGCGCGGGCCGATCCGGATCGTGGAGAACCGCAACGGCTTCGTCATGGCCGCCGCCGGCGTCGACGCCTCCAACACCGCCCCCGGCACCGTACTGCTGCTGCCCGAGGACCCGGACGCCTCCGCGAGGGCGCTGCGGGCCCGGCTCCAGCAGCTCACCGGCCGCCGGCTCGCCGTCCTCGTCACCGACACCTTCGGACGGCCCTGGCGCGACGGGCTGACCGACGTCGCGATCGGCGCCGCCGGGCTCGGCGTCCTGGACGACCACCGGGGGCGCGTCGACGGCCACGGCAACACGCTGGAGTCGACCGTCGTCGCGACGGCCGACGAACTCGCCGCCGCCGCCGACCTGGTGAAGGGCAAGACGACCGGCGTCCCGGTGGCGGTCGTGCGCGGGCTCGGACACCTCGTCACCACCGAGGACGGCGAGGGCGTCCGGCCGCTGGTGCGGCCCTCCGCGGACGACATGTTCCGGCTCGGCACCTCCGAGGCGCTGCGCCAGGCCGTCACCCTGCGGCGCACCGTCCGCTCCTTCACGGCGGAGCCGGTCGACCCGGGCGCCGTCCGGCGGGCCGTCGCCGCCGCCGTCACCGCGCCCGCCCCGCACCACACCACGCCGTGGCGGTTCGTGCTGCTGGAGTCGGCGGACACCCGGGTGCGGCTGCTCGACGCGATGCTCGCCGCCTGGCAGCGCGACCTGCGCGAGCTCGACGGCTGGGACGAGGAGCGGATCGCCCGGCGCACCGCCCGCGGCGACGTCCTGCGCGACGCCCCGTACCTGGTGGTGCCCTGCCTGGTGACGGACGGCTCGCACGACTACCCCGACCGGCGCCGGGCCGCCGCCGAACGGGAGATGTTCACCGTCTCGGCCGGCGCCGCCGTGCAGAACCTGCTCGTCGCGCTCACCGGCGAGGGCTACGGCTCCGCCTGGGTCTCGTCCACGATGTTCTGCCGCGACACCGTACGAGCGGCCCTGGACCTCCCGGACGGCTGGGACCCGATGGGCGCCGTCGCCGTCGGCCGCCCCGCCGAACCCCCGAAGCCCCGCCCGGAGCGCGGCGCCGACGCCTTCATCGAGGTGCGGTAGTACGGCCGGTACGGAAGACCGGGCCCTCCCCGGCGAAAGCGGAAGCGGAAGCGGACCGGCTCAGCGGCGGCGGTGGTCGTTGGGGGCCAGCCGCGGACCGTAGCGGGGGGCCCGGGCACCGGCGGCCAGCAGGAGGCGGCAGAGCCGGTGGCGCTGGGGGCGGTAGGGCTCCAGCAGCGCGAGCATCTGGGCGTCGTCGCTGCGGGGGCGGCCGGCCAGGGCCCAGCCGACCAGGTTGGGCAGGTGGTAGTCCCCGACCGAGACCGCGTCCGGGTCGCCGTTGCTGCGCTGCAGCGTCTCGGCGGCCGTCCAGACCCCGATGCCGGGGACGGCGGTGAGACGGGCGAGGGCCTCCTCGTGGCCCATCGCCGAGGCCTCCTCCAGCCGGGGCGCCAGCCGGACCGCGCGGATGACCGTCGCGGATCGCTTCGCGTCCACGCCCGCCCGGTGCCACTCCCAGCTCGGCACCAGCGCCCACTCGCGGGCCGACGGCGCCACCCGCATGCCCTCGGCCGGGCCCGGCGCCGGGGTGCCGAAGTCCCGCAGCAGGGTGCGCCAGGCGCGGTAGGCCTCGTCGGTGGTGACCTTCTGCTCCAGGATCGCCGGTATCAGCGACTCCAGCACCAGCCCCGTCCTGGTCAGCCGGACCCCGGCGGTACGGCGCTGGGCGTCCCGCAGCGGACCGGGCGGCAGGACCAGCGACTCCGGGGCGTCCTCGGCGCCGAGCAGGGCGGGGACGCGGTCGAGGAGCCAGTCCGCGCCCGGCCCCCACGCGCTCGCCTCGACCTCGCCGGTGGCCGGACGCGGCAGGACCCGCAGGGTGCCGACGCCGGCCGGGGTGCGGGAGGCGCGCCAGACGGCGCCGTCGCCGGTGCTGCGGTACGCGGGGTCGGCGGGGCCTCGGCGCAGCGGGAGCAGGGTGCGGGCGACGTCCAGCGGGAAGTCGGGGCGCCAGCGCCGTACTGCCTCCACTGCCGTCGCCTCCCGTGTCGCCTCCGGATATGAACGATACGCGCGGGGGCGGACGGACCCGGAGGGGCGCCGGCCGGGCGCCGCGCGGCACGAAGGTCCCGCGCCCCGGGCGGGACGCGGGAGGAGGGGGGACGGGGAGAGCGGTAGGTCAGCGGGCCTGGAACCGGGCCCCGGCCGCGCGCAGGTCGGGCAGGCGGGCGTAGAGGGCGTCGCCGGGGCACGCGGTGGCGACGCCGTCGCGGTGGCCGGAGATGGCGTCGAACTCGACGACGGTGCCCAGGGGGTAGCGGCTGGCGCTGGAGCCGGAGGTGAGCTTGGTGCGGCCGTCGGTGGCGCGGCCGGTGAGGCCGAGCTTCCAGGCGGAGATGGCGGCGAGGCCGTCGAGGAGGGGCTGCGGCGGCTGGTCGTCGACGTAGGTGCCGATCGCGGCGACGCCGGAGGTGTCGGTGTTGAAGCCGAGGGTGTGGGCGCCGTGGACGGGCTGCTCGACGCCGCCGGCCCGGCCCTCGTAGACGGTGCCGCAGCGGTCGACCAGGAAGTTGTAGCCGATGTCCCGCCAGCCGTTGGTCTTCACGTGGTACTGGTAGATCGCCCGGATCACCCGGGGTGCGTCGGAGCAGTCGTAGGCGGTTGCGGTGTCGGTGTGGTGGATGAAGACCGCGCGGACCGGGCCGGTGTAGTCGAAGTCCTTCCCGCGCAGTGACTCGTCGGCGCCCCAGCCTGCCCGGGTGACGATCGCCGGGCGCGGGGCCTGGCCCGTGAGGAGCACGCCGGGCGGCCCGACGGAGGATCCCACGGGCGGCTCCGCGGGCAGTTCCGCGGGCGGCTCCGCCGGCAGGGTCCGTACGGCGGCGGAGGCGGCGCCGGGCCCCGGGTCGACCAGGTCGACCCGCAGCCCGGGCGGCACTCCGGCGGGCCCGGGCCGGATCTCGACCGCGACGCCGTCGCTGTGGCCGGTCCAGAGCGGGGCGGTGGCGCCGTGCGACGCGTGGTCGGGGCCGTCCCCGGCGTCGGCGTCCAGCCGGTGCCAGTCGCTCCAGCGGCCGGTGGCCGCGTCCCGGGTGCGGACCCGGGCCACCGCGCCGGCGAACGCGTCCGCCGGGCCGTCCCAGCCGAGGCCGAGGAGTTCGAACGGCCGGGTGCCGCGCGGGGCGAGTCCGGCCCCGGCGGGCAGCGGGAGCGTGGTGGTCGAGCCGCCGCCGGCGAAGTCGTGGCGTTGCGGGGCGGGCGAGGAGGGCGAGGGGGCCGCCGTGGCGGCGGGTTGGAGGAGCAGGGCGGCGGTGCAGCCGGCGAGCACGGCGGCCGGGAGTGAAAGGCGCATGAAACGGATCGTCGCCGCAAAACGGACCGCCCGCCACGCCGCTCCGCGCCCGTTCGGCCGCCCCTCCCGGCCTCCCACCCGAAGGCCGTAGGCTGGGGCGCACCATGACTGCGCCTTTCGCTGCCGATGCCCGCACCCCCGTCGAGCTGCTGCACGCATTCCTGCGCGGCGGCACCCCTTCGGTCGATCCCGCGGCCCCGCTGGTCACCTTCTACGACGACGCCACCGGCGAGCGGGTGGAGCTGTCCGCCCGCACCTTCGACAACTGGGTCGCCAAGACCGCCAACCTGCTCCAGGACGAGCTGAACGCCGGTCCCGGCGACCGGGCGGCGCTGCTGCTGCCCGCCCACTGGCAGAGCGCCGTGTGGCTGCTGGCCTGCTGGTCCGTCGGGGTGACGGCGGTTCCGGGCGGCGACCCCGCCGCCGCCGATCTGGTGGTCAGCGGCCCGGACGGGCTGGAAGCCGCCCACGCCTGCGAGGGCGAGCGGGTCGCGCTCGCGCTGCGCCCGCTCGGCGGCCGCTTCCCGCAGCGTCCGGACGGCTTCCTCGACTACGCCGCCGAGGTGCCGGGCCAGGGCGACCGCTTCGCGCCGTACTCCCCCGTCGCCCCGGAAGGGCCGGCCCTGGAGACCGCGGTGGACGGGCTGCCGCTGAAGCTGACGGGCGAGCAGACCGTGGCACTGGCCCGGGAGGGCGCGGTCCGGCTCGGCCTGAAGCCCGGCGACCGGGTCCTGTCCACCCTGTCCTTCGACGACTGGGCCGGTCTGGAGGCCGGCCTGCTGGCGCCGCTGGCGGCCGGCGCCTCGGTGGTGCTGTGCCGCAACTCGCAGGGGCTGGACGCCGGACAGTGGGAGAAGCGGACGGAATCCGAACGGGTGACACTGCGCCTCGGCTAACCCCCGGGCCGGGCCTGGCGGGTAGGGATCGCTGCCATGGCCGAGGACGACACCGAGCACCCCCCGACCGCTGCTCCCCCGACGAACGGCCCCGCGCAGGACGGCCAGTCGACGGACACCCCTCCGGACGGAACGAAACGCCCGCGCAAGCGCCGGCGGTGGCTGATGATCACCGCCGGCGCCGTCGCGTTCCTGCTGGTCGCCACCGGGGCGCTGCTCTGGATCGCCTACCGCAAGCTGGACGGCAACATCCGCACCGACTCGGCCACCGACCGGCTGCTCGCCAAGCTGGAGGCCGAACGGCCGAGCCGCACCGCCGGGGCGCCGGGCGCCGAGAACATCCTGCTGATCGGCAGCGACGACCGCTCCGGCGCGAACGGCTCGTACGGCGGCGAGACCGGCAGCCAGCGCTCGGACACCACGATCCTGCTGCACCTGGCCGCCGACCGGAAGCACGCGACGGCGGTCTCCGTCCCGCGCGACGTCATGGTCGGCGTACCCGCCTGCGAGATGCCGGACGGCACCCGCAGCAAGCCGGCGCTGATGCAGTTCAACCAGGCCTTCGAGACGGGCGGTCCGGCCTGTTCGATCCGGACAGTCGAGCAGCTGAGCGGCATCCGGATCGACCACTACGTGATCCTCGACTTCAGCGGCTTCAAGACGATGGTGGACTCGATCGGCGGGGTCGAGGTGTGCGTGCCGCAGCCGATCCACGACAAGGACGCCAGGCTCGACCTGCCCGCCGGCCGGCAGGTCCTGCACGGCGAGCAGGCGCTCGGCTACGTCCGGGTCCGGGAGAGCCTGGGCGACGGCAGCGACACCCAACGCATGGGCCGCCAGCAGCAGTTCCTGGCCTCGCTGATCCGCAAGGCGCAGTCGCAGGGCGTACTGCTGAACCCGGCGAAGCTGTGGCCGGTGCTGAACGCCGCCACCTCCTCCATCCGGGCGGACGGCGGGCTGTCCTCGCTCGGCGCGCTGTACGACCTCACCCAGGACCTGCGCGGCATCCCCTCGGCGGACGTGGTCTTCCTGACCGCGCCGCGCCGCCCGTACCGCTACGACTCGGACCGGGACGAGTTCGTGCAGCCGCAGACCGGCCAGCTGTTCGCGGCGCTGCGGGACGACCGGCAGGTCGCCGTGCGGCCGCCCGCCTCCGCGTCCTCGCCGGGCCCGGTCGCCGGGACGGGCCCCACCCGGGCGCCGGGCCAGGGGACGGGAGCCGGGACGAACCCGACGGCCGACGCGGCGGCGCTGGCCGACACGTCACCCTCCGCGAGCGCCACACCCACCTTCGAGGGACGCACCGCCGACGTGGACGCCTGCGCCCCGCACTGAGCCCGGCGCCCGGGACCGGCCCGCCCGTCGACCCGGACGCTTCCGCAATTGCTCGGCCGCGAGCGGTATTTGGCTCCGCACTGCCGGAAGGTGGCGGAGATCACACCGGGAACGACTCCCCCGTTCGGCTCGTCTAGTGTGTCCGGATCGGCCCGTCCGCGCGGGCGGTCCGTAACCGTGACCGGTCGAACGTAGGGAACCCCTTGCACGAGGAGCAACCGGAAGCCGGACGGTACCGGGTGGAGCCGCCCCCCGGCGTCCCCCGGCAGCGCCGCCGGGCCACCGAGGCACCGACCGCACCGGCCCCACCGACCGCACCGGCCGCGGAGGGCCGCCGGGACAGCCGGCGGCGGGCGGCCGCGCTCGCCAAGCGCAGCCGGCGCCGACGGGCACTCAAGTGGACGGCCGGGGCGGGCGCCCTGGTGATGGTCGCGGGCTGCGGCGGGGCGTACTACCTGTACCGGCACTTCAACGACAACCTGACCTCGGTCAAGGTCCAGCTGGGCGACGAGTCCGAGCGCCCGGCGGCCGCCGGGGACGCGCTGAACGTCCTGGTGATCGGCACGGACAGCCGGGAGGGCCTCGGCCGGGAGTACGGTGACGAGGGCAGCACCGGGCACGCCGACACCACGCTGCTGTTCCACATCGCCAAGGACCGCTCCAACGCGACGGTGGTCAGCCTCCCGCGCGACCTGATGGTGCCGCTCCCGGAGTGCCAGAACGCCCAGGGGAAGAGGATCCCGGGCTCGACCCGGAGCGAGTTCAACAACAGCCTCGGCCAGGAGGGGCGCGACGCGGGCTGCACCTGGAAGACCGTCGAGAAGATCACCGGCGTCCGGGTCGACCACTTCGTGCAGGTCAACTTCGAGGCGGTGAAGACCCTCTCCACCGCCGTCGGCGGGGTCGAGGTCTGCGCGGCCAAGGACATCAACGACTCCGGCTCCCACCTCAGGATGACCAAGGGCCGGCACGTGGTCCAGGGCGACGAGGCGCTGGCCTTCGTCCGCACCCGGCACGCGGTCGGCCAGGGCGGCGACCTCACCCGGATCCCGCTCCAGCAGCAGTTCATCAGCTCGATGATCCGCAAGATCAAGAGCGACGACACCCTGACCAGCCCGAGCAAGCTCTACAAGCTCGCGGACGCCGCCACCAAGGCGCTCACCGTGGACTCCGGCATCGGCAGCGTGGACAAGCTCAAGGACCTCGCGCTGGACATCAGCAAGGTCGACACCAAGAACATCACCTTCACCACCGCGCCCGTCCTGGACGACCCCAAGGACAGCGACCGGGTGATCCTCAAGCAGCCGGACGCCGGGCAGCTGTTCGCGATGATCGCGGGCGACCGCTCGCTGACCGAGACCGCCGCGCCGCCCGCCCCCGAGGCCCCGGCCACCGACGCCGCGTCACCCGCGGCGCAGGCCCCGGCCGCCACCGCGCCGGCCACCACGCAGGCCGCCGCCCCGGCCCTCCCCGCCAAGCTCGTCCAGCTGACGGTGCGCAACGGCAGCGGCACGCGCGGGCAGTCCGGGCCGACCGTGGAGAAGCTCCGGGCGAAGGGCTACGACAAGGCCGCGGTGGGCAGCGACGCACCGCCCGCCGACACCACGACGGTGTCCTACCCGTCCGGCCGGGAGGCCGAGGCCCAGGCCCTCGCCGCGGCCCTCGGCCTGCCCGGCGACGCCGTCCGGCCGGCCGAGAAGTCGGACCCGAAGGGCGGGCTGCTGCTGGTGCTCGGCAAGGACGTGCTGGCCGCCCCGACCGGCCCGGCGGCGGTGCCCACCGAGGCGCCCGAGGACCTCCAGCGGGTGCAGGCGGACGACACCGACGCCTGCGCCAAGTAGCCACCGGGGTACGGGGGTTCCGTGTTGCTCCCGGTGCCGCCCGGCGGCCTGGGGGAACTGCCGCTCCGCGGTCCGGCGCACCGCCGGCCGCGAGGGCCCGCCCGTCGAGGTCCGCGCCCGGCTCGATCCCGGGCCCGGCCGACCCGCCCTCGACCGCCGGCCCGCGCACCGGCGGCAGCGGGGCCGACGACGGTCACGAGCGGTGGCGAAACGAATCAGCGGGTGTGCGGGGCGGCGATGTGCGGGGCGGCGGTGTGCGGGGCGGCGGTGTGCGGGGCGGCGGTGTGCGGGTCAGCCGGCCTTCGAGAGCACGTCCTTGGCGGACGGGCCGACGCTGGCGATCACTCTCCGGGCCAGCGAGCGCGGCGAGGTCAGGAAGCCGAAGCCCCAGCTGAGGTGCATGGTCGCGAGGGCCACCGGCAGCAGCGCCTTGGCCTTGAACGACAGGCCGCGGCCCTCGACCGCGGAACCGCCGAGGATGCCCAGCAGGTACGCGCCGGGCACCGCGAGGAAGGCCGGGTGGACGGCGGCGCCGAGCACCAGCCCGAGGACGACCGCGGCCAGCGCGGCCGGCGGGGCGAGGTAGCGCATGTTGACCGAGCCGCGGTGGTAGCGGGTGACCACCCGGCGCCAGCGGCCGTAGTCCTTGTACTGCTTGGCCAGCGCCCGCACGGAGGGGCGGGGCCGGTACGTCACCTTGAGCTGCGGGGTGAACCAGACCAGTCCGCCGTCCTGGCGGATCCGGTAGTTCAGCTCCCAGTCCTGGGCGCGGATGAACTCCTCGTTGTAGCCGCCGAGCTTCTCCAGCACCTCGCGCCGGAACACCCCGAGGTAGACGGTGTCCGCCGGGCCGGCCAGGCCGCCGGTGTGGAAGGCCGCGTTCCCGACACCGATCTTGGAGGTCATCGCGGCGGCGACCGCGTGCTCCCACTCGGTCTCGCCCTCGGCGTGCATGATGCCGCCGACGTTGGCCGCGTCCATCTCGCCGAGCAGCCGGACCGCCGTGGTGATGTAGCCCGGCGTGAGCAGACCGTGACCGTCCACGCGCACGACTATCGGGTGCCGGGAGCCCCGGATCGCGGCGTTCAGCCCGGCCGGCGTCCGGCCGGTGGGGTTCGCCACCGTCCGCACCCGCGGGTCCTCCGCCGCCAGCTCGGCCGCGATCTCCGCGGTGCGGTCGGTGGAGGGCCCCAGGGCGATCACCACCTCCATCGGCCCGGGGTACTCCTGGTCCAGGATGCGGCGGACCGCCGTGCGCAGGTGACGTTCCTCGTTGAGCACCGGCATGATCACGGAAACAGCCGGCAGCTCCTCAGCAGCCTTGGTGTTCATCGGGGCCAACCGTACCGGTGCGGACACGTCCCCGTCTTGTCCCGGTCAGGGCCTTCCGGGACACCTCGCGGCACGACACCGGCGCTGTGATCAAGAACACCGTACTCCCCCTCGGAGGCGGGCCGGAAGCGGTGTGGATCCGGTGTCGGTCCGGGGCGGGTTCAGAGTGCGTAGTGGGCGACGGTGAACACCGCGTAACCGGTCAGCGCGAGCCGGTTGACCAGGTGCTGAGGGCCGCCGAGGCGGTCCGGCAGGGCCTGCGCCGGGCGCAGGTCGGGGCGGTGGGCGGCGGTGGCGACGGTCCTGGCCAGCGCCGCCGGGTCGTACCGGCCGCCGAAGAGCGCGGCCAGCCGGACCGTCGGGCGGTTGAAGAAGGAGAACTCCCGGCCGCCGCGCACCCGGATGGTGAGCAGGTCCCGGTGCACCGCCGCCGCGGTGATCTCCGCCCACCGGTAGCCGCGGGTGCGCAGCGCGGTGGCCACCCGCAGACCGTCGCGGTCGGCCACCAGCTGCCAGGAGAGCGCCTGGGCGCAGGAGAGGATCACCAGCGAGCCGATCCACAGCGGGCGCAGCAGCCCCTCCCACCAGCCGTCGTCGTCGAGCAGCACGACGGCGGCGGCGACCAGCAGCGCCGCCAGCGGCCCGGCCGCCGCCCGCAGCGGCAGCGGCATCTCCCAGCGGCGGGCGGCGAGTGGCTCGGTGTCCGGACCGGGCTCGGGGGCGGCGGCGACCGTCTCGGCGGTCAGCGCGGCGACGGCGAGCTCGCGCTCGCGGTAGCGCCCGGAGCGCCGGCCGAGGCGCGGGGCCCGGGCGGCGGGGGCGACCACGGCCGCCACCCAGTGCGGGTCGCCGTCCAGCAGGCCGGGGCGGACGAGGAGCTGGTGGTCGGGGCCGTCCGGGCCGACGTAGAGCACGGCGGGCACGCTGCGGCCGGCCCGGGCCAGCCACTCGGCGGCCTCGGCCGGGGTCGCCCGGTCGAACAGCTCCTCGCACTCCTCCTCGTCCTCGTCGTGGTCGAGCACCGGGTCGGGGTGGTCGGCCTCCTCGTCCTCGGTCGTCCGGTGTTCGGGCACCCAGGCCGGGGACTCGCCGTCCGGGGCGGCGTGGCGGGCCCAGCGGTAGCGGTCGCGTTCGACCAGGCGCCAGAGCCCGGGGCCGTCCGGCGGGCCGTCCAGCGGCAGCACCAGCAGGTCGCCGCGGGCGTCGGCGCGCACCCGTACGGCGAGCGCGGGGGCGGCGCCGACGAAGGCGGGCCTGCTCCGGCGGGCGCCCGCCGCGGCGGCCGAGCCGAGCAGCACCAGGCCGGGCAGGGCGATCAGGCCGCCGGCGGCGAGCTGGCCGGAGACCTCGTAGTCGTCGCCGAGGGCGCGCACCGACTCGTCGTTCACCAGCAGCGGGACGGGATCGCCGGAGCGGGGGCGGTGCTGCCACCAGACGTCCAGGTCGGCGGTGCGCTCGGGGCCGCCGCCGGGCGGCTGGAAGCGGACGGTGAGCACGCCGTCCCGGTCGCCGCCGTCCACGGTGCCGGTCACCCGGGTGGCCAGGTCGGCGGCGGCGGTCTCCCGGGCCTGCGCCCAGAGGCCGTACACCGGGAAGGCCGCGGCGACCACCAGCAGCAGGACGCCGAGGGCGCGGCGCAGCACGGGCGGGCCGTCCGGGTGGACGGGCGAGGGCGCGCCCGCGGCCGTCCAGGGGTAGGGGACGGGCGGGGCCATCAGCTCGTCCAGCTGCTGGCGGGCGCGGCGGCGGCCGGCCTCGGCGCCGAGCAGGACGGCGGCGAGCAGCACGTGGACCAGCACCGCCGACCAGCGGGCGAGCGGGGTGACCAGGCCCTCCGGGAGGTACCAGAGCAGGGCCAGGACGACCGGCGGGACGAGCGCCCGGATCCTGGCCCTGGTGGCCAGCAGGACGATCTCGGCCAGCGCCGACCAGGCGGCCAGCCCCGAGCCCCAGCTGTCCCGGCAGATGTTCTGGGCGTTGCACCGGCCCACGTCCGGTTCCACCACGCTCGCCAGGATCACGAACCCGAGCGGCACCAGCGCGAGCCAGCGGCCGTCCAGCCGCCAGGCGGTCCGGGCGGCTCGCCAGCGGGCGGCGGCCGCGCCGGTGAGGGGCGCGGCGCTGGGGAGGGGCGGGGCGTCCGAGGGGAACATCGGACGATCATCTCAGCACTGCGGAGAGCGGACGCAGCTCGGGCGGAGCCGCCCCGCGGGGGCGGGGAACGGGGGCGGGAGACGGCACCGGGGCCGGGTGCTGTCGCGCACCCGGCCCCGGTCCCCCGTGCCCCCGTTTCCCCCGTGGGCTCCCCCGTGCCCCCGTTTCCCCCGTGGGCTCCCCCGTGCCCCCGTTTCCCCCGTGGGCCGCCCCGTCCTCCGTTCCCCCGTGGGCCGCCCCGTTTCCCCCGTGCTCCGGGCCCGGCGCCCCGGCGCCGGGTCAGTCCGTCGCGATGGCCGCGAGGACGTTCATCCGTCCGGCCCGGAAGGCCGGGACGAGGGCGGCGAACAGGCCGATCAGCACCGAGGCGACCAGCGTGACCGCCACCGTGACGGTCGGGACGGAGAGCGTCCCGAGGCCCTGGTCCCGCAGCACCCGCTGGGCGGTGACGCCCCAGGCCAGGCCCAGCCCGGTGCCGAGGACCGCGCCGAACACCGCGATCACCACGGACTCCAGCCGGATCATCCGGCGCAGCTGGCGGCGGGAGAGCCCGATCGCCCGCAGCAGGCCGATCTCGCGGGTCCGCTCGACCACCGACAGCGCCAGGGTGTTGACCACGCCGAGCACCGCGACCGTGATGGACAGCGCGACCAGCCCGTAGATCAGGTACAGCAGGGTGTTGATCTGGGACTGGGCGAGCTCCTTGTAGCCGGCCCGGTCCTTGATGGTCAGCTGCGGGTACTCCTTGAGCCCGTCCTCCAGCGCGGTGAGCGTCCTCTCGACGTCGGCGCCGGAGGAGGCCTTGGCGAAGAAGGTCCACACCGGCGGCTGCTCGGCGGCCGGGACGGCCTTCTCCATGGTGTCCATGGCCACGAAGGAGCCGTCGCCGAACAGTTCGCCCTTGCCGAGGACCGCGCCGACCGGCAGCGCCTGGGTGCGGCCCTGGCCGTAGTCGACGGTGACCTGGTCGCCGACCTTCAGGCCGTGGTCCTTGGCGAAGGCGGCGCCGATCGCCAGCGAGCCGCGCTGGAGCGAGTCCACCGCGCCGGAGTCGACGGTCGGCCGGAAGTCGGTGCCGAAGAAGGCCGGCGGCACGGCGCTGAGGTGGGTCTTCGCCTGCTGCCCGTCCGACAGCCGGACCTTCGCGGAGAAGAAGGACCGCTGGATGGTGATGTGGTCGATGCCCTGGGTCCGCTTGACCGCGTCCATCATCTCGGGGGTGATCGCGGTGCGGCCGCCGGAGACGATGTAGTCCGCGCCCACCGACTTGTCGATCTGCGCGCTGGTCGAGGTGACGGCCGAGGAGCTGAACACCGCGGAGGCGATCACCAGCGCCAGGCCGATCATCAGCGCGGCGGCGGTGGCGCCGGTGCGGCGCGGGTTGCGCATCGCGTTGCGCTGGGCGAGCCTGCCGGACGGGCCGAACAGCGCCGGCAGCAGCGCGCCGAGCACCCGGACGACGGCCGAGGCCAGCAGCGGGCCGAGCACCACGAAGCCGACCAGGGTGAGCACCACGCCGAGGCCCAGGTACCGGCCGCCGGTGGCGGCCTTCTCCACCCCCGCGCCGAGCACCAGCACCGCGCCGCCGCCCGCCGTCAGCAGCAGGCCGAGGACGGTGCGGACCAGGTTGCCCCGGGACTCGGCCGGGGTGCCGTGGTCGCGCAGCGCGGCCATCGGCGAGATCCGGCTCGCCCGGCGGGCCGGGAGCCAGGCCGCGGCCAGGGTGACCACGATGCCCAGCGCGTACCCCGCGACGAACACGTCCGGCCCGATCCGCAGGTCGGCCGCCTCGAGGTCCATGCCGACCGCGGTCATCAGCTTGATCAGGCCGACCGCCACGCCCAGGCCGGCCGCGACCCCGAGGGTCGAGCCGAGCACGCCCAGGATCAGCGCCTCGACCAGCACCGAGCGGTTGACCTGCCGCCGGCTGCCGCCGATGGCGCGCAGCAGGCCGATCTCCCGGGTGCGCTGGGCGACCAGCATCGAGAAGGTGTTGACGATCAGGAAGGCGCCGACGATCGCCGAGACGAAGGCGAAGCCGAGCATCGCGTACTTCATGAAGCCGAGGCCCTTGCCGACCTGCTCGCTGCGGTCGGCCTTCTGCTCGGCCGCCGTCTTCACCTGGTAGCCGGTGCCGAGCCCGGCCAGCGCGTCCGCCTTGAGCCGGTCGTCGCCGCGGCTGCCGTCGCCGTACGCCTCGACGGTGGTGAAGGCCTGCTCGCCGAGCAGCGTGCGCTGGGCGGTGGGGGTGTCCAGGAAACCGAGCGCCGCGCCCGGGTTGGTGGTGGTGAAGGTGGCGATGCCGACGATGGTGAAGTCCTGCCGGCCGATCGGGTTCTCGACCCTGAGCGCCGCGCCGAGGCCGAGCTTGGCCTTCTTCGCGGTGTCCGCGTCCAGCACCAGCTCGGTCGGGCCGCTCGGGGTGCGGCCCGAGGTGATCTTCACCGGGTTGCTCGGGGTGTCGATCCAGTTGCCGAGCAGGGTGGGCGCGCCGGTGGTCGGGCCGACCAGCTTGTTGGTGGCCGGGTCGATCAGCACGGCGTTCTCGACCAGGACCTGGCCGACCGCGCGCTTCACCCCTGGCAGCCCGGCGACCCGCTGTTCCAGCGCGACCGGGACGGTCGGCGGCTTGACGGCGGCCTGCTGCATCTCGTCGTCGGAGGGCTTGGGCGGCTGGACCGAGAGGTCGGAGGCGGTCGCGGCGAAGAGCTTGTCGAAGGTGCCGGTGGCCGTGTTGGAGAAGACCAGGGTGCCGGAGACGAAGGCCACCGACAGCACGACGGCGATGAGCGAGAGCGCCATCCGGCCCTTGTGGGCGAAGAAGCTCCGCAGTGAGGTCTTGAGCAGCATGTTGGTGTCGCCCCGCCGCTCAGCTGGTGCGCTTGCCGTCGAAACGGCGCATGCGCTCGAGGACGGAGTCGGCGGTGGGCGCGTACATCTCGTCCACGATCACGCCGTCGGCGAGGAAGAGCACGCGGTCCGCGTAGCCGGCGGCGACCGGGTCGTGGGTGACCATCACGATGGTCTGGCCCAGCTCGTCCACCGAGCGGCGCAGGAAGGTCAGCACCTCGGCGCCGGAGCGGGAGTCCAGGTTCCCGGTGGGCTCGTCGCCGAAGATGATCTCGGGGCGGGCGGCCAGCGCCCGGGCCACCGCGACGCGCTGCTGCTGGCCGCCGGAGAGCTGGGTCGGGCGGTGCTTGAGCCGGCCGGACAGACCGACCGTCTCCACCACCTGGTCCAGCCAGGCCCGGTCGGGTCTGCGCCCGGCGATGTCCATCGGGAGCGTGATGTTCTCCAGCGCGTTCAGGGTCGGGAGCAGGTTGAACGCCTGGAAGATGAAGCCGATCTTGTCGCGCCGGAGCCTGGTGAGCTGCTTGTCCTTGAGGCCGGTGATCTCGGTGTCGCCGATCCAGATCCGCCCGGCGCTGACCGTGTCCAGGCCCGCCAGGCAGTGCATCAGGGTGGACTTGCCGGAGCCCGAGGGGCCCATGATCGCGGTGAACCGGCCGCGCTGGATGTCGACGTCGACCGCGTCGAGCGCGGTCACCCTGGTCTCGCCCGAGCCGTACGCCTTGGTGACCTGACGGGCCGACGCGGCGACGTCGGACGCTCCGCCGGGAAGCTGGGGGTCGTACACGGCTGCTGGTGCCGTCGTCACTGGAGTCTCCTCAGAAGATGCGCTCACCCGTTGGCCCCCAGCCTCGCGGGCCCGCCCGCCGCGCGACATGGCGCAGGCGGTAGTCCTCGACCGGGAGTTGGCACCACCCTCCCGGTGGAGCTGGCCACCGGACCCGGCATGACCGGGCCGCTTCCTGGCGGGCGGGGATGTGAGAACCACGTTAGGAGCCGGCGGCGGACGGCTCGTCATCCGCCGGAATGACCCCTCTCAACCAAGGTTCTACGGGCCCCGGAGCGCATCCCCCTAGGGGTCGCCGCGGCCCGTCTCGGGGACGCCCCGTACGGGCCGCGGCGACGGGGCGTCAGCCCGCCAGCGCGGGTGCGGCCAGCCGCTCCAGGGCCGCGGCGAAGCCCGCCACGACCGGGGCCAGCAGCGCCTCGGTCTCGCGCTCCACCAGGGTCGTGCCGTCCTCCCGGGCGGTGATGTGGCGGTCGAGCACGAACCAGCCCTGGGTGATGTGGTCGGCGCCCATCGAGCTGAGCACCGGGCGCAGCGCGTAGTCCACCGCGAGGACGTGCGCGGGCGAGCCGCCGGTGGCGAGCGGCAGGACGGCCTTGCCGGCCAGCGCGTACTGCGGGAGCACGTCCAGCAGGGCCTTCAGCAGGCCCGAGTAGGCGGCCTTGTAGACGGGGGTGCCGATGACGACGCCGTCGGCGCGGGCGAACAGCTCGGTGACGGCGACGATGTCGGGGTGGTCGAAGTCTCCGGACAGCAGCGCGTGCGCGGGCAGGCTGCGGGCCTCGAAGGGGACGACCCGGTGGCCGCGCTCCGCCAGCCGCGCGTCGACGTGGCGCAGCAGGCGGGTGGTGCGGGAGGTGGCGGACGGGGAGCCGGAAACGGACAGGACGACGGCCATGGGTTCACCTCTGGCTGGAAGCGGGGCGGCGCGGTGCGGCAGGGCGTGGTGCGGTGGGGACCGCGCTGCGGCGGGGCCGGGACCGGGAGAAGCGGTGCCGGGGCGGCACCGGGGCCGCTACGTCGGCGGACCTGCGGGGGACGCGGACGTGCGGGCAACGCGGGCGCGCGGGGTACGCGGGGAACGCGGGCGCGCGGATCGTTACGGCGGGAGGACGCGTCAGCCGCGACAGAGCGAACAGGCCACACCGCGCCGCAGGTCGACGTGCCGCCGACGCGTGAGTGCCCAACGCTGATCCATGCCAGAAATGCAAACACGCCGTGTTCGAGCCGGTCAAGAAACGTTTCAGCAGCCGGAACGCCGGGTGTCCGGACGTTACGGCGGAACGATCCGGTACGTGCATCAAAACTGCTACAAGAGGCCTGGCGGGACCCCCGGGGGGAGTCAGCCCGACCGGGGTCGGGCATCCTCGTCGGCATGAACACGTGGCAGGAGGGCCGCCCGGGGGGCGGCGGGAACCCGTACGGCGGCAACGGCGGACGCGGCGCCGGCGAACGGCCGCTGCCGCCCTCGCTGAACCCGCGCGGGCCCGGGGCGGCCGCGCCGCGACAGCCGGGGCAGCCCGGGCCGTCCCGACTCGGCGGGGTCCCGCCGCAGGGGGCCGGCGCCCCCGGTGGCCGTCCGGACGGGCCCGGAGGCCACGGCGGTCCCGGTGGTCCGGGTGGTCCGGGTCGCCCCGGTGGTCCCGGTGGGCCGGGCGGTGCCGGTCGTCCGGGCGGTACCGGTCGTCCCGGCGGTCCGGGCGGGCCCGGCGGCGGTAGCCCGTCCGGCACCCAGGCCCGGCGCTGGCCGCGGCGGCGGATCGTGAAGTGGTCGGTCTTCGGCCTGCTGATCGCCGTCATGGTGACCGCCGTCTCCACCTGGTTCTGGGCGGACTCCAAGCTCAACCACGAGAACGTGCTCGCCGACTACCCCGGCCGCCCGGCCGCGGGCAAGGGCACCAACTGGCTGATCGTCGGCTCCGACAGCCGCCAGGGCCTCTCCGACGCCGAGCAGGACGACCTGCACACCGGCCACGACACCGAGGGCAAGCGCAGCGACTCGATGATGATCCTGCACGTCGGGGACAACGGGAACACCCTGATGAGCATCCCGCGCGACTCCTGGGTGCCGATCCCCGAGCACCCGGGCGGCAACGGCAAGCCGGTCAAGGGCACCACCGCGAAGATCAACTCGGCCTTCGGCAACGGCGGCGGCCGGCTGCTGGTCCAGACCGTCGAGCAGAGCACCGGCCTGCGGATCGACCACTACGCCGAGATCGGCTTCGGCGGCTTCGTCGGCATCGTCGACTCGATCGGCGGCGTCGAGATGCACATCGACCAGGACATCAAGGACAAGGACTCCGGCCTCGACCTCAAGGCCGGCGACCAGACCCTCAGCGGCAAGCAGGCCCTGGCCTTCGTCCGCCAGCGCCACCAGATGGCCGACCAGGACCTCGGCCGGATGCGCAACCAGCAGAAGTTCCTCGGCGCCCTCGCCCACCAGGCCGCCTCGCCCGGCAACCTGATGAACCCGTTCACCTTCTACCCGCTGGTCGACTCGGCGCTCGGCACCCTGATCGTCGACGAGGACTGCGGGCTGACCGACCTCGGCTCGCTCTTCCTCGCCATGAAGGACGTCAACGGCGGCGACGGCAGGTCGGTGACCGTGCCGATCGGCAACCCGGACTACCGGACCAAGACCGGCGAGTCCGCCGTGCTGTGGGACGCCAACAAGTCCAAGCAGCTCTTCGACGCCTTCCGGAACGACACCGCGGTGCCGGAGTTCAAGTAGCCCACCACGTCGTGTGACCGAACCGCCACAATGGGTGGATGTCACTCGTCACCGCACTGATCCGCCGCCGTCGCCACCGCCTCCTGGGCCGCCTGGTCCAGGAGGCGCTCGCGCTCTACGGGATGGAGGTGCCCGCCGCCTGCGAGATCGGGCCCGGGCTGCTCGTCTACCACCGCGGCTTCGGCACCGTGCTGCACCCGTACACCACCCTCGGCGCCGGCGTGACGCTCTACAACGGCGTGACCATCGGCCGGGCCGACCCGTGGGTGCCGCAGGAGGAGAGCGCGATGCGGCGGGTGGTGGTCGAGGACGGGGCGGTGCTGTGCGCGGGCGCCAAGGTGGTGTGCAAGGAGGGCGTGCTGACCGTCGGCGCGGGCACCGTCGTCGGGGCCAACGCGGTGCTCACCCGCTCGACCGGGCCCGGGGAGATCTGGGCCGGCGCACCGGCCCGGAAGGTGGGGACGCGGGCGGGCGACTGGGGGCCGTCGCCGGTGCCGGCCCAGCCCGCCCCGAGCCCCTCCTGAGCGGGCCTGCACCCTCCCGGACGGACGGCATCCTCCCGGACGGGCCGGATCAGACGAACGGCAGCAGGCCGGTGCCGCACTCCGGGAAGCGGACCAGCCACTCCCCCTCGCCGCCGGCCGCCTCGGTGGCGCCCGCGAAGCCGTAGTGGATCGGCTGCCCGTCGCCGCTCAGCCACCTCGCGTGGGTCAGCTGCACCGACAGCGCGGCCGGGCGGAGCGGGGCGGCCGGCTGGGCGGCCGGGGCCGGCTGCTCCAGCACCAGTTCGTGCTCGGTCTCGCCCGGCCGGAAGGTCACCACGGTCTCGGTGCCCGGGCGGCGCGGGAGGGCGCCCGCCGGGTCCGTCCAGTACGCGGCGACCATGACCGCGAGGGTGCCGTCCAGGCTGCCGGTGTCCGGCCGCACGTACTCCTCGTCCGCGACCCAGCGGGAATGGTGGCGGACCTCCTCCGGGCCCCACCGCTCGTCCCAGCGCACCCAGTAGCCGGCCACCCGCTTGACGGTCATGCCCTCGCGGACGACCCGGACGGCGAACCGCGCCGGGCCGACCGGCTCGCAGCCGACCAGGGAGACCACCGTCACCTGTTCGTAGGTCACCTCGCCGTCGTCGGCGCCCTGCTCCATCATCGGTCAACCACCTTGCCGCTGAGTCGAGTTCGGACGCGGATGGGGCCACGTCCGAATCGAGCGTAGGGCTCCGGCCGAGGACGGCCACCCGATTGCCCGGTTCCGGCCCGGAGCGCGGCGCTCCGGGCTACCCTGCCCGCCGCACCGCGACCGGCCGCGGCGGCGGGCATCGGGCCGGGTGCGCGACCGGACACGCGGCCGAATACGTGGCCGGACACGAAACCGCCCCGGAGCGGGGCGCCGGAACTCTCCGACGTCCCGCTCCGGGGCGGTGCGTGCCAGGTGGCGGCGGTCGTTACTTGACGTCGCCGACCACGCCGGACTTGGCGATGGTGATCTTGGCCGAGGTGCGGCCGCTCTGCGAGCCGAGGCCCTCGATCTTCTTGACCAGGTCCATGCCCTCGACGACCTCGCCGAAGACGACGTGCTTGCCGTCCAGCCAGTCGGTGACGATGGTGGTGACGAAGAACTGCGAGCCGTTGGTGTTGCGGCCGGCGTTGGCCATCGACAGCAGGCCCGGGCGGTCGTGCTTGAGCTGGAAGTTCTCGTCCGCGAACTTCTCGCCGTAGATGCTCTTGCCGCCGGTGCCGTTGTGGTTGGTGAAGTCACCGCCCTGGAGCATGAAGGCCGGGATCACGCGGTGGAAGCCGGAGCCCTCGTAGCCGAAGCCGTTCTGGCCGGTGGCCAGCTCGCGGAAGTTCCGGGCGGTCTTGGGGACGACCTCGTCGAACAGCTTGAAGACGATCCGACCGGCCGGCTCGTCGTTGATCGTGATGTCGAAGAAAACGTTGGAAGACATGCAGGCGATGATGGCACGATCACCTGCCCGGCGCGCGGCGCCCCCCGACCGGGCGGGGCCGGGCACGGCCGGGCCACCCGGTCGCGCGGCCCGGCTCCCGCGCCCCACCGGCCGGCGCCGCGGAGGCTAACATCATTGCCGGATCCAGGACTTGGCACGGCACGACGACCGGGACGGCAGGGTGGACGGCATGCGGATCGGCGAACTGGCCCGGCGGACGGGTGTGAGCGAGCGCTCGCTGCGCTACTACGAGCAGCAGGGCCTGCTGACCGCCCGCCGCACCGAGGGCGGGCACCGGGAGTACCCGGAGGCCGCCGTCGACCGGGTGGTGCACATCCAGGAACTGTTCGCGGCCGGACTGCACAGCCGGACCATCTACAAGATCCTCCCCTGCATGCGGGACTCCGACGGCGGCCCGAACGAGATCGCCACCCCACTGCTGGTCGAGGAGCTCACCGCGCAGCGCGAGCGGATCGACCGGACGATCAACGACCTGCTGCGCTCCCGCGAGGTGCTGGACGAGGTGATCGCGACCGCCGCCGGAACGCCACCGCCCGCCTCCGGGCGGCAGGCGGCCTCCTCCGAGGCCGCCTAGGGCCTCAGCCCTTCGGCTTGCGGGCCAGCACGTAGGCCTGCGGGGTCGGCTCCTCCCCCTCCGGCTCGCGGACCGTGCGCGAGGTGACCGGCAGGCCGGCCTCCCGGGCCAGCTCCTCGACGCGCTCCGGCCGCAGCCGCCGGAAGTCCAGCGACACCGGGTGGCCGAAGGGGCGCTCCTGGCGCGAGGGTCGGTCGCCGACCTGGAAGGCGAGCATCAGGTGGCCGCCGGGGGCGAGCACCCGGGCGAACTCGGCGAACACCTCGGGCAGCCGCTCCGCCGGGGTGTGGATGATCGAGTACCAGGCCACCACCCCGGTCAACTCCCCGTCCCCGAAGGGGAGGTCGAACATCGAGCCGACGCTGAACGGCACCTCGGGGTGCGCCCGGCGGGCCAGCTCGACCATCCGCGGCGAGAGGTCGATCCCGTGCACGTCCACGCCGAGCCGGTGCAGCGGGCCGGTCATCCGGCCCGGGCCGCAGCCGAGTTCGGCCGCCTTGCCGTCCGGCCGCTCGGCGCGGACCAGGTCGGCGAAGAGCGCCAGCATCGCCCGGTCCATCGGCATGCGGTCCAGCGCGTCCCGGAAGAGCTCGGTGTACTCGGTGGCGACGGCGTCGTAGAACGCCCTGGTCTCGGTCAGGAAGTCCGGCTCGGTCATGGTGCGGGACCCTACCGGGCGCCCACCGCCCGCGGGATCGGCCCGCAGACCGGCCGGAGGGGGACGGCGGACGAGCAGGACCGGGGCCTACCCGGCACAGCCGCGGCCGGGCGGCCCCGACCACGTGCCGCACGGGGCCGTGGTGGACGAACGGCGCGGGCACGGCCGCGGGGCGCGCCCACGACCTCCACGCGGCGGCGCCGCTCAGCCGAGCGGCGGGAGGTCCCGTTCGGCGACGGCCTGGTCGCCGCTGGTCTCCCCGGTCGGACGGAAACCGAGGCGGGCGTAGAACTCCGCCGGGCCGTCCGGACCGGGGTGGTAGGTGACCGTCGCCCGGGTGCCGCCGCGGCGGCGGATCTCCGCGCAGACCTGCTCGACGGCGAAGCGGCCGTAGCCGCCGCGCTGCCGCTCGGCGTCGACCAGCAGCCGCCACAGGCCGGAGCGGGGGAGGTCGCCGGGGCGGTCGGGGTAGAAGGTGATGTCGAAGAAGGCCATCACGAAGCCGACCGGCCGCCCGCCGTCCAGGATCAGCCGGGGCCAGGCCGTCTCCCCGTACGCGTACGCCTCGGCCAGCGACTTCACCACCGGCGCCACCAGGCCCTCCTGGCCGGGGCGGACCCGCAGCGCGAGGGCGGCGTCGATGTTCTCGGGGGTGACGGGAGCCAGGCTGAGCGCGGGCGGCGTGATCGACATGGCGGGCAGCCTAGAGAGCACGGCCGCCCGCCGTCGCGCGGTTTTCCGGGCGCCCCGCGGGGCGGGCTACTGCCCGGCCGGGAAGTCGGTACCGCGGCCGACCTCCGCCCAGGCCTCGGTCTCCCGCCGCGCCTCGTCGAGGGTGCCGAGGACGCCGTCCACCGCGTCGCCGCCGAGCGCGAGCCGCAGCGGGGTCCGCTCGGCGGCCAGCGCGGCCAGGATCGCCTCGGCGGCCTTCACCGGATCCCCGGCCTGCTTGCCGTCGGAGTCCGGCAGCCCGCTGCGGACCGGGCCGACGATCGGCTCGTACGCCTCGATCGGGGTGGAGTGGGCGAGCGCGTCGCCGCCCGCGAAGCCGGTACGGAACGCGCCGGGCTCGACGATCAGCACCTTGACCCCGAAGCCGGCCACCTCCTTGGCCAGCGCCTCGGACAGCCCCTCCAGGGCGAACTTGGTGGCCGAGTAGGCGCCCACACCGGGGAAGCTGAAGCGGCCGCCCATGCTGCTCATCTGCACCACCGCACCCGAACCCTGGGCCCGCAGGTGCGGCAGCACGGCCCGGGTGAGGGCGGCCGGGCCGAAGAAGTGCAGCTCCATCAGGTCCCGCAGCTCGCGGTCGGTGGACTCCTCGACGGCGCCGATCAGCCCGCGCCCGGCGTTGTTCACCAGGACGTCGATCCGGCCGTGCCGCCGGACGGTCTCCTCGACGACGACCGGGATCCGTTCCTGGTCGGTGACGTCCAGCCGGACCGGGAACAACTTGCCGGGGTGCCGGGTGGCCGCCACCTCCAGCGTCTCGGGGCGCCGGACGGCCGCCACGACGGTGTCGCCGGCCGCCAGCGCGACCTTCGCGATCGCCCGGCCGAAGCCGGAGTTGGCGCCGGTGATCAGCCAGACCTTGCCGGTGGGGTCCTGCTCGGGGTTGCTGCCCATGATCGTCGATCACTCGCAATCGTCGCGTGCTGCCCATGAATTGACGATCATTTATGACACCGGAACGGGCGCCGCGTCCAGGACGGTTCGATGCCGGACGACATACGGCCCCCGACCGCGGACGGGCGGTCGGGGGCCGTCGGTGCAGCTCAGGGACGGTTACGGGAGGTTGCGGGCCATCACGATCCGCTGGACCTGGTTGGTCCCCTCGTAGATCTGCGTGATCTTCGCGTCCCGCATCATCCGCTCCACCGGGTAGTCCCGGGTGTACCCGTACCCACCCAGCAACTGCACCGCGTCCGTCGCGATCTCCATCGCCGCATCCGACGCGTAGCACTTCGCCGCCGCACCGAAGAACGTCAGATCCGCATCCCCACGCTGCGACTTCGCCGCCGCGACATACGTCATCTGACGCGCCGCCTCCAGCTTCATCGCCATGTCCGCCAGCATGAACTGCACACCCTGGAACTCCGCGATCGCCTTCCCGAACTGCCGGCGCTCCTTCACATACCCCTTCGCGTAGTCCAACGCCCCCTGCGCGATCCCCACCGCCTGCGCCGCGATCGTCACCCGGGTGTGGTCCAGCGTGCGCATCGCCGTCTGGAACCCCGTCCCCTCCGCACCGATCATCCGATCCGCCGGAATCCGCACATTGTCGAAGTACACCTCACGCGTCGGCGAACCCTTGATCCCCAGCTTCTTCTCCGGCGCACCGAACGACACCCCCTCGTCGCCCTTCTCCACCACGAACGCCGAGATCCCCTTCGACCGCAGCTCCGGGTCCGTCACCGCCATCACCGTGTAGAACTCGGACACACCCGCGTTGGTGATCCACCGCTTCACACCGTTCAGCACCCAGAAGTCCCCGTCCCGCACCGCCCGGGTCTTCATCCCCGCCGCGTCCGAACCCGCCTCCGGCTCCGACAGGCAGTACGAGAACATCCCCTCACCACGCGCCAGCGCCCCCAGGTACTTCGCCTTCAGCTCCTCCGAACCCGACAACTGCACCGGCAGCGACCCCAGCTTGTTCACCGCCGGGATCAACGAGGACGACGCACACACCCGCGCCACCTCCTCGATCACGATCACCGTCGCCAGCGCGTCCGCCCCCGCACCGCCGTACTCCTCCGGCACGTGCACCGCATGCAGGTCATTGCCCTGCAACGCGTCCAACGCCTCCTGCGGGAACCGCCCCTGCTCGTCCACCTCCGCCGCGAACGGAGCGATCTTCGCCTCGGCCAGCGAACGCACCGCCTCACGGAGCATCTCGTGCTCCTCGGAGATCCGGAAGAGATCGAAGTCAGCCGCCCCTGCGCTGCCCGCCATGATGCCTGCCTCGTCGTTCAGTGACCGACGCCCGAGCGAGGTCCGATCGACGCCCGGTGCGAGTCGAATCCGCGGTTAACTACCGTTCAGTAGAGATCCTAGGGCGCGGGCCTGCGGCTGCCTAGCGTCCCAGCCGTGCAGGTGATCCGTGTGTGCTCGCGGCGGACGGATAGCATCAGGGCATCCGTACTGGTCGCGTCCGCATCCAAGGAGAACCCGTGACCCTCCGCATCTCCGTGATCGGCACCGGCTACCTCGGCGCCACGCACGCCGCCGCGATGGCCGAGTTCGGCTTCGAGGTGCTGGGTCTGGACATCGACCCGGACAAGATCGCCATGCTGACCGCGGGCCGTGTCCCGATGTACGAGCCCGGGCTGTCCGAACTGCTGCTCAAGCACGTGGCCGGGCACGAGGGTTCGACCGGGCGGCTGCGCTTCACCACCTCCGCCCAGGAGGCCGCCGAGTTCGGCGACGTGCACTTCGTCTGCGTCAACACCCCGCAGCGCAAGGGCGAGTTCGCGGCCGACATGTCGTACGTCGACACCGCGATCGACGAGCTCGCGCCACACCTGACCCGCCCCGCCCTGGTGGTCGGCAAGTCCACCGTCCCGGTCGGCTCGGCGGCCCGGCTGGCCGAGCGGCTGGCCGCGCTGGCGCCGGTCGGCGAGGGCGCCGAACTCGCCTGGAACCCGGAGTTCCTGCGCGAGGGCTTCGCCGTGCAGGACACCCTGCGGCCGGACCGGATCGTGGTCGGCGCCCAGAGCGAGCGGGCCGAGCGGCTGCTGCGCGAGGTGTACGCGGAGCCGATCGCGGCCGGGGTGCCGTTCATGGTCACCGACTTCGCGACGGCGGAACTGGTCAAGGCGGCCGCCAACTCCTTCCTGGCCACCAAGATCTCCTTCATCAACGCGATGGCCGAGGTCTGCGAGGCGGCCGGCGCGGATGTCACCCAGCTCAGCAAGGCGCTCGCCTACGACGAGCGGATCGGCGGCAAGTTCCTCAACTCCGGCCTCGGCTTCGGCGGCGGCTGCCTGCCGAAGGACATCCGCGCGTTCATGGCCCGGGCCGGCGAGCTCGGCGCCGACCAGGCGCTGACCTTCCTGCGCGAGGTCGACTCGATCAACATGCGGCGCCGCTCCCGGATGGTCGAGCTGGCCCGCGAGCAGTGCGGCGGCGGCTTCCTGGGCCGCCGGGTCGCCGTCCTCGGCGCCGCCTTCAAGCCCAACTCGGACGACATCCGGGACTCCCCCGCCCTCAACGTGGCCGCCCAGATCCAGCTCCAGGGCGCCCAGGTCACCGTCTACGACCCGAAGGCCGTGGACAACGCCCGCAAGATGTTCCCGTCCCTCGCCTACGCCCACTCCGCCCTGGAGGCCGCCGAGGGCGCCCACGTCGTCCTCCACCTCACCGAGTGGTCCGAGTTCCGCGAGCTGGACCCGGCCGTGCTCGGCGCCGTGGTCGCCGAGCGCCGCCTGCTCGACGGCCGCAACGTCCTGGACGCCGACGCCTGGCGCGCCGCCGGCTGGACCTACCGCGCCCTGGGCCGCCCGAGCTGAGGGCCCCGCCCGCGCACCGCGCAAGCGCCCGTCCCCGGATCCCGGGGGCGGGCGCTTGCGCGTTCCCGAGCACAGCTATTTGAACATGTTCAACTCCCGTGCGAGGATCCGCTCACCGGCATTCCGAGCCGGTGCGAGAACTGGGGGGTTCTTCATGCGCACATCGCGCACCCGGTGGCTGATCCGCTCCTGCGTGGCCGCCACCCTGCTCTGGCCTGTCGTCTGGACGGGTGTCGAGGTGTACGCGTTCTTCACCGGCAACCTCGGGGCCGACTGCTCGAAGGTCATGGTGTTCGTCGGCGGGTCCATGCCCGCGGACGCCCGCGAGATCCACTGCCGGAACAACGGCGGCTGGCTGGACCGCAGCTACACCGCCGAGTTCCGGATGCCCCGGACCGACCTGGCCGCCCGACTGGCCGAGGCCTTCCCCCGGGTCCGGCCGGGCACCGCCTACGGCCCCGGCCTGAGCTTCTCCAACAGCCAGGAGCCGAACGAGGCCCGGCCGAGCAGGCAGGCCATGACCGTCTACCTGAACGCCGAGTACGACAGCGACGGCACGGCCCGGGTCAAGCTCCAGGCCTTCGACGTCTGACCGGCCGGAATCCCCCGCGACCGGGCGTCGTTGGTACCGGCATGACGAGCTACGGCGACGAGACGGTCCTCGGCGAGCAGGGCTACGCCTCGCTCGCCGAGATCCCGTTCCCGGTCGGGACGGTGTCCTGAGGTGCCGAGCCAACTCCTACGAACAGGCGGGGGTCGACCACGCCCGTGACCTCCATCGGAGGCAGCGGGTACAGCTCGGTCGGCTGTGGCTCGCTCTCGCAGTCGGCGAGCAGATCCATCACCTGCTGCCAGACGCCGAGGATGTACCACCGGTGGTATCGGGTCTGCAGGCTGGTCGGGGTGCCGAACTCCGTCGGCAGCTTCGACCACGGGACGCCGGTCCGGGCCTTGTAGAGAAACGCTTCGACCGCCAGCCGGGCCGGGATCTCATTGGCCCGCCTGCGACGCCCCACCGCGGCGAGCACCGGCTCGATCTTCTGCCAACCCTCGTCAGTGAGCACCGGGACGCCCCTCCCCCGGTCTGCGAAGCCCTTGGCAAGCGTGCAGTCGTCCCGCCGACCCCGAGGCGGCATGCCGGTGATCTTCACCCGGATGTCCAGGAGATCGATCACCTCTTCTGCTCAACAGACGTCATCTTCCGCAGGTTCGACCGCGCCACCTTCGCCAGCTCACGGAGATCGGCCGCACGCTTGCCGGCGATCTCGTTCTCGGCCTTCCAGGCGAGAACCTCGTCGCGCAGCGCGACCAGTTCAGCCAACTCGTCGGCAATCGGCTTCACCGTCCTCTGGACAGCCCTCTCTGCCGCTTCACCTGACAGGCCGCGTCGGGCGGCCTGCTTGGCCGCCACGACGGTCGTGACCGACAGCACCGAATCCTGTTCATCGATCTGCCGGTCGAGGTCTGCGATCCGCTCGTCGTAGTTGACCTGGTTCCCGATTGCGGTACTGAGCCAGTCCTCGGACATCGCCTGAAGCCGCTCGGGCTCGCCCAGGAGCTTGCAGGTCTCCGCCCAGACGATGCTCTCCAGGACGTCCGCGTTGATGGTCGGGCAACCGCACACCGAGGCGCCCGCGTACTTCTCCTTCTTACCCGAGCAGTGGTACACCCGGCCGCCCCGTTCCTTGCGGTTGAGGCCGCTGTAGTGGCGACCGCACAGTCCGAGGATCCGGGTCGACAGGGGGTAGTGAGCGGCAGCCGATTTCGTACCGCTGCCCCTTCGGTTCCGAGCCATGGCGCGGCGCAGTTGCTCCCGCTCGTCCGAGGTGAAGATCGGTTCGAGTGAGATGACCACCGTGCTCCCGAAGATCGGGTTCCCGTCAGGGCCCAGCTTGGCCCGCCCGGGGTGACGGAACACCATCTCCGGCTCCCCGACAGCGTCCATCAGCCGCTGCCACAGATTCCGGTTGAACCACGGCAGACCTTGTCGGGTCAGCAACCCTTCCGCGTTGAGCCGGAGCGCCGCTTGCCGGGCGTTGCAACGGTCGAGTACCACCAGCTCCCACGCCCTGCGCAGCACGGCGAATTCGTGGACCTTCACACATCCGTCGCCATCATCGCACTTATCGATGACGATCCGGGAAATTCCTTTCTGGCCCTTGTTCTCGATCCGATACCCGCACCTCGGGCGGCCGCCGGTCAAGCCACCATCCTCGGCCTTTTCTTGAATTCCGCCCTGGGTGCGCGAACGAATCCGCTCGTACTCGGCCTCCGCGTAGTCCGCCTGGCGGCGCATCTCCCTGCGGCCGGCGTCCGTGGTGTTGTCGATGTCGCTATCCACGATGGCGACGAAGATCCCGATGTCCTCCAGGGCCCAGACCCAGCGCCAGAACGCCCGGCCGGTTCGCCCGATGGCCCGTCCTTCGGGCACCACCACAACGTCGAAGGGACGGGGTGTCGCGGCCGCATCCACCATGAGACGCTTGAGGTCCGGCCGCTCCGACGCTTCCAGGCTGCCGCTGATGCCCTCGTCCTTGTAGGTGCCCACATGGTCCCAGGTCTTACGGGCGATCAGGCCGGAGGTCTTCTTGCCCTGGCTGGCAATCCCGTAGCCCTTGCGCTGCTCTTCCGTACTCACGCGCAGGTATTCCACCGCCCGCAGAGTGCGGGCCGAAGTCTTGTCCGCGGCTACGCCAGCCGCACTGTGTGTCAGTGTGCTTTTATTGCCCATGTCGACTCCAACCAGTCGGCCGGCCCCGGGACGGTTGCAGCCGCCGCCGGGGCACTTTGCTGTCGGCAGCCTATCGGCGCCTCCGTCAAGCCGTCAGGACTTTGAGGAATTCAGCTGGATCGAACAGGAGTCCGAGCAATCGATCCTTCTTCTCAGATTCCAGCACACCACTGGCTTCAAGCGACGACGTATCCGCGTCGCCGGACATGCAGTCTTGCGCCCGACCCAAGTTGGGCATCCAGCTCACGCGCCTCGAACCGAGACCAGGTAGGACACCGACCAAAATCGCCCCATTGCCCAGCTGAAGCACTGCCAGATAATCACTCTTAGATGCGGCGCCGATTCGCAACGTAGGCATCGATGTCATTTATAAACAACCCCAAGAGGTCCCCTTCCTTCACTTTCGCACCCTTGTGGCCGTAGTCCCGCCGGACAGCCATCAGCATCTCCTCAAGGGCAAACACGGCTTCCCCTGGGGAGAGGGTCGAAACGCTCCTCTTGAAGCGCGACCATGCAATCAAAACCTCATCTGACGACCAAGTTATGAGGTCAGGCGTAAGGTCCTTGAACAATCTCTCGGCAGCAGCCGTCTGCTGCGGCCCGGGCTCCGCCTGCAGCAGGGCAAAGAGACCTGACACGAGCCTTGAGTAGACAGGGATCTTACTGGTGCGGATCTCGGCCTCGATAGCCTTCCGCTTCTCGATGTACCGGCCGATGACTAGCGTTGCCACTGCAACGACAACAGTGGACATGGCCGCGACAGATGCCGCCGCAACCGTTGAATCAACCCCCTGAAAGATCTGACGTCCAAGCTGGCGTGCGGCAAGTCCAACCACTTCAACCACACCCACGAGTAGCGCAGCGAACAGCACGAGGACGCCGACACCCTTGAAGAAGTTCCGCATGGCGGAACCTTGGCAGAAATATTGAGCCATGCGAATAGGATTTGACCAGCCGCATAAGAAGTCCGGGTCGAGGCTCGCCGCCAACTCCGCACCGAAGTCGTCGTCCCCGTCCAACTGTTCTTCAACTCCCCTGATCAAGAAGCGGCGATCCGCTCCCGCCACGCGCTCGACGCCGTGACACGGCACTTTCGACTTCTCGACCGCCTCCAACAGGACGCCGAGGGCCGCGCCCGCGACGAACTGCTCACGATCGGCGCGCGCACCGCGGAGTTCCTGGGCTGGCTGAACCAGGATCTCGGGGACTTCGACCGGGCCCTGTTCTGGTCGGACCGCGCCATGGAGTGGGCGCAGGAGGCCGGCGACGACGTGATGGCCGCCTACGTGCTCTTCCGGAAGAGCAACCAGGCCACCGCCCAGCGGAACGCCCCGAAAGCCGTCAGCCTTGCTCGCGCGGCCCAACGATCGGTCGGGGCCACTCACCGGATCCGGGCACTGGCGGCGCAGCAGGAGGCGCAGGGCCACGCGATGATGGGCAACTCTCGCTTCGCGCAGGCGAAGTTCGACGAGGCTCACGAGATCGCGGCCGCGCCGGACGATTCGCACGCCGACGACGCTCTTGATCTCGCGTACTGCACACCGACCTATATCGAGATGCAGCGCGCGAACTGTCTGATCGAACTCGGCGACCCGCACACGGCCGTGGGCATGTTGGAGGCGGAGCTTCGGGTACTGCCGCCGGTCTACCGCAACGACCAGGGCGTTTACCTCTCCCGGCTGGCGCGGGCTTACGCGGTGTCCGGTGAACCCGAGCAGGCGGCCGCCGCAGCGGACCGCGCCTTGTCCATCGCCGTCGACACCGAGTCGGCGCGCGCAATGTCCGAACTGTCCGCCGCGGGCAAGGCCCTCCAGCGGTGGAGTGCCGTACCCCAAGTGGCCACGTTCACCCACCGCTTGGCACTGATGAGCAGCGGAAGCCCTCTCGACCGCTGAGGACCCGATGGGAGAGGCTGGGCCCATGGACGCACTGATCACGGCCGCCACCTCCGCAGACGAACGCCGGCGCGGCGCCAAGATCGCCGTGCTGCCGGTCGGCAGCTTCGAGCAACACGGCGATCACCTGCCCCTGACCACCGACACCGTCGTCGGCAGCCTGATCGCCCAGCGGATCGCCACCGACTACGACCTGTTCCTGCTGCCGCCCTTCACGCTGTCCTGCTCGCACGAGCACGCTCACATGCCGGGCACCGTCAGCATCAGCGCCGCCACGCTCTACGCCGTGATCAACGACATCTGGAAGTCCCTCCAGGCCTCCGGCGTCCCCGGCCTGCGGCGAGCTTGAGGTCTCCGTACTCCTCCACGGTGCCCCACACCTCGTCCGTGACGGCATCGATCAGGACAACCACTCCGCTCCCGAGCGCCCCCACCTCCTAACCCTGGGCATGGCCGGCTACACCGGCAATGGGATCATCGGCCAGCCCTCCCTCGGCAGCGCCCCCAAGGGATCAGCGATCCTCGACAGCCTCTCGAAATCTGCCGCCGCACACCTCGCTCTGCTGGACGACAGCTGAGCCTTGGCACGCCTAGGGCCACCAGTTGGAACCCAACTGGCGGCCCTCAAAGACTCCGGAATCTAACTGGAGCGACCGGCCAGGCCGAGGCGCGGGATCTCGATGGCGGGGCACTTGTCCATCACCATCGAGAGCCCCGCGGCCTGGGTCCGTTCGTAGGCGGCTTCGTCGATCACACCGAGCTGGAACCAGACGGCTTTGGCGCCGATTGCGGCCGCCTGGTCCGCGACCTCACCAGCGAGGTCGGACCGGACGAAGACGTCCACCACATCAACTTCGAAGGGGATGTCCGCGATGGACGCGTACCCCTTCTCGCCATGCACCGTCTCAGCTTTCGGGTGCACGGGCACGATCCGCTTACCGAAGCGCTGAAGCACCTCGGCGACGCCATAGGCCGCTCGTCGCTGGTTGGACGAGAGGCCCACGACGGCCCAGGTGTCCCCTGCCTCGGTAAGGATCTTCCGAACCGTCTCCGGGTCGCCGTACATGCCCTGCCTCCTCGCAGCCGAGAGCCGAGAACCCACCTCACCCCAGCGCCACCGCGATCCTGGCCATTCCCGACCGGGATGAACAGCGCACTGGCCGGCGAGGTGGCCGACCAGGCGGTGCCCGGCCATCGAGATCCCGCGGCTCGGCTAGCGCGGCCTCAGGAGTCCGAGCCGTCCAGCCGCGCGATGGTGGCGATGGACGGGCGCCGCTCGGCGCGCAGCCCGGCGGCCACCGACTCGGCGTCGCGCAGGACCCGGACGGCGTTGTGCCAGGTGAGCTTCGCCAGGTCGGCCTCCGACCAGCGGCGGTCGAGGAGCTCGGCGACCAGGTTGGGGTAGCCGGCCACCGAGTCCAGGCCGTCGGGCAGGAAGGCGGTGCCGTCGAAGTCGCCGCCGATGCCGATGTGGTCGATGCCGGCCACCTCGCGCATGTGGTCGAGGTGGTCGGCGACGGTGGCGGGGGTGGCGATCGGGCGCGGGTTGGCGGCCTCGAAGGCGCGCTGGCGCTCCATGGCCGGCGGGGTGGTGTCCAGCGGGTGGAAGCCGTGGGCGCGCATGTTCTCGTCGGCCTCCCGGGTCCACTCGATGGCGGCGGGCAGGATGAACTTCGGCACGAAGGTCGCCATCGCCACGCCGCCGTTGGCGGGCAGCTGGGCGAGCACGTCGTCCGGGATGTTGCGCGGGTGGTCGCAGACCGCGCGCGAGGAGGAGTGCGAGAAGACGACGGGCGCCTCGGTGACCCGCAGGGCGTCGCGCATGGTGTCGGCGGAGACGTGCGAGAGGTCGACCAGCATGCCGAGCCGGTTCATCTCCCGAACGACCTCCTCGCCGAACCGGGTCAGCCCGCCGGCCACCGGCTTGTCGGTCGCGGAGTCCGCCCACGGCACGTTGTCGTTGTGGGTGAGCGTCAGGTACCGCACGCCCAGTTCGTACAGGGCGCGCAGGGTGGCCAGCGAGCAGTCGATGGAGTGGCCGCCCTCGGCGCCCATCAGGGAGGCGATCCGGCCCTCGGCGCGGGCGGCCTCCATGTCGGCGGCGGTACGGGCCAGGCGCAGCCGGTCCGGGTAGCGCTCGACCAGGGCGTGGACGAAGTCGACCTGCTCCAGGGTGGCGCTCACCGCGTGGTCGCCGGCCAGCGAGGAGGGGACGTAGACGGACCAGAACTGCGCGCCGACCCCGCCCTCCGCGAGGCGGGCGAGGTCGGTGTGCAGGCGGTCGCTCTGGTCGGCGGCGAGGTCGAGCGCGCCGAGGTCGTACCCGGCCTGCTCGCGCATCGCCCAGGGGAGGTCGTTGTGGCCGTCCACCACGGGGGCGGTGCGCAGCAGGGCGCGGGCGCGGTCCAGCGGGGTGGGGGAGGAGTCCGTCCGAGAAGTCATACGGGCTGTTCTACCCCACCCCCACCAGCGGGATTACTTGCCGAAACCGAAGGAGGAGGAACCGGCCACCTTGGCGCGGAGCTTGGCGCCCTTCTCGGTGGCCTGGTTGTTCAGCTCGGCCTGGAAGTCGGTCATCTTCTCGGTGAGCTCGGGGTCGAAGGCGGCGAGCATCCGCACCGCGAGCAGGCCGGCGTTGCGCGCGCCGGCCACCGAGACGGTCGCCACCGGGACGCCGGCCGGCATCTGGACGATCGACAGCAGGCTGTCCATGCCGTCCAGGTAGCGCAGCGGCACCGGCACGCCGATGACCGGCAGCGGGGTGACGGAGGCGAGCATGCCCGGCAGGTGGGCCGCGCCGCCGGCGCCGGCGATGATCGCCTTCAGTCCGCGCTCGTGGGCCCGCTCGCCGTACGCGACCATCTCGCGGGGCATCCGGTGGGCGGAGACGACGTCCACCTCGTAGGGGACCTCGAACTCGTCGAGCGCCTGGGCGGCGGCCTCCATGACCGGCCAGTCGGAGTCCGAGCCCATCACGATGCCAATGAGCGGAGAGGTCATTCGGTGATCGTTCCTCGCAGGTAGGCGGCCGCGTGGCGGGCGCGCTCGCGGACGTCTTCGAGGTCGTCCCCGAAGACGTTGACGTGGCCGACCTTGCGGCCGGGCTTCACGTCCTTCCCGTACATGTGGATCCGCAGCCCGGGGTCGCGGGCCATGCAGTGCAGGAAGGGGTGGTACATGTCGGGGTAGTCGCCGCCGAGGACGTTGACCATGACGGTCCACCTGGCGCGCGGGCGGGGGTCGCCGAGCGGGAGGTCGAGGACGGCCCGCAGGTGGTTCTCGAACTGCGAGGTGACGGCGCCGTCCTGGGTCCAGTGCCCGGAGTTGTGCGGGCGCATGGCCAGCTCGTTGACCAGGATGCGGCCGTCCCGGGTCTGGAACAGCTCGACGGCGAGGTGGCCGACGATGCCGAGGTCGCCGGCGATCCGCAGGGCGAGCTGCTGGGCCTCGTCGGACAGGGCCGGGTCGAGGTCCGGCGCGGGGGCGGTGACCTCGGCGCAGACGCCGTTCTCCTGGACGCTCTCCACCACCGGGTAGGCGACGGCCTGGCCACTGGGCGAGCGGACCACGTTGGCGGCCAGCTCGCGGACGAAGTCGACCTTCTCCTCGGCCAGCACCGTGACGCCGGCCAGGAACGGGGCGTGCGCCTGCTCCTCGTCGTCGACGACCCAGACGCCCTTGCCGTCGTAGCCGCCGCGGACGGTCTTCAGGACGACGGGGTAGCCCGAGCCCTCGTTCGCGAACGCGGTGACGTCGGCCGGGTCGGCGACGATCCGGTGGCGGGGGCAGGGCACGTCGATGGAGTCCAGCTTGGCCCGCATCACGCCCTTGTCCTGGGCGTTGACCAGCGCGTCCGGGCCGGGGCGGACGGCGATGCCGTCGGCCTCCAGGGCCCGCAGGTGCTCGGTGGGGACGTGCTCGTGGTCGAAGGTGATCACGTCGCAGCCGGCGGCGAAGGCGCGCAGGGTGTCGAGGTCGCGGTAGTCACCGAGGACGACGTCGGAGACCACCTGCGCGGCGGAGTCCTGGGGCGTGTCGGCGAGGAGTTTGAACCTGACCCCGAGCGGGATGCCCGCCTGGTGTGCCATGCGGGCCAGCTGCCCGCCACCGATCATGCCCACCACTGGAAAATTCACATTGCCCGGGGAAGTCACGCGGCCCAGGATATCCGGGCCGGTCGGGGGCGGTGGAGCCGCCGGTGGGACCTCCGGAGTGGACGCGCGTAGATGTCAACCCCCACCCCGGACGGCTGAGCCGTTCGATGGAAGCGGGTAGCCTGAACGGCCAGGTCCTCGTCCGCGCGGTCGGATCATGTGCGTGCACGCAGGGCTCAAGGGGTGTCCCCGGCCCAGTGGGACACCGCTTTTCCCCGCAGGTACATGGAGGCCACCCGGTATGGCGACGACCGCAGCTTCGAACCCCTCGCTCATGCAGAAACTGCGTGGGCTCAGGGGTGAGGTGGTGAAGTTCGCCATAGTCGGCGTGACCGGCGTGATCGTCAACGCCGGGGTCTTCTGGGTCTGCCTCAAGACGACCGGTCCGATCAACTCCTTCTCGGGCTACATCGCCACCAGCGTGGCGATCGGCACCAACTACCTCGGCTACCGCTACTGGCTCTACCGTGACCGGGACGCGGCCTCGCGCAAGCGCGAGATCACCCTCTTCCTGATCTTCAGCGGCATCGGCATGCTGATCGAGAACGGCATCAACGCCTTCTCCGTGCACGTGCTCGGCTACCACTCGCCCACCAGCCAGCTGATCGCCAAGAACGTGATCGGTCTGATCGCCGGCACCACCTTCCGGTTCTTCTCCTACCGGACGTGGGTCTTCAAGGCGCTGCCGGAGACCGAGCAGGAGGTCACCGCCGACGGCCGGGATCTGGCCGCCCAGGCCGAGCTGATGCTGGCCACCGAGCGGATCCGCTACGCCCAGGCCGAGTAGCCGCCCCTCCCCTCCCCTTGCCGGGCCCGCCCCCGCGAGAGGACAGTGGTGACCGAGGGCGAGCACGGCCCGCGGACGATCGAGGCCGAGGGGGTCCCAGGAGGCTCGCCATGGCGTTCGTCCAGATCATCGACTTCAGGACCGACAGGCTCGACGAGCTCAACCGGCTCATGGACGACTGGGTCGCGCAGACCCGCGGGAAGCGGACCGCCTCCCACGCCCTGGTCGGCACCGACCGCTCCGACGGCAGGCACGTGGTGGAGATCGTGGAGTTCCCCTCCTACGAGGAGGCCATGCGCAACTCCCGGCTCCCCGAGACGGACCGGATCTTCCGCGAGATGGTGGCGCTGTGCGAGACGCCGCCCGCCTTCACCGACCTCGACGTGGTCCGTGACCTCCGGCTCGACGGGGCGCGGTAGCCGAGCCCCGTGACCGGCCCGTTTCGCCGGCCCTCGTGGCCGGCCCCCTCGCGGCCGGCCCCCTCGTGGCTAGCCCTCGTGGCTGCGCCCGAGGAAGAGCGCGAACACCGGCGGCTTCAGCGAGAGCAGTTCGAGCCGCCCGCCGTCCGCCTCCGCGAGGTCGCGGGCGACGGCCAGCCCGATGCCGGTGGAGTTGCGCCCGCTGACCGCGCGCTCGAACACCCGGTTGCCGAGGTCCGGCGGCACTCCCGCGCCCTGGTCCTGGACCTCGACCACCACCGAGGTCCCGGACGGCCGTACCCGCAGGGTGATCGTCCCGGCGCCGTGCATCAGCGAGTTCTCGATCAGGGTGGCCAGCACCTGGGCCACCGTCCCCGGGGTGCCGACCGCGGTGACCCCGTGCAGCCCCTCCAGGGAGAGCACCCGGCCCTGTTCCCGCAGTGTCGGGCCCCACTCCTCCACCTGCTGCTTGATCACCTCGTCCAGGTCGAAGGCGACGGCGGTGGGGCTGCGCGGGTCGCGCTGGGTGGTGAGCAGCCGCTGGACCACGTCGGTGAGCCGCTCGACCTGCTGGAGGGCGATGGTCGCCTCCTCCTTGACCGTCTCCGGCTCCTCGGCGAGGGCGGTGATCTCCTCCAGCCGCATGGAGAGCGCGGTGAGCGGGGTGCGCAGCTGGTGCGAGGCGTCGGCGGCGAGCCGGCGCTCGGCGGTGAGCATCCGGGCGATCCGCTCGGCGCTGGTGTCCAGCACCTCGGCGACCCGGTCGAGTTCGGGCACCCCGTAGCGGCGGTCGCGCGGGCGCGGGTCGCCGGAGCCGAGCCGCTCGGCGGTCTCGGCGAGGTCGGTGAGCGGCCGGGCCAGCCGCTTGGCCTGCCAGACGGCGAGCGCCACCGCGGCCTGGACGGCCAGCAGGGCGACCACGCCGAGCAGCAGCAGGTTGTTGGCGATCTCGTGGTCGACGTCCTCCCGGGACTGCTCGACGGTGACGGTCTCGCCGCTGTTGCCGCGCTCGACGGCCTTCAGCAGGTGGTTCCCGGCCGGGCGCTCGCCCGCGGAGACCACCGGCTGGCCGGGCACCTGCACCTCGACGTAGCTGCCCTCGGTGATCTGGCTCTCGAAGGCCCGTCCGGTGACCGGCTCCCCCGCGGCGAGCCGGCTCTCGACCAGGGCGAGCACCCGGACGGCGGCCGCGTCCACCCGGTCCTGCGCCGAGTTGACGATGGTCCGCTTCTCGACCAGGGCGAGCGGTACGCAGAACACCACGACCACCACCAGGACGACGCCCAGCAGCGAGTTGATCATCCGGCGTTTCACGCTGCCGCTCCCCGAGGTGTTCCGCTGCCGCGGGCCGAGGGCCCGCCTGGGGCCCGATGTCCGTCAGGCGCTAATTCTTCTCGAACCGGAACCCGACTCCGCGCACGGTGGCGATGTAGCGCGGGTTGGCCGCGTCGTCGCCGAGCTTCTTGCGGAGCCAGGAGATGTGCATGTCCAGGGTCTTGGTGGAGGTCCACCAGGTGGTGTCCCAGACCTGCCGCATGATCTCCTCGCGGGTGACCACCCGGCCGGCGTCCCGGACCAGGACCCGCAGGAGCTCGAACTCCTTGGCGGAGAGGGTGAGTTCCTCGTCGCCGAGCCAGGCGCGGTGGGACTCGATGTCGATCTTCACCCCGTGCGCGCCGGTGGTGAGCTGGTCGACGTTGCCGCGCCGGAGCAGGGCCCGGACGCGGGCGAGCAGTTCGGCCAGACGGAAGGGCTTGGTGACGTAGTCGTCGGCGCCGGCGTCCAGGCCGACCACGGTGTCCACCTCGTCGGCGCGGGCGGTGAGCACCAGGACGGGGCAGCTCTTGCCGTCGGCGCGCAGGCGGCGGCAGACCTCCAGGCCGTCCATCTCGGGCAGGCCGAGGTCCAGGACGACGAGGTCGACCTCCTCGGTGAGGCCGGCGGACAGTGCGGTCGGACCGTCCTCGCGGACGAGCACCTCATAGCCCTCGCGTCGCAGGGCCCGGGCGAGCGGTTCGGAGATCGCCGGATCGTCCTCGGCAAGCAGCACACAGGTCATGTGGTGATGGTAGTCCGCCCGGGTATGGCCGTACGCCCTGTGAGGTAGTTCACAGAGCGTGATCGTTATACAAGTCCTTGATCACGCCCAACACGCCAGGGCAGACCGGCCGTTCAGCGAAGAATCCCCGCTTGCATCTTGAATCCGAAGGAAGACGCGCCGATCTACCATCGATAGATCGGGAAGATCTGTTGCCAACATGGCCATTCCCACACCTGATTCAAGGCTTTTGTCATCTGATAAAGCCAAATGTCGCCACGTAGAGTGGTTTCGTCCACGTCCGCCGCCACCCCCCTAGGCGGACGCTGTCAGGCAAGGAACAACTACTCATGGCGTCGAAGACCCTGGACGCCGACAAGACGTCGGCATCTCCCAGCGGCAAGACCTTCCTCGGTCACCCCCGAGGTCTCGCCACCCTGTTCATGACCGAGATGTGGGAGCGCTTCTCCTACTACGGCATGCGCGCCCTGCTGATCTACTACCTGGTCTCCGGTGGCGCCGACGCCGCCGTGGGCAGCCAGGGCGGCGGCCTCGCCAAGTCGGCGGCGCTGGCGACGGCGGTCTACTCCGTCTACGTCTCGATGGTCTACCTCATGGCCTACCCCGGCGGTTGGTTCGGTGACCGGGTCTGGGGTGCCCGCAAGACCGTCGCCATCGCCGGGTTCGTGATCATGTCCGGCCACATCGCGCTGGCGATCCCCGGCCAGGCCGCGTTCTTCTTCGGCCTGCTCCTGGTCGCGCTCGGCTCCGGGCTCCTGAAGGCCAACATCTCCACGATGGTCGGCCAGCTCTACAACGGCCCCGAGGACCCGCGCCGCGACGGTGGCTTCACCGTCTTCTACATGAGCATCAACCTCGGTGCCTTCGTCGCCCCGTTCATCATCGGAACGATCGGCAAGGAGTACAACTGGCACCTGGGCTTCGGGCTGGCCGCCGTCGGCATGGCCGTCGGCCTGGTGCAGTTCCTGCTGGGCAGCCGCCACCTGTCTCCCCGCAGCAGCGAGGTCCCCAACCCGCTCAAGCCCGCGGAGCGCAACAGCCTGCTGAAGAAGGTCGGCCTCACGGTCGTCGGCGCGGCCGTGTTCTACGGCGCCATCGTCGCGATGGGCGTCTACACGCTGAACTGGGCCCTCGTCCCGCTCACCGTCGCCGGCCTGCTGATCCCGATCACCGTGCTGGCCCGGATCAAGCGCGACAAGGACCTGACCGCCGGCGAGCAGTCCAAGATGTCCGCGTACATCTGGTTCTTCGCCGCGGCCGCCATCTTCTGGATGATCTACGACCAGGGCGGTTCGACCCTCTCCCTGTTCGCGGACAAGAAGACCGCGGACAGCCTGTTCGGCCTCGGCTTCTCGGCCACCTGGTACCAGTCGCTGAACCCGCTGTTCGTGATGGCGCTCGCCCCGGTGTTCGCCTGGCTGTGGCTGTGGCTCTCCCGCCGCGACAAGGAGCCGAACACGATCGTGAAGTTCTCGATCGGCCTGGTCCTGGTCGGCGCCTCGTTCTTCATCTTCATCGTCCCGATGACCATGGCGGACAACGGCACCATGGTCTCCCCGATGTGGCTGGTCTCGATCTACCTGATCCAGACCATCGGCGAGCTGTGCCTCTCCCCGGTCGGCCTCTCGGTCACCACCAAGATGGCGCCGCGGAAGTACGCCTCCCAGATGATGGGCGTCTGGTTCCTCGCCGTCACCGCCGGTGACTGCACCACCAGCCTGCTCTCGCTGGCCGGCATCAGCCTCGACGGCACCGGCATCATCGCGATGCAGGCGTCGCTCGCGGTCCTCGCCGGAATCGCCATCTTCGGGTACCGCAAGCGGGTCCAGGCCCTCATGGGCGACGTGCACTGACCGACCCGCCTCCGGCTCACGACTCCGGGGCCGCCGTGGATTCCTGAGATCCACGGCGGCCCCGGTCGTCTTTTCCGGCCCGGGCATCGGGTGCTCGGACGTCGGACGCTCGACAGGGCCCCGGCGGCCGTGGCTATGGTGCCCGGCATGACGACCCCCTCCTTACCCCGTCAGCTGGCCCGCACCCGGCGGTTCACCCTGGGCGTCCCCGTCCAGCCGGAGCCCTCGCCGGACGGCACCACCGTGCTCTTCCTGCGCGGCCGGACCGGCACCGACCCGCTCGCCTGCCTCTGGGCCCTGGACACCGCCACCGGCGCGGAACGGCTGGTCGCCGACCCGGCCGCCCTCGGCGCCGACGAGGGCATCGCCGCGTACGGCACCGACGCCACCGGGACGCTCGCCGCCTTCGCCCTGGCCGGCGCACTGTGGCTGGCCGACACCGCCGTCGGCACCGTCCGCGCCGTCCCCGTCCCCGGCCCGCCGCGGGACCCGCGGCTCGACCCGACCGGCCGCCGGATCGCCTACGTCCTCGGCGGTGCCCTGCGGGTGGTCGGCGTCGACGGCACGGACGACCGCCCGCTCGCCGAACCGGAGGCCGAGGACGTCGCCTACGGGCTCGCCGAGTACGTCGCCGCCGCGGAGATGTACCGCGACCGCGGCCACTGGTGGTCCCCCGACGGCACCGCGCTGCTGGCCACCCGGGTCGACGACCGCCCGCTCACCCGCCTCTTCCTCGCCGACCCCTCCGACCCGCACCACCCCCCGCGCGCCGTCCGCTACCCGCTGGCCGGCGCCGCCAACGCCGAGGTCTCGCTGCGGCTGCTCGGCCTCGACGGCACGGACACCGAGGTCCGCTGGGACCGCGCCGCCTTCGAGTACCTCACCGCCGCCGGCTGGGACGCCCACGGCCCGTACGCCGCCGTACAGAGCCGCGACCAGCGCACCGTCCGCACCCTGGCGATCGGAGCGGACGGCGCCACCCGGGTGCTCGCCGAACGGCGGGACGCGCACTGGATCGAACTGCTCCCCGGCCTGCCGGCCCGCACCGCGGGCGGCGCCCTGGTGGACACCGCCGACCTGGGCGACACCCGGCACCTGACCGTCGACGGCGAGCCGGTCACCCCGCCCGGGCTCCAGCTGCGCGCCGTACTCGGCACGGACGGCGAGCAGGTGCTGTTCACCGCCTCCGACGAGCCCACCGAGACCCACCTGTGGACGTACCGTCCCGACACCGGCCCCCGGCGGCTGAGCAGCGGCCCCGGCCTGCACACCGGGGTGCGGCGCGGCGGCACGCTGGTGCTCACCACCCGCTCCCCCGGCCACCCCGGCGGCCGCTCCACCGTCCTGCGCGAGGGCCGCCCGGCGCTCCCGCTCGCCTCCCGCGCCGAGCCGCCGGTCCGTACCGCGGCACCCGAACTGCTCCGGCTCGGCCCGCGCGAGCTGCGCGCCGCGCTCTTCCTGCCCGCCGGCCACCGCCCCGGCGACGGCCCGCTGCCCGTGCTGCTCGACCCGTACGGCGGGCCCGCCCTGCAGAAGGCCACCACCGGCGGCCTCTGGTGGGACCAGGTCTCCCAGTGGTTCGCCGACCAGGGCTTCGCGGTGCTGGTCGTGGACGGCCGCGGCACCCCCGGACGCGGGCCGCGCTGGGACAAGACGATCTACGGCGACAAGGCGGAGCCCGCCCTCGGCGACCAGGTCGAGGGCCTGCGGGCGGCCGACCGGCTGCGGCCCGGGCTGCTCGACCTCGACCGGGTCGGCATCCGCGGCTGGTCCTACGGCGGCTACCTCGCCGCCCTCGCCGTGCTGCGTCGCCCGGACGTCTTCCACGCCGCCAGCGCCGGGGCCGCCCCCACCGACTGGCGGTTCTACGACACCCACTGGCAGGAGCGCTTCCTCGGCCACCCCGACGAGCACCCCGAGCACTACGACGGCGGCTCGCTGATCGCCGAGGCGCCGAAGCTCAGCCGCCCGCTGCTGCTGGTCCAGGGGCTCGCCGACGACAACGTCCACCCGGCCCACACCCTGCGGCTGTCCGCCGCCCTGCTCGCCGCCGGCCGCCCGCACGAGGTCCTCCCGCTGCGCGCCACCGGCCACCGGCCCACCGACGAGGCGGTGGTGGAGCACCTGCTGACCCACGAACTGCACTTCCTGCGGCGCTCCTTGGGCCTGGCATGAACGAAGGCCCGCCCCCGGCCGGGGGCGGGCCTTCGCGGCCGGGGGCGTCAGACCTCGCGGACGCCCGCCCGCCAGACCGCCGCCGTCAGCGGCACGCCCGGCCGGTACGCCAGGTGGACGTGCGAGGGCGCGTCCAGCAGCAGCAGGTCGGCCCGCGCGCCGGGCGCGACCACACCGACGTCCGTGCGCCGCAGCGCCCGGGCGCCGCCCGCGGTGGCCGCCCAGACCGCCTCGTCCGGGGTCATCCCCATCTCCCGGACCGCGACCGCGATGCAGAACGCCATCGAACTCGTGAAGCTGGAGCCCGGGTTGCAGTCGGTGGACAGCGCCACCACCGCGCCCGCGTCCAGCAGCCGGCGCCCGCTCGGGTACTCGGCCCGGGTGGAGAACTCCGCCCCCGGCAGCAGGGTGGCCACCGTCCGCGAGCCGGCCAGCGCCGCCACGTCCTCGTCCGTCAGATGGGTGCAGTGGTCCGCCGAGGCGGCCCCCAGCTCGACGGCCAGCCGCACGCCGGGCCCGTACGAGAGCTGGTTGGCGTGCACCCGGGGGGTGAGGCCGCGCTCGACGCCGGCGGTCAGGATCGCCCGGGCCTGCTCCCCGTCGAAGGCGCCCTGCTCGCAGAACACGTCCACCCAACGGGCGTGCGGGGCACAGGCGTCCAGCATCTCGCCGGTGACCAGGTCCACGTACCCGGCCGGGTCCTCGGCGTACTCGGGGGCGACCACGTGGGCGCCCAGGTAGGTGGTCTCCGGGGTGTGCGCGGCGGCGATCCGCAGGGCGCGCGCCTCGTCCTCGACCGTCAGCCCGTAGCCGGACTTGCACTCGATGGTGGTGGTGCCCTGGCGCACCGCCTCCCGGACGAACCGGGCCAGGTTGGCGTCCAGTTCGGCGTCGCTCGCCGCCCGGGTGGCCGCCACCGTGGTCCGGATGCCGCCCGCCGTGTACGACTGCCCGGACATCCGGGCGTTGAACTCGGCGGTGCGGTCGCCGGCGAACACCAGGTGGGCGTGCGAGTCGACGAAGCCGGGCAGCAGGGCCCGGCCCCCGGCGTCGAAGCGCTCGTCCGCCGCCGGGGCGTCGGCGGCCGGGCCGACCCAGGCGACGGTGCCGCCGTCGACCACCACGGCCGCGTCGGTCAGCAGGCCGAGCGGCCCGGTGCCCTGACCGGGGTCGTTGGTGACCAGGCTGCCGATGCCCGTGATCAAGGTGGTCCTGGTGGTCCTGGCGTTCAAGGGGAGGCCTTCCGAGGGGAGTGGGGGAATCTCTGGGTCAGCGGTCCAGCACGCCGATCGCGGAGCGCAGCACGCCCGGCACGTCGGCCACCAGCAGGTGCTCGCCGTCCCGGACGACGTGCCGGCCGCCGACCACCACGTGCCGCACGTCCGCCGCCGAGGCCGCGAAGACCGCGATCTCGGCGCCGAGCCGGGGCGGCGGTCCGGCCGTCCGGACGGTGTCCAGCGCGATCACCGTGAAGTCGGCGAGCGCCCCGGCCTCGATCCGTCCGGCCTCCGGCCAGCCGAGCGAGGCGTGCCCGTCCGCGGTGCCGGCCCGCAGCAGCGCGTTCGCCGTCCAGTGGCCGCGGGTACGGGTGCGCAGCCGCTCGTCCAGCTCCAGCGCGCGGGCCTCCTCGAACGGGTCGATCACCGCGTGGCTGTCGCTGCCCAGGGTGATCGGGGATCCCGCCGAGGCGAGCCGGCGGGCCGGGCCGATGCCGTCCGCGAGGTCCCGCTCGGTGGTGGGGCACATGCAGACCGTGGTGGAGGACTCGGTGAGCAGCCGGACGTCCTCGTCGGTCAGGTGGGTGGCGTGCACGGCCGAGGTGCGCGGGCCGAGCGCGCCGTGGTCGGCGAGCAGCCGGGTCGGGGTGACGCCGTGCGCGGCCAGGCAGGCGTCGTTCTCGGCGGTCTGCTCGGACAGGTGGACGTGCAGCGGCGCCCCGCGCGTCGCCGCCCAGTGCGCGACGGTGCCCAGCTGCTCGGCCGGGACGGCCCGCACCGAGTGGATGGCGGCGCCGATCCGGGCGTGCTCGCGCGGCTTGAGCGCGTCCGCCCGGGCCGCCCAGGCCTGCGCGTCGCCGTCGCTGAACCGCTGCTGCGGCTCGGTCGGCTCGGCGCCGAAGCCGGAGGAGAGGTAGCAGGTGTCCAGCAGGGTGATCCGGATGCCGGCCCGGGCGGCGGCCTCGATCAGCGCCTCGCCCATCGCGTTCGGATCGGAGTACCGGACGCCGCCGGGCGCGTGGTGCAGGTAGTGGAACTCGCCGACGGCGGTGATGCCGGCCAGCGCCATCTCGGCGTAGACGGCGGTGGCGAGTTCCAGGTAGCGGTCCGGGTCCAGCGCGTCGGCGAACCGGTACATGGTGTCGCGCCAGGTCCAGAAGGTGCCGGAGCCGACCTGGACGTGCCCGCGCAGCGCCCGGTGGAAGGCGTGCGAGTGGGCGTTGGCCTGGCCGGGCAGCAGCAGCCCGTCGAGCCGGACGGCGCCGGGCGGGCAGGGGCCGCTGCCCGGGGTGACGGCGGCGATCGTCCCGCCGGGGCCGGTGGTGATCAGCACGTCCTGCTCGACCACCGGCCCGTTGTCGTGTGGCAGCCAGGCGTACTGCGCCCAGTACGTCGTCGTGGTCACTGACACGCCAGGTCCTCCAGTACGTCGGCGAGCGCGGCGACCCCGGCCAGGCAGTCGTCCCGCTCGGCGTCCTCGGCCGGGGAGTGCGAGACGCCGGTGGGGTTGCGCACGAACAGCATGGCGGTCGGGACGGCGGAGGCCAGGATGCCGGCGTCGTGCCCCGCGCCGGTGGGCAGCACCGGGGCGTCCAGCAGCTCGGCCAGCCGGTCGCGCAGCGGCCCGTCGAAGTCCACCACCGGGGTGTAGGACTCGCGGGTCAGCTCGACCCGGACGCCGTCGCGCTCGCCGCGCTCGGCGGCGGCCTGCTCGATCTCGGCGACCAGCGCCGTGAGGGTGCGCTCGTCGGCCGCCCTGGAGTCCAGCCAGCCGCGCACCAGCGAGGCGATCGCGTTGGTGCCGTTGGGCTCGACGGCGACCTTGCCGAAGGTGGCCAGCGCGCCCGCCAGCCGGGCCTTCTTGCGGGCGGCGAGCACCGTGTTGGCGTAGGTCAGCATCGGGTCGTGGCGGTCCTCGATCCGGGTGGTGCCGGCGTGGTTGGCCTCGCCGTGGAAGTCGAACCGCCAGCGGCCGTGCGGCCAGATCGCGCCGGCCACGCCGACCGGCTGCCCCTCGGCGAGGAAGCGGCCCTGCTCGACGTGGAGTTCGACGAAGGCGCCGATCCGGGCCAGCCGGTCGTCGTCCGCGCCGATCGCGGTCGGGTCGTAGCCGGCCTTCTCCATCGCGTCGGGCAGCCGGACGCCGTCGGCGTCGCGCAGCCCGTACGCCTGCTCGCGGCTGAGGACGCCGGCGGTCAGCCGGGAGCCGATGCAGGCCACGCCGAACCGGGCGCCCTCCTCGTCGCCGAAGTTGACGATCGCCAGGGGCTTGGTGAACTCGGCGCCGCGGGAACGCAGTTCGTCCAGGGCGGCGAAGGAGGAGACCACGCCGAGCGGGCCGTCGAAGGCGCCGCCGTCCGGGACGGAGTCCAGGTGCGAGCCGGTGACGACCGCCCCCTGCCCGTTCGGGTCGCCCAGCCAGGCCCACTGGTTGCCGTTGCGGTCCAGCTCGTACGCGAGGCCGCGACCGCGGGCCTGCTCCTCGAACCAGGCGCGGCACTCGGCGTCGGCGGAGTTCCAGGCGAAGCGGCGGTAGCCGCCGGAGGAGGCGGAGCGGCCCACGGGGAGCAGCTCCGCCCACATCTCCTCGAACCCGGATGTCACAGCTCGCCCATGGGGCTGTGCTGGTTCATGGGGATGTGGACACCGCGCTCGGCGGCGACCTCGGCGGCCCGGTCGTAGCCGGCGTCCACGTGCCGGATGACGCCCATGCCCGGGTCGTTGGTGAGCACCCGGCGGATCTTCTCCCCGGCGAGGGCCGTGCCGTCGGCGACGGTGACCTGACCGGCGTGGATCGAGCGGCCGATGCCGACGCCGCCGCCGTGGTGGATGGAGACCCAGGAGGCGCCGGAGGCCACGTTGACCATGGCGTTGAGCAGCGGCCAGTCGGCAATCGCGTCGGAGCCGTCCAGCATCGCCTCGGTCTCCCGGTACGGGGAGGCGACCGAGCCGCAGTCCAGGTGGTCGCGTCCGATGACGATCGGGGCGGACAGCTCGCCGGCCGCGACCATGTCGTTGAAGCGCTCGCCGGCCTTGTCGCGCTCGCCGTAGCCGAGCCAGCAGATGCGCGCCGGCAGGCCCTGGAAGTGCACCTTCTCCTGGGCCATCTTGATCCAGCGGGCCAGCGACTCGTTCTCCGGGAAGAGGTCGAGGACGGCCTTGTCGGTCTTGTGGATGTCCTGCGGGTCGCCGGACAGCGCCGCCCAGCGGAACGGGCCCTTGCCCTCGCAGAACAGCGGGCGGATGTACGCCGGGACGAAGCCGGGGAAGGCGAAGGCGCGGTCGTAGCCGGCCAGTTGGGCCTCGCCGCGGATCGAGTTGCCGTAGTCGAAGACCTCGGCGCCGCGGTCCAGGAAGCCGACCATCGCCTCGACGTGCCGGGCCATCGACTCGCGCGCCCGCTGGGTGAACTCGGCGGGCTTGGCGGCGGCGTAGTCCGCCATGTCCTCGAAGGCCACGCCGACCGGCAGGTAGGCGAGCGGGTCGTGGGCGCTGGTCTGGTCGGTGACGATGTCGATCGGCGCGTCCATCGCGAGCAGCTGCGGGACCAGCTCGGCGGCGTTGCCCAGCACGCCGATGGAGAGCGGCTGCTTCCTGTCGCGGGCCGCGGTGGCGAGCTCCAGCGCGTGGGAGAGGTCCTTGGCCTCGACGTCCAGGTAGCGGTGCTCGATCCGGCGGGAGATCCGGGACGGGTCGCAGTCGATGCAGATCGCCACGCCGCCGTTCATGGTGACGGCCAGCGGCTGGGCGCCGCCCATCCCGCCGAGGCCGGCGGTGAGGGTGATGGTGCCCTCCAGCGAGCCGTTGTACCGCTTGTTGGCGACGGCGGCGAAGGTCTCGTAGGTGCCCTGGAGGATGCCCTGGGTGCCGATGTAGATCCACGAGCCGGCGGTCATCTGCCCGTACATGGTGAGCCCGAGGCTCTCCAGCCGGCGGAACTCCTCCCAGTTGGCCCAGTCGCCGACCAGGTTGGAGTTGGCGATCAGCACCCGGGGCGCCCACTCGTGGGTCTGCATCACGCCGACCGGGCGGCCGGACTGGACCAGCATGGTCTCGTCCTGCTTCAGCCCCTGCAGCGTCTTCACCATGGCGTCGAAGGACCGCCAGTCCCGCGCCGCCTTGCCCGTGCCGCCGTACACCACCAGCTTGGACGGGTGCTCGGCCACCTCCGGATCGAGGTTGTTCATCAGCATCCGCAGGGCCGCCTCCTGCTGCCACCCCTGCGCCGTCAGCCCCGTCCCTCGCGCCGCGCGCACCTCACGCGGCCCGCTCACCTGCTGCTGCACCATGTCCCGGCCTCTCTGCGGATGAATTCATTCAAGCTTGGTTCGGCTGAATATATCCAAACATTCAGCCCTCGGCCAGACCTGGAATCCATCGGAACAGCCATGGCCGGAACCGGCCCCCAGGCACGCCGGAGCGCCCGCCCGACGGCCGGAGCGGGCCGGGACGGACACCCCTCAGGCCGCCGCGCCGCCGTCCCAGTCGATGCCGATCTCGGCGAGCCAGCGGCGGTCGTCGGCGTCCGGGGCGGGCGGGGTCGGCGGGCGGGGGATGTTCTGGACGGGGCCGAGGCCGTACTTCTCGGCGGCGGCGCGGGCGTCGGGTTCGATGACGCCGACGTGGACGGCCGACTCGTCGCCCGGGTCGAGGACGGTCAGTTCGGGGTCGGGCAGGCGCCGCAGGGTGACGCGGCGGCCGCAGGTGGGGCAGGACCACTCGTCGGCGCCGGAGGACAGGCGGGCGACGAACTTCATCTCGTGGATCACGCGCATGGGTGACACCCCCTGCAGGAGGGGATGCCCGGGTTCGTGACGGCTACTCCCCCGCCCCGCCACTACTCCAGGAACAGCCCGCGCGCCGCCGCTGACTGCTCGATCGCCTCCAACCTGGCTTCGGCGCCCGGGAGTTCGTCGCACATGGACTGCAGCAGCACCCGGCCGAGCATCATCGGCGCGCACGCGGTGTCGAAGACCAGCCCGGTGCCGACGGCGGCCGGCAGCATCAGGTCCGACAGCTTGGCGACCGGCGCGAAGGCGCTGTCGGCCACGGTGAGCACCGTCAGCCCGCACTCGCGGGCGACCGTCAGCGCGTCCATCAGCTCCCGCGGGTAGCGCGGCAGCGCGAAGCAGAGCAGCGCGCTGGCCCCGGCCGCCCGGGCCTGTTCCAGCCGGTCGGCGAGCATGCTGCCGCCCTCGTCGAGCAGCCGGATGTCCGGGTGCACCTTGGCCGCGAAGTAGGCGAAGCCGCGCGCCTGCGCCGAGGCGGCCCGCAGCCCGAGCACCGGCAGCGGGCGGGAGGCGGCGAGCAGCCGGGCGGCCCGGGTGATCGGCTCCGGATCGGCGAGGAGTTCGGCGAGGTGGCGCAGGTGGGCGATCTCGGCGAGCACGGCCTGCTGGTGCTCGTTGCGCACCACGTCGTCCGGGCTCTCCGGCGCGCCCTGGTCGCCGCCGCCGAGTTCGCGCAGTCGCTTGCGCAGCGCGGGGTAACCGTCGTACCCGAGCGCGACCGCGAAGCGGGTGACGGACGGCTGGCTGACGCCCGCGAGTTCGGCGACCTCCACGCTGGACAGGAACGGCGCCTCGGTGGCGTGCCGCACCAGCGAGTGGGCGATCCGGCGCTGGGTCGGCGTCAGCCGGTGCCCTTCGAACAGCTGGAGCAGCCGGGCGGAGGGTCCGACGCTGCCGGTCTCGTCGGTGGCGGTCATCAGCGGTACCTCCGGGTGCGAGCGGTTCGGACGACGACTGTGCAGGAGCGGGCCGCGGCTGGCAAAGACGTCTCGTACGGCGGGACGTCCGGTGAGACGTCCCGGTTCGGCCGGTTCGGGGGCCGCGGCGGTCCGGCGGCCCCGCCGGGTTCGGGGAAACCCTTGGGGCGACCCTGATTTGTCCCTGAGCCCGCCCGGATTCCTCCCGCGAACGGATGGACCGGACGTCCCGGCGGCCCCACGCTTGCTCCATGGACACTCGTCAGGACGAACTGCGGCGCGACCTCGACGCCACCCTCCAGGCCCGCAAGGAGCTCGGCAAGGAGTACGAGGACGCACTCGTCGACTCCTTCGTGAAGCGGCTCGACGCCCGGCTGGACGCCCGGGTCGACCGGTCGGTGGCCGAGCGGATGGACGACTACGAGCCGTCCCACCGGGGCCGGGGCGGGCGCCGGGACCGCGACCGCCCGTCGGCCTCCGGCCGGGCCGGCACCCGGCTGGCGGTGGTCTCGCTCGCCCTCGGCATCCCGCTGACCGCGATCGCCGGCAGCCCCGAGACCGGTGGCTTCGCCGGCCTGCTGGCCTGCTGGGCGGGCATCGTCGGGGTCAACTTCGCGGCCGCGCTGGGCAACCGCCGCGACCACCGGGACGAGCGGGACCGCCGCCCGCGGGGCGACTGGGACTGAAGCCCGGTCACCCCGCGGCGGCGGCACCGACTCAGGCCAGCGGGCCGGTGACCCGCTCGACCGCCCGCACCAGCCCGCCGGAGGCGACCAGCTCGGCGGCCGCCTCCAGGTCCGGCGAGAGGAAGCGGTCGCGGCCGGCGCCGCCGACCCCCGCCTCCCGGGCGGCGGCCAGCGCGGCCGCGGTGGCCGGGGCGAGCTCGGCGACCCCGTCGGCCTGCCGGCGGATCTCCAGCGCGCGGGCGGACGCGGTGAGTTCGACGGCCAGGATGCGGCCGAGGTTGGCCACGGCCTGGCGCAGCTTGCGCGCGGCCGACCAGCCCATCGACACGTGGTCCTCCTGCATCGCGGAGGAGGGGATCGAGTCGACCGAGGCCGGGACGGCGAGCCGCTTGTTCTCGCTGACCAGCGCCGCCTGGGTGTACTGGGCGATCATCAGGCCGGAGTCCACGCCCGGGTCGTCGGCCAGGAAGGCCGGCAGGCCGTGCGAGCGGGCCTTGTCGAGCAGCCGGTCGGTGCGCCGCTCGGAGATCGAGCCGAGGTCGGCGGCGGCGATGGCGAGGAAGTCCAGCACGTACGCGACCGGGGCGCCGTGGAAGTTGCCGTTGGACTCCACCCGGCCGTCCGGCAGCACCACCGGGTTGTCGACCGAGGCGGCCAGTTCGCGGTCGGCGACCAGCCGGGCGTGCGCCAGGGTGTCCCGGCCGGCGCCGGCGACCTGCGGGGCGCAGCGGATCGAGTAGGCGTCCTGGACGCGCGGGGCGTCGTCCTGGTGGTGGCCGGTGAGACCGGAGCCCTTGAGGACGGCGAGCATGTTGGCGGCGCTGAGCGCCTGGCCCGGGTGCGGGCGGATCGGGGCGTGCAGTTCGGGGGCGAGCACCTTGTCGGTGCCGAGCAGCGCCTCCAGGCTCATCGCCGCGGTGATGTCGGCGGTGGTGAACAGCCGCTGGAGGTCGGCGATGGCCATCACCAGCATGCCGAGCATGCCGTCGGTGCCGTTGATGAGGGCGAGGCCCTCCTTCTCCAGCAGCTCGACCGGCGCTATCCCGGCGGCGGCGAGCAGTTCGGCGGCGGGCTTCTCCACGCCGTCCGGGCCGGTGGCGGTGCCTTCGCCCATCAGGACCAGTGCGCAGTGCGACAGCGGCGCGAGGTCGCCGGAGCAGCCGAGCGAGCCGAACTCCCGCACCACCGGGGTGATGCCCGCGTTGAGCAGGGCGGCCATGGTCTGCGCGACCAGCGGCCGGACGCCGGTGCGGCCGGAGGCCAGCGTCTTCATCCGCAGGAACATCAGCGCGCGGACCACCTCGCGCTCGACCGCGGGCCCCATGCCGGCGGCGTGCGAGCGCACCAGCGACCGCTGCAGCTGGGCGCGCAGCTCGGGGCTGATGTGGCGCACGGCGAGCGCGCCGAAGCCGGTCGACACGCCGTAGACGGGACGCGGCTCGGCCGCGAGGGCGTCGATCCGCGCACGGGCGGCCGCCATCTCGGCCTGCGCGTCGGAACCGATCTCGACCCGGGCGTTGCCCCGGGCGACGGACAGGACGTCCTCGGCGCTGACGTCGGCCTTGCCGACCAGGACCAGCGGAGCGTCGGGGGCCACAGCACTGTGCATATCCATATACACCATCACATCAGGTGAATGAAGATATGACAACAGGTGCCCGTCATCCGGATTCTCCGCCCTCCGGACCGGCATCGCACGCCACGGCCCCCGCCACCGCTCACTTCACGAGTTCCGCCTCGATCAGGTCGACCGCCCGGGCAGTGCCGCCCTCGGCCCGCCCGGCGGCGGACAGCTCCCGCAGCCGCTCGGCCACCGCCGGGTCGCCGACCAGTTCCAGCAGCGCCGCGCGCAGCGCCTCCGGGGTGGCCTGCCCGGTGTCCAGCCGGCGGGCGACACCGAGGCCCACCAGCGCGTCCGCGTTGGTGAACTGGTCGACGGCCTGCGGCACCGCGATCATCGGCACCGCGTGGAACAGCCCCTCGCTGGATCCGCCCATGCCCGCGTGGGTGACGAAGGCGTCCGCCTGGGAGAGCACGGACAGCTGCGGCACCCACCGGTGCACCTCGACGGTATCCGGCACCTCACCGAGCTCGGCCGGGTCGGTGTGCGCGCCGATCTGCAGCACCGTGTGCCAGCCCGGCAGGTCGCCGAAGGCCTGGACGCAGGCGCGGTAGAACGCCGGCTGGTGGGTGAACGCCGAGCCCAGCGAGACCAGCAGCACCTTCTCCGCGCCGGCCGGCCGCTGCCACCGCCCCTGGTGGGCCCGGTCACCGAAGCAGGGCCCGACGAAGCTGATCCGCTGTTCGTCGACCCGGTCGGCGTTGGGCTGCAGGGCGCGCGGGACGAGCGCGATCGCCCGCTCCGGACGGCCCTTGAAGGCCTCCACGTCGCGCTGCACCGCGCCGGCCTCGGCCAGCCAGTCGGCGAACCTGCGGTGGTGCTCGGGGCCGCCGGGGCCGGTGCGGATCGCCTCGAAGACCTCGGCCATGTCCTCCTCGGCGCCCTCCCAGCCGACGAAGGTGGACGACAGCTGCACCACCGGCACCCCCAGCCGCTCGCCGAGCGCCCGGCCGGCGAAGCCCGCGATGTCGTAGAGCACCAGGTCGGGGCGGTCGTCCTCAAGGGCCTCCAGCAGGACGGACCACGCCGCCAGCGTGTCGTCCAGGAAGACGTCCTGGATCGCCACCGGGTCCGCCGGCCAGCCGCCGGGGTCGTCGGTGAGCGGCAGCTTCGTCGGGTACGGGACGAGGGTGGCTCCGGTGGACTCGACGGTCTCGCGGAAGGAGGGGTCGTTGAGGTAGCTGACCCGGTGGCCCCGGGCGACCAGCTCGGCGATCACGGCGAGGCTCGGGTTGACGTGCCCGTGGGCCGGTACGGAGACCATCAGGATGTGTGCGGGGCGGTTCACGGGCACCTCCGGGGATAGCGAATGAGACGAGACGTGCCGTCTCGCTATGTCTTGAGAAGACAATACGTCTCGTCTCGTCATTCCGCATAGACTTTTCCCCATGGCTTCCAGAACCGCCCCCGACCCCGCCCGCCGCAGCGAGCGCGCCCGCGCCGCCGTCCTCACCGCCGCCACCGAACTCGTCGCCGAAGTCGGCTACGGCAAGCTGACCATCGAGGCGATCGCCGCCCGGGCCGGCGTCGGCAAGCAGACCATCTACCGGTGGTGGCCCTCGAAGGGCGCCGTCGTCTTCGACGCCTTCCTCGCCGCCGGCGAGCACGACGGCGGCCTCGCCCTCCCCGACACCGGCGACCTCGCCGCCGACCTCCGCGCCGTCCTGCGCCCCACCAGCGACGAGCTCCGCGACCCGGGCACCGACCGCACCTACCGGGCGATCGTCGCCGAGATCCTCAACGACCCGGCGCTGCACACCGAGTACCGCACCCGCCTGCTGGACCCCCTGCTGGAGGTCACCCGCGACCGCCTGCGCAGCGCCCGCGAGGCCGGCCAGATCGCCGCCGACGCCGACCTCGACCTGGCCGTCGAACTCGTCTACGGCCCGATCTACTACCGCTGGCAGTACCGGCTCGGCCCGCTCACCCACGAGCACGCCGACCGCCTGGTCGACGCCGCCCTACGGGCCCTCAACCCGCCTGCGAACGGGGCCGGTTCCGACGCCTGAACCAGAACACCACCGACACCACGGCCGGCACACAGAGCGGCAGGACGACGCCGAACCAGGCGTACAGCCCGCCGAACCCGCGGTGGGAGCGGTGCCGCGCCGTGCGCTTCCTCGACCTCGACGCGGACAGCGTGGACTCCGTGATCCGGTGCGCCCCCTCGGAGGCCCGCGGCTGAGGCGCCCGCTCGGGCACCGTCCGCACCGCCGGCACCGCCGACGCCGGGCCGGCCCCCGCCGCCGCGCCCCCGAGCACCAGCACCCCGGCCACCGCCGCACCCGCCCACCGTCCGCCCACGGCCGAACCCCCGTCCTCCGGAAACCGTCGCCCCACCCTCCACCACCCCGCCCGCCCCCGGGCACCCCCGGGCGTCAACCGCGACCCGCGCGGGACACCCCCGTCACCGAATCCGCACACGGCCGCGGCCGGACACCGGCCGGGGCCACCGGCCGACCAACCACGACGGGCCCGGGCGGAACGCCCGCCTCACACCACCGGTGGCGAGGCCGGGCCCGACAGGGCGACCGAGACCAGGGCGCGCACGGCGCAGGCGGCCTGTCCCAGCGGCAGGGTGGCGTCGTCGGCGAAGAGCTCCACCAGCCAGCCGCCCGCCGGGTTCTGGCCGCCGGCCGCGACCATGCCCCGGTAACCGGAGACGACCAGCATCGCCTCCTCCGCCGGATCGTTGCCGGCCGCGCCCGCCCGCAGAGCGAAGGCGCCGCCGCGCACGGCCCGGCGGGTCATCGGGTAGTGCCGGAGGTCGAAGACCGCGTCGGGGGCCTCGATCTGGGCCCGCTGGGTCTCGGCGCGGACGCTGCTGGGACCGCTGGTCATCCGGTAGACGGCGTGCTGGGAGGTGCGCATCAGGTGGGAGCCGGGCGGGACGTACGAGACCCACCAGCCGACGGCGTCCAGCAGCCGGGCGGAGGCCTCGGCGACCACGACCAGCTTGCCGAGGGTGTCCGCCGGGTGGACGGCCCGGGTCAGCGCGGCCTGGTCGAGGGAGGCGAGCACCGCGGTGAGCAACTGCCCCGGGTCGGCGCTGCGGGCGGCGCCGCGGAACCGCCGCCGGTCGCCCGCGCCGGCCCGGCCGCCCGGCGCGCGCCGCCCGTCCGCCCGGTGGTGCGGATCGGCGGCGTCGGCGAGCAGCACCGTGGGGTCGGGCGAGAAGCCGGGGCCGTGGCTGCGCCCGGCGACCACGGGGTGGGCGGCCCGGGCGGCCTTGGCCCGGTACTGGGCGGCGTCGGCGAGCCGGAACAGCCGGTCGGGGGTGGTGACGGGCCCGATCGAGTCCCCGGTGGAGGCGACGCCGCAGGCCACGCCCTCGCCCTCGGCGAGCGCGAGCGCCCGGGCGCACAGCTCCTCGGCGACGGCGACCACCTCGTCGGCCTTCTGACCCTCCACCAGCAGGCAGAACTCGTCGCCGCCGAGCCGCGCGGCGAGGCTGCCGGGGAGCTTGGCGGCGGCCAGCGACAGCTGGTGGGCGAACCGTTCCAGCAGCCGGTCGCCCATCTCGTGGCCGAGCTGGTCGTTGACCCGCTTCAGCCCGTTGACGTCGCAGACCACCAGCGAGACCACGGTGCCGTCCCGGTTGTGCGCCTCCAGCGCGCCCTCCAGCCGGGCGTCGACGGCCCGCCGGTTGGCCAGGCCGGTGAGCGGGTCGGAGAAGGCGAGCCGGCGCAGGTCGGCGAGGCGCTCGGTCTGTGCCAGCCCGGCCGAGACCTGGGCGGCGAGCAGCGTCGCGTAGTCGGCGTCGGCCTCGGTGAACTCGGGCATCCCGGCGGACCGGGCGAGGTACAGCTCACCCCAGGCCTGGCCGTGCAGCACGATCGGCGCGACCACGCAGCAGGCCCGCCCGCGGCGGCGCAGCGCCGCCGCGCGCTCCTGGCAGTACGCGCCGGCGGTCGGGTGCGCGTGCCCGGGGCGCGGCTCGCTGTTCTCGGCGCTCTGCAGCCAGGCGCGCGGCAGCCGCCCGGTGGTCCAGCGCTCCTCCAGGTACGTGACGATCTCGGGGAAGTCGGCGACCGGGTACGACTCGTCCTCGGGCAGCTCCTCCTCGCCCGGGGCGAGCTCGCCGTGGTTGACCAGGACCCGCAGCCGGCCGGACTCGCGGTCCCAGACCGAGACGGCGGCCATGGTGGCGCCGAGCGCCTCGGTGGCACGGGCGGCGGCGGCCCGGACGGCCTCCAGCGGGGTGAGCGCGGCGGCCATGTCCTGGGCCAGCTCGACCACGGACTGCAGCCTCAGGTCGGGCAGCGGCTCGGGGTGCCGCGGCCCGCCGCAATCGCAGTCGCGGTCGCGGTCCGTCATGGTCGCCTCACTGCTCACCGGCTCGCCTCGCTCCCTGTGCTCGGTCCTGCCAGACCCCCGTCGGCCGGCCGCACCCGACCGGCCACTTGCACCAAGACTATGGCGGTTTCGTTCGGTTATGCCCTGTTTGCCCGGACGGACCACGGCGCTGTCAGGCCGCCCGCCGCCCAGGCCCCACCCGTACGGCAGCCCGAGGACCGAACCCACCACGGGGAGGCGCACCCGCGAACGACCGCATCGCGGGCGGCTTCCTCCACCCCCACGCCTTCCCCACCGACGGGCCGCTACTCGGCCTTCAGCCGCCGGGTGAGCAGCCACGGCTCAACCAGTCCGAGCCCCCGCACCGGCCGCCGCCACATCGGCTGCAGATGGAAGCGGGCCCCGGCGTCCGGGGCCGGCATCGGCAGCCCGGAGGCGGGCATCCCGGCCGCGGCCGACAGCGCCTCGGCCAGGCCGGGCCCCTCCGAGTCGGCCGGGGCGACGCTGCCGTTCTGCTCCAGCGCGGCGGCGAACTCGCCGTCGATCAGCACCGCGTCCTTGGGTGCGATCGAGGTGAGCCGGCTGGCCAGGTTGACGGTCGTGCCGAAGACGTCGCCCATCCGCGAGGTGACCGTGCCGAAGGCCATGCCGACCCGCAGCGGCGGGATGATGTCGTTCCCGGCCAGCGCCTCGATCAGGCTCAGCGCGATCTCGGCGGCGGTCGTCGGGTCCTCGGAGACGTAGAGGATCTCGTCGCCGAGGGTCTTGATCACCCGGCCGCCCTGGCCCGCGATCAGGTCCGAACAGGTGTTCTCGAAGGTCTCGACCAGCTCGCCGAGCTCCTCCTCCTCCAGCCGCCGGGACAGCCGGGTGAAGCCGACCAGGTCGGCGAAGCCGACGGCGAGCCGCCCGCTGGTGATCTCGTTGTCCTCGGCGGCCTGCACCACCCGGCCGGTGACCGCCGCCAGCTGGCGCCGCCAGACGTACACCAGGAACTGCTCCAGCTCCGGCAGCAGCAGCTCGACCAGCGGGTACGCCACGTCGGCACGGGTCAGCCCGGGCTCGACGGACTGGGTGAGGTTCTCCAGGAAGGTGTCCATCTGCCAGCCGGCCAGCCGGGCCGTGGTCTGGCCGGTGGACCGGGCCACCTGGATCGCCATCGACTCGCTGAGCAGCCCGGACTCCACCAGGCCGGCCAGGCGCCGCAGCGCGATCACGTCGCCGTCGGTGAGCGCCCTGGACTGGCCGATGTCGGGGAAGCCCATGGCGCGCCAGAACCGGGTGGCCAGCTCCATCGGGACGTCGGCGGCACGCGCCGCCTGGTACGGGGTGTAGCGGCGCGGCGCGTCCAGGATCAGGCGTTCCAGTTCGAGCGCGACCGTGGGGTCGTTGCTGCCCGCCGTCGCGCCGCTGCTGCCGTCCTCTGCCACCGGTCCGTCCCCGTGCGCTCGCCGCACTCGCCTCGTGTCCTACGTGTCCGGGCGCGCCGTCCGCCACCCGGGCGGACAGTGGCGCGCCTCACACCGCTGCCAGGTGGAATGTTCGCACGGAATCGTCGGATCCGGGGCATCAGCCCGGGTCAAGGGGAGGTGAAGACTGCCGTTCAGCGGGGCTCGGGGCGCACGTGGACCACGTCGCCCGCGCCGACCGCCCGGCGTACGCCGTCGGGCGTACGGACCACCAGCCGGCCGTCGCCGTCCACCGCCACCGCCTCGCCGACCAGCTCGCGGTCGCCCGGCAGGTGCACCTTCACCTGGCGGCCGAGCGTGCTGCAGCGGTCCACGTAGGCGCGCAGCAGGTCGCTGGCGTGCGGGTCGCCCGCGGCGGCCGTCCAGTCCCGGTAGAGCTCGGCGAACTCGCGCAGCAGGGCGCGCAGCAGGGTGCCCCGGTCGGTGGTCGAGGCGCCGGCCAGCGCGAGCGAGGCGGCGGTGGGGACGGGCAGCTCCGGCTCGCGCAGCGAGACGTTGAGGCCCATGCCGACCACCACCGCGCCGCCGGCCAGCTCGGTGAGGATGCCGCCGAGCTTGCGCTCCGCGCCGTCGATCTCCACCTGGAGGTCGTTGGGCCACTTCAGCCCGACCTCGACCCCGGCGATCCGGCCCAGCGTGCTGGCCGCGGCCACCCCGACCAGGATCGGCAGCCAGCCGTACCGCTCGACCGGCACCTCCTCGGGGCGCAGCAGCACGGACAGGAACAGCCCGGAGCGGGGCGGGGCCGTCCACCGCCGGTCCAGCCGGCCGCGGGCGGCGCTCTGCGCCTCGGCCACCAGCACCGCGCCCTGCCCGGCGCCGGCCGCGGCCCGGGCGGCGAGGTCGCTGTTGGTGGAACCGGTCTCGGGGACGACGTCCAGGGAGGTCCACAGGCCGCCCGGGACGAGCAGGTCGTGGCGCAGCGCCTCCTCGTCCAGCGGCGGACGGTCCAGGTCGGTCCAGGGCGACGGTCCGGCGTGGCCGAAGCCGCGCAGCCCGCTACGGCGGGGGGTCTCGCGATCGGTCATGGGGAAACCCTAGATCGGGTACGGGACGCAGGCCGCCCCATCGTCCCGCAGAACGGGCGGGGACACACTGTGTTGATGGCCATAACGCCAGGACATGACGTATCGCCCTCCGCGCTGGCTACGCTACCCAGCGGTAGTTCGTAGCGCCGCCCTGCCCTCATGCGCGGGCCCACCACCCGGCCCCGCGCGCACTCGAACAGGTCGCGGCCATGGATCAGGGAGAGCCACCGGATGACCGAGGCGCCGTACGACCCCCACACCACCGCCGGCAAGCTCGCCGACCTGCGGCGCAGGCTGGACGAGGCGGTGCACTCCGGCTCCGCGAAGGCCGTGGAGAAGCAGCACGCCAAGGGCAAGCTGACCGCCCGTGAGCGGGTCGTGGAACTGCTGGACGAGGACTCCTTCGTGGAGTTCGACGAGTTCGCCCGGCACCGCTCGACCAACTTCGGCCAGGAGAAGAACCGGCCGTACGGCGACGGCGTGGTGACCGGCTACGGCACCGTGGACGGCCGCCAGGTCGCCGTGTTCGCCCAGGACTTCACCGTCTTCGGCGGCTCCCTCGGCGAGGTCTTCGGCGAGAAGATCGTCAAGGTGATGGACTTCGCGCTGAAGACCGGTTGCCCGGTCATCGGCATCAACGACTCCGGCGGCGCCCGGATCCAGGAGGGCGTGGTCTCGCTCGGCCTGTACGGCGAGATCTTCCGCCGCAACGTGCACGCCTCCGGCGTCATCCCGCAGATCTCGCTGATCATGGGCCCCTGCGCGGGCGGCGCGGTGTACTCCCCCGCGATCACCGACTTCGTGGTGATGGCCGACCGGACCTCGCACATGTTCATCACCGGCCCCGACGTGATCAAGACCGTCACCGGCGAGGACGTCGCGATGGAGGAGCTGGGCGGCGCGCGCACCCACAACACCAAGTCGGGCAACGCCCACTACCTGGCCGCGGACGAGAAGGAGGCGATCGAGTACGTCAAGAGCCTGCTCTCGTACCTGCCCTCCAACAACCTCAGCGACCCGCCGTCCTACCCCGAGCAGGCCGACCTCACGGTCACCGAGGAGGACCTCGAACTCGACACCATCGTGCCGGACTCGGCGAACCAGCCGTACGACATGCGCAAGGTGATCGAGCACATCGTCGACGACGGCGAGTTCCTGGAGACCCAGCCGCTGTACGCGGGCAACATCATCACCGGCTTCGGCCGGGTCGAGGGCCAGTCCGTCGGCATCGTCGGCAGCCAGCCGATGGACCTGGCCGGCTGCCTGGACATCAACGCCAGCGAGAAGGCCGCCCGCTTCATCCGCACCTGCGACTCCTTCAACGTCCCGGTGCTGACCTTCGTGGACGTGCCCGGCTTCCTGCCCGGCACCGAGCAGGAGTGGGACGGCATCATCCGGCGCGGCGCCAAGCTGATCTACGCCTACGCCGAGGCCACCGTCCCGCTGATCACCGTGATCACCCGCAAGGCCTTCGGCGGCGCGTACGACGTCATGGGCTCCAAGCACCTGGGCGCCGACCTCAACCTGGCCTGGCCGACCGCGCAGATCGCCGTGATGGGCGCCCAGGGCGCGGTCAACATCCTGCACCGCCGGGAGATCGCCGAGGCCGAGGCGGCCGGCACCGCCGAGGAGAAGCGGGCCGAGCTGATCGCCTCGTACGAGGACACCCTGCTGAACCCGTACCTGGCGGCCGAACGCGGCTACGTGGACGCGGTGATCGCGCCGAGCGAGACCCGCCGGCACATCGTCCGCGGCCTGCGGGCGCTGCGCGGCAAGCGCGAGGTGCTGCCGCCGAAGAAGCACGGCAACATCCCCCTGTAGGCCCCGTCCCTGTCGGGAGAGAACCAGCCATGTCCCCGATCCACGTACTGCACGGGCAGCCGACCCCCGAGGAGCTGGCCACCGTCCTGGCGGTGGTCCAGGCCCGGGCCGCCGCCGCGCGGGCCGCCGCCGAGGCGGCGCGCCTGGCCGGTGTCGGCCCGGCCTCCCCCTGGAACGACCGCGCCCGCCTGCTGCGCCCCGCCGTCCGCCCGGGCGTGAACGCCTGGCGGACCTCGGGCTGGGCGCACTGACGTCCGCCGCGCGGGGCGGGAAGCCGGTCTGCTTCCCGCCCCGCGCGCTGTCCGGCGCCCGCTTTGCCCGGAACCTGAGTACGGATACTCAGGCGCCCGCGCCCCCGTGCGACGCACCCTGGACAGGTGCTCTGGTCAGATCCCCGTGACGAGCCCTCGCCCGAGGCCCGTCGGATGCAGGAGCGGATGCAACGGGCCGGCAAGGTGCTCGCCGCGCTGGTGCTCGTCGGCGCCGTGCTGATGATGCTCTCCCGCCCGTTCACCTGAGCCGTTCACCCGGACCGTTCATCTGAGCCGTTCACCCGAACGGCGGATAGCGGCACCCCCTACCCTGGTGGGCATGACCGACCAGCGCGCCCTCGTCCTCGCCTCCGCCTCCCCCGCCCGCCTCGGGCTGCTGCGCCAGGCGGGCCTCGACCCGCGCGTGGTGGTCAGCGGCGTCGACGAGGACGCGATCACCGCCGCCACCCCCGCCGAGCTCGCGCTCGTCCTGGCCGAGGCCAAGGCGAAGGCCGTCGCCGCCGAACTCGCCGACGGCGAGCTGGTGATCGGCTGCGACTCCGTTCTGGAGCTGGACGGCCTCGCCCTCGGCAAGCCCGCCGACGCCGCCGAGGCGCTGGCCCGCTGGCAGTCGATGCGCGGACGCGCCGGGGTGCTGCGCACCGGGCACTGCGTGATCGACACCACGACCGGCCGGCAGTCCTCGGCCACCGCCTCCACCACCGTCCGTTTCGGCACCCCGGACGACGCGGAGATCGCCGCGTACGTGGCCTCCGGCGAACCGCTGTACGTGGCCGGGGCGTTCACCCTGGACGGCCGCTCGGCGCCGTTCGTCGACGGCATCGACGGCGACCCGGGCAACGTCATCGGCCTCTCCCTGCCGCTGCTGCGCCGGCTGCTGGCCGACCTCGACGTCCGCATCACGGACCTCTGGACCCGTACCGGGAGCTGACCGGACGGTCCGGATCCGACAAAATCCGCGCGGCAGACCTGGGTCAACCGACCGACGACAGCCGCATCCCTCCCCCATAAGCTGGCCGAGGTCTCGGACGGGGAGGGAGGACGGCGGTGACCGACAGCGTGCTCAACGTGGTGCTCGGCCTGGTGGCCAGCGCGATCAGCGCCGGCCTCGGCTGGCTGGCCCAGGTGCTGCGGCGGCGCCGCAGGACCGAGCGGGTCCGGGAGTTCTTCGGACTGCCGGTCGGCAGCGAGTGCCTGATCGTGGTGCCGCGCAGCATCGGGACGGGCTCGCACGAGCACACCGTCACCCGGCGCGACGCCTACGCGCTGATGTGGCTGGCCGGGCTGGTCGAGGAGTGCGGGGCGCGGCCCGAACTGGTCGCCCACGACGCCGCGCACCGCGGCCTGGGCGCCAAGACCGAGCTGTGCCTGGGCGGTCCGGTCAGCAACGAGCGGATGGCCGCGCACGTGGCCTGGGGTCTGCCGGGGGTGCTGGTCACCTCCGGTCCCGAGCGGGGCAGCAACGTGATCGTGGTCGGCGAACGCGAGTTCACCGCAGACCGCGACCAGACGCACACCCTGCTCGCCCGGCTCGCCACTCCGGACGGCGGCCGCCCGGTGTTCCTGATCTCCGGCCAGACCGGCACCGCCAACCAGGCGGGGGTGCGCCACCTGGTCGCCCACCACCGCGAGCTCGCCCGGAAGTACGGGCAGGACGGCACCTTCGCGCTCGTCCTACGGGTGGTCAACCCGGAGGCGTACGGGCCGGACATGGTCGAGGTGGCGGCGGACGTGACGGCCGAGGCGCTGCGGCGGCCGGCCGCCCGTTCCGGCGCCGCTTGAGCGGTCCGCGCGAGACTGTGTCCCATGCCACTTCCCGCCACGCCGCCGCCCGGTCACCCGCCGTGGCCCCCGCCCCTCCGGCGGGACCGGCGCCGACCTGCGGCGTCGTCCGCGGGGCCGCCCGCCGGGCCTCGGTAACCATCACCGAGCGTGTGGGATAGTTCACAACCTGGGGCTACTCGCCGGTACTGCCCAGGAATCCATAAACTCAACGAGGTTCAAGAAGGGAGCCACAGTGCGCAAGGTGCTCATCGCCAACCGCGGGGAAATCGCCGTCCGCGTCGCCAGGGCCTGCTCGGACGCCGGTATCGCCAGCGTCGCCGTCTACGCCGAGCCGGACCGGGATGCGCTGCACGTCCGCGCGGCCGACGAGGCTTACGCGCTGGGCGGTGACACCCCCGCTACCAGCTACCTGGACATCGCCAAGGTCCTGAAGGCGGCCGCCGACTCCGGTGCCGACGCCGTCCACCCCGGCTACGGGTTCCTGTCGGAGAACGCCGACTTCGCCCAGGCCGTCATCGACGCGGGCCTGATCTGGATCGGCCCGCCGCCGCAGGCCATCCGCGACCTCGGCGACAAGGTGACCGCCCGGCACGTCGCCCAGCGCGCCGGCGCCCCGCTGGTCGCCGGCACCCCGGACCCGGTCTCGGGCGCCGACGAGGTCGTCGTCTTCGCGCAGGAGCACGGCCTGCCGGTCGCCATCAAGGCGGCCTTCGGCGGCGGCGGCCGCGGCCTCAAGGTCGCCCGCACGCTCGAGGAGATCCCCGAGCTGTACGAGTCCGCGGTGCGCGAGGCCGTCGCCGCGTTCGGTCGCGGCGAGTGCTTCGTCGAGCGCTACCTCGACAACCCGCGGCACGTGGAGACCCAGTGCCTGGCCGACAAGCACGGCAACGTGGTCGTCGTCTCCACCCGTGACTGCTCGCTGCAGCGCCGCCACCAGAAGCTGGTCGAGGAGGCGCCCGCGCCGTTCCTGACCGCCGAGCAGAACGCCGAGCTGTACCGCGCGTCCAAGGCCATCCTCAAGGAGGCCGGCTACCAGGGCGCCGGGACCTGCGAGTTCCTGGTCGCCGTCGACGGCACGATCTCCTTCCTGGAGGTCAACACCCGTCTGCAGGTGGAGCACCCGGTCACCGAGGAGGTCACCGGCCTCGACCTGGTCCGCGAGATGTTCCGCATCGCCGACGGCGAGGAACTCGGCTACGACGACCCCGAGGTGCGCGGCCACTCCTTCGAGTTCCGCATCAACGGCGAGGACCCGGGCCGCAACTTCCTGCCCGCGCCCGGCACCGTGACGCTGTTCGCCCCGCCGTCCGGCCCGGGCGTGCGCCTGGACTCCGGTGTGGAGTCCGGCTCGGTCATCGGCCCGGCCTGGGACTCCCTGCTGGCCAAGCTGATCGTCTCCGGCCGCGACCGCAAGCAGGCCCTGGAGCGGGCCCGCCGCGCGCTGAGCGAGTTCAAGGTGGAGGGCATGGCCACCGCCATCCCGTTCCACCAGGCCGTCGTCACCGACCCGGCGTTCGCGCCCGAGGTCCACGGCAGCGACGAGCCGTTCTCGGTCTACACCCGGTGGATCGAGACCGAGTTCGACAACACCATCCCGCCCTTCGCCGGCACGGCCGGTGACGGCGAGGAGGCGGAGACCCGGGAGACCGTGGTCGTCGAGGTCGGCGGCAAGCGCATCGAGGTCTCCCTGCCGTCCTCGCTCGGCGTCGCGGCCGCCCCGGCCGCCGGTGCGGCGGGTGCCGCCAAGGCCAAGCGCCGGGTCGGCGCCAAGAAGGCCGGCTCGGCCGTCAGCGGTGACACGCTGGCCTCGCCGATGCAGGGCACCATCGTCAAGGTCGCCGTGGAGGAGGGCCAGGTCGTCGCCGAGGGCGAGCTGATCGTGGTCCTGGAGGCGATGAAGATGGAGCAGCCGCTGAACGCCCACAAGGCCGGCACCGTCTCCGGCCTCAAGGCCGAGGTCGGCGCGAGCGTCAGCAGCGGCGCCGCGCTCTGCGAGATCAAGGACTGACACCAGCCCTGCCCCTCGGACCGGTCCGTACGCCCCCCTTCGGGGGTGTGCGGACCGGTCCGCGTTTCCGAGGCCGTCCTGCGGGGGCCGTACGGGCTCAGCGCCCGCGCGGCAGGCCCATCTCGGCCAGCCGGGCCGGCATGCCGCCCGGGCCCGCCGGACCGCCGTGCGCGCCGGGGCGGCGCTGGCCGGGCAGCGGGGCGCCGCCGGGGGGCGGGCCGCCGCGGCGGGCCATCGGGCCGGGCTGGGTCTGGTGCACCGGGCCGCTGCCGGTGCCGTGCACCGGGGCGTCGCCGCTCGGGCCCGCGCCCAGCGGGGCCAGGTCGACCTGCACCCCGCAGTCGGCGAGCGCGTCCAGTTCGCGGACGGTGCCGTCGTCCGCGGTGGCCTGCTCGTCGGTGACCAGCCGGGTGATGGTCTCGGTGGCGACGGTCTGGAACATGCCGGCCGCGCCGAGCTTGGTGTGGTCGGCGAGGACGATCACCTCGGCGGCCGCCAGCACCATTGCCCGGTCCACGCTCGCGGACAGCATGTTCGCCGTCGAAAGCCCGCGCTCGGCCGTCAGTCCGCTGCCGGAGATGAAGGCCTTGGTGACCCTCAGCCCCTGCAGCGACTGCTCCGCGCCGCTGCCCACCAACGCGTAGTTGGAGCCGCGCAGGGTGCCTCCGGTCATCACCACCTCGACCCGGTTGGCGTGCGCCAGCGCCTGGGCGACCAGCAGCGAGTTGGTGACCACCGTCAGCCCGGGCACGCGGGCCAGTCGGCGGGCCAGCTCCTGGGTGGTGGTGCCGGCGCCCACCACCACGGCGTCGCCCTCCTCCACCAGGCCGGCGGCGAAGTCCGCGATGGCGCTCTTCTCCGCCGCGGACAGATGGGTCTTCTGCGGGTATCCGGGTTCGCGGCTGAAGCCGCCGGGGAGCACCGCGCCGCCGTGCCGGCGGTCGAGGAGCCCTTCTGCCTCCAGCGCCCGCACGTCACGGCGCACGGTCACTTCGGAGGTCTGGACGACGCGGGCCAACTCCCGGAGCGAGACGGCTCCGTTGGCGCGCACCATTTCGAGGATCAACTGGCGACGTTCTGCAGCAAACACAGAACCGACGGTAACCTGCGTGACCGTCTGCTTTCAGGCGTTTGCAGCTGGTAGCGGGAATTGCTCACGCACGAGCGGCGCGTGACCGTACAATGCGCGCCGTCGACGCCCCCGGAACTGCGCCCGCCGTCCGGGTGACGGCCATGCCCACGCGAAGGGCGGCCGCCGATCGGCAGCCGCCCTCAACTGTGCGCCTAACGCTCAGGATTCGCCGTCGGCCCGCTTGCGGACGTGCAGCTGCCGGGCGGCCTCGGCGGTCGAGCCGGAGACGGACGGATAGACGGTGAAGGCGCTGGCCACCTGTTCGACCGTCAGATTGGCGTCCACCGCGAGCGCGATCGGGTGGATCAGCTCGCTGGCCCGCGGGGCGACGACCACGCCGCCGACCACGATGCCGGTGCCCGGGCGGCAGAACAGCTTCACGAAGCCGTCCCGGATGCCCTGCATCTTCGCCCGCGGGTTGCCGCGCAGCGGGAGCTTGACCACGACGGCGTCCATCTTGCCGCACTCCACGTCGGCCGCCGTGTAGCCGACGGTGGCGATCTCCGGGTCGGTGAAGACGTTGGAGGCCACGGTCTTGAGGTTCAGCGGCTGCACCGCGTCGCCGAGCGCGTGGTACATCGCGATCCGGCCCTGCATGGCCGCCACCGAGGCGAGCATGAAGACGCCGGTGCAGTCGCCCGCCGCGTACACGCCGGGGGCGGTGGTGCGGGAGACCCGGTCGACCTGGATCTGGCCCCAGTCGTTGAGCTTGACCCCGGCCTCCTCCAGACCCATGTCGGAGGTGTTGGGGATCGAGCCGACCGCCATCAGGCAGTGGGTGCCCTCGATCACCTTGCCGTCGGCCAGCATGACCTCGACCCGGTCGCCGATCCGCTTGACGCTCTCGGCGCGCGAGCGGCCCATCACGTTCATGCCGCGGCGGCGGAAGACGTCCTCCAGCACCTCGGCGGCGTCCGGGTCCTCGCCCGGCAGCACCCGGTCGCGGCTGGACACCAGGGTCACCTTGGAGCCGAGCGCCTGGTACGCGCCGGCGAACTCGGCGCCGGTCACACCGGAGCCGACCACGATCAGCTCGCGGGGCAGCTCCTCCAGGTCGTACACCTGGGTCCAGGTGAGGATCCGCTCGCCGTCCGGCTGGGCGTCCGGCAGCTCGCGCGGGTGGGCGCCGGTGGCGATCAGCACCGCGTCGGCGCGCAGCGACTGCACGGTGCCGTCGGGGGCGTCCACCAGCACCTCGCGGGAGCCGTCCACGGCCTGCCCGCCGGTGCCGAGCCGGCCGCGGCCGCGCAGCACGGTGACGCCGGCCCGGGTGACGGACTGGGTGATGTCGTGGGACTGGGCGATGGCCAGCCGCTTCACCCGTCGGTTGACCTTGCCCAGGTCCACGCCGATCACCCGGGCGGCCTGCTCGACGGGCGGGGTGTCGTCCGCGACCAGGATGCCCAGCTCCTCGTACGAGCTGTCGAAGGTGGTCATCACCTCCGCGGTCGCGATCAGCGTCTTCGACGGAACGCAGTCCGTGAGCACCGCCGATCCACCCAGACCGTCGGTGTCGACGACGGTCACCTCCGCGCCGAGCTGTGCGGCGACCAGGGCCGCCTCGTAGCCGCCGGGTCCGCCACCGATGATCACGATCCGAGTCACGTTCCCCATTGTCCCGCACGCCGGGACCGCCGCCACGCCGGGGTCCGGGCTTCCGCACCTTCGTCCAGTAGCCGCGGCCCGCCCGCCGCCCGGGCTACGCTGGCCCCCATGCCCCTATACGCCGCGTATGCCACCAACCTCGATGCCCGGCAGATGACCCGCCGAGCCCCGCACTCCCCGCTGCGCGGCACGGGGTGGCTAGCCGGCTGGCGGCTCACCTTCGGCGGCGAGCAGCTCGGTTGGGAGGGCTCGCTGGCCACCGTCGTCGAGGACGAGAAGGACCAGGTCTTCGTCTCGCTGTACGACGTCGCGCCGATGGACGAGGAGGGCCTGGACCGCTGGGAGGGCGTCCAGCTCGGCATCTACCGCAAGATCAAGCTGCGCGCGCAGACCCTGGACGGGGACATCCCGGTCTGGACGTACGTGCTCAACGACTACGAGGGCGGCCTGCCCGCGGCCCGCTACCTCGGCCTGATCGCCGATGCCGCGGAGAGCGCCGGCGCCCCGCACGACTACGTGATGGACCTGCGCCGCCGCCCCTGCTGAGGGAGTACGGGTACGGAGGGTGCGCGACACCGTCCGTGGGGAAACCGAAGGACCGCGTGGCCCGGAACCACCGCCGAGCTGTGTTTTCGGGCCAACCGGGTAACGATCCGGCATGCCGCGGCCGAATTTCTACGCGCGTAGCCGATTCCCGTCTATCCTCGGACCCGTGAACGCTTCTCCTCAGTCGGTCGTCTCCGCCGACCCCTACGCCGCCGCCCAGGCCGCCGCCGAGCGCCTGCGCGAGCTGACCGGTGCCGAGCGGCACGACGTCGCCCTGGTGATGGGCTCCGGCTGGGTGCCGGCCGCCGACGCCCTGGGCGAGACCGTGGCCGAGTTCCCGGTCACCGAGCTCCCGGGCTTCCCCGCCCCCGCCGTCGCCGGCCACGCCGGCAAGATCCGCTCGGTGAAGATCGGCGACAAGCGCGCCCTGATCTTCCTCGGCCGCAACCACTACTACGAGGGCCACGGCGTCGCCACCGTCGTCCACGGCGTGCGCACCGCCGCCGCGGCCGGCTGCGGCATCATCGTGCTGACCAACGGCTGCGGCGGCCTGCGTCACGGCTGGACCCCGGGTCAGCCGGTCCTGATCAGCGACCACATCAACCTGACCGCCGACTCCCCGATCGTCGGCGCCAACTTCGTCGACCTCACCGACCTGTACTCCAAGCGCCTGCGCGCGCTGTGCCGCGAGGTCGACCCGTCGCTGGACGAGGCCGTCTACGTCCAGTTCCGCGGCCCGCACTACGAGACCCCGGCCGAGGTCAACATGGCCCGGGTGCTCGGCGGCGAGCTGGTCGGCATGTCCACCACCCTGGAGGCCATCGCCGCCCGCGAGGCCGGCTCCGAGGTGCTCGGCATCTCCCTGGTCACCAACCTGGCCGCCGGCATGACCGGCGAGCCGCTCAACCACGCCGAGGTGCTGGAGGCCGGCAAGGCCTCCGCCGAGCGCATGGGCGAGCTGCTGGCGAAGGTCCTTGAGCGGATCTGACGCCCGCGAGGCGCAGAATCATGGCTGACGGGGCCCACGGGCGGCGTGATCCGCTGATCACGCCCTCCCGTGGGCCCCGTCCGCATGTGTGCCCCCTCTTCCGTACGGAACCCTCCGGTCACCGCTGAAACCCCGATGGAGCTGGCATGACGCAGGCAATCAACCCCGACCTCCTCGCCCGGGCCCGGACCTGGCTGGCCGAGGACCCCGACCCGCAGACCCGCGAGGAGCTCACCGCCCTGCTGGCCCGGGCCGAGGGCCCGGAGGCCGAGACCGACAGCAAGCTCGCCTGGGCGGAGATCGCCGAGCGCTTCTCCGACCGCCTCCAGTTCGGCACCGCCGGCCTGCGCGGTGAACTCGGCGCCGGCCCGATGCGGATGAACCGCGCCGTGGTGATCCGGGCCGCCGCCGGCCTGGTCGCGTACGTCAAGCAGCAGGGCCCGGGCGACCTGGTCGTCATCGGCTACGACGCCCGCCACAAGTCGTACGACTTCGCCCGCGACACCGCCGCCGTGGTGGTCGGCGCCGGCCTGCGCGCCGCGCTGCTGCCGCGCCCGCTGCCGACCCCGGTGCTCGCCTTCGCCGTCCGCCACCTGGGCGCGGCCGCCGGCGTCACCGTGACCGCCAGCCACAACCCGCCGCAGGACAACGGCTACAAGGTCTACCTGGGCGACGGCTCGCAGATCGTCCCGCCGGCCGACGCCGGGATCGCCGCCGAGATCGACGCGATCGCCTCGCTGGACGAGGTCCCGCGCGCCGAGGAGGGCTGGGAGGTGCTCGGCGAGGACGTCGTCGAGGCGTACCTGACCCGGGCCGTCTCCATCGTGGACGCGCACAGCCCGCGCGACCTGGACGTCGTCTACACCCCGCTGCACGGCGTCGGTCGCGACACCCTGGTCGCCGCCTTCCGCCGGGCCGGCTTCCCCGCGCCCACCGTGGTCGCCGAGCAGGCCGAGCCCGACCCGGACTTCCCGACCGTGGCCTTCCCCAACCCGGAGGAGCCGGGGGCGATGGACCTCGCCTTCCGCACCGCCGCCACCGTCGGCCCGGACATCGTGATCGCCAACGACCCGGACGCCGACCGCTGCGCGGTGGCCGTCCCCACCAACGGCAACGCGGCCGGCGGCGGCCAGGGCGCGGCCGGCTGGCGGATGCTGCGCGGCGACGAGGTCGGCGCGCTGCTCGGCTCGGCCCTGGTCGCGAAGAAGGCCGAGGGCACCTTCGCCACCACCATCGTCTCCGCCACCCTGCTCGGCCGGATCGCCGAGGCCGCGGGCCTGGACTACGCCGAGACGCTGACCGGCTTCAAGTGGATCTCCCGCGCCGAGGGCCTGCGCTACGGCTACGAGGAGGCACTCGGCTACTGCGTCGACCCGCAGGGCGTCCGGGACAAGGACGGCATCACCGCCGCCCTGCTGGTCGCCGAGCTCGCCGCCACCCTCAAGAAGTCCGGCCGCACCCTGTCCGACCTGCTGGACGACCTGGCGCTGGAGCACGGCCTGCACGCCACCGACCAGCTCTCCGTGCGGGTCCAGGACCTCTCGCTGATCGCCGACGCCATGCGCCGCCTGCGCGAGCAGCCGCCGACCGTCCTGGCCGGCCTGCAGGTCACCCGCGCCGACGACCTGTCGGCCGGCTCCGCCGACCTGCCGCCCACCGACGGCCTGCGCTACCACCTGGCCGGCGAGGGCGTCCGCTCCGCCCGCATCGTGGTCCGCCCCTCCGGCACCGAGCCCAAGCTCAAGTGCTACCTGGAGGTCGTCCTCCCGGTCGCCTCGGCCGCCGACCTCGCCGCCACCCGCGAGCGCGCCGCCGAGCTCCTCGCCACCGTCAAGCGGGACCTCGCCGAGGCCGCCGGCATCGCCGTCTGAGTCCGCGTACCCGAAGGGCCCCGCCGGTCGCGACCGGCGGGGCCCTTCGGGTACGGCCGCGGCGTCAGACCACGATGACGGTGACCAGCGCGACCAGGCCGAGCAGGGTGGGGGCGATGACCCACCAGCACCAGCGGACCTCGACCGGGCCGGCCGCCGTGGGACGGCCGGCGTTGCGCTCGGCCGTCTCCTGGAGCACGGCGGTGACCTGGTCGGACCAGGCGCGGGTGGGGTCGGGCGAACCCTGGACGACCGGGTTGGTCCGCTTGGCCATGCCCAGCCCCAGGCCGGTCCTGGCGGCGTGCTCGGCGGCACCCGAGCGCTGCGCCCGGGTGGCCCGCTTGCGCTGGCGCAGCGACACCGGCACGGCCCAGACCTGGTACTTCTTCCCGCCGGCGAGCAGTTCGACCGAGTACCCGGCGCGCAGCGCGTCCACCGAGGCCCACGGCGCCACGACGGTCCGCCACGGGTTGCGCACGACCAGCCTGTCGCGGCCGGCCGTCACGACCGGGCGCAGCGTGTACGCGATCACCGGGAAGGCGAACACCGGCACCGCCGCGAGCGCGACGTACGGGGTCTTCCCCGTCCCGCTCAGCACCGCGTCACCGATCAGCCAGGCCGCGACGAGCAGGAGCAGCACTCCGGAGATCACACCGGGGACAGAGCGGTACACGCGGTCCGTGTACGCGGGCTCCCCGTCGGGGGCGGCCGGGCCCTGGTGGGGCTTGCCGTCGGAATCGGTCATGGCGTCGATTCTGCCCCATGCCCCTCGCGCCGAGGTCTCGGTCCGGCCACGAATGGCACGCGCTCTGGCGGCCCACTACGCGCGTAGATATGCTGGTCTGGTGACTATGTCCACTGTTGCAGCCAATGCCCTCGGCGTTGCGGGCAGCGGCCTTCAGGACGTTGCGGCGTCCGAGGCCTCGCTCCGCCGGTTCCTGCACGGCCTGCCCGGCGTCGACCAGGTCGGCCTGGAGGCGCGTGCCGCCGCTCTCGGTACCCGCTCGATCAAGACCACGGCGAAGGCGTACGCCATCGACCTGGCGATCTCGATGATCGACCTGACCACGCTGGAGGGCGCGGACACGGTCGGCAAGGTGCGCGCACTGTGCGCCAAGGGCAGGACCCCCGACCCGACCGACCCGACCACCCCCCGTGTCGCCGCCATCTGCGTCTACCCGGACATGGTCGCCACCGCGAAGGCCGCCCTGAAGGGCACCGACATCCAGGTCGCCTCGGTGGCCACCGCCTTCCCGGCGGGCCGCGCCGCCCTCCCGGTCAAGCTGGCCGACACCGCCGACGCGGTGGCCGCGGGTGCCGACGAGATCGACATGGTGATCGACCGCGGCGCCTTCCTCTCCGGCCGCTACCTCGACGTCCACAACGAGATCGTGGCCGTCAAGGAGGCGTGCAAGCGCCCGGACGGCACCTCCGCCCACCTCAAGGTGATCTTCGAGACCGGCGAGCTGCAGACCTACGACAACGTCCGCCGGGTCTCCTGGCTGGCGATGCTGGCCGGCGCCGACTTCATCAAGACCTCCACCGGCAAGGTCGCCGTCAACGCGACCCCGCCGGTCACCCTGCTGATGCTGGAGGCGGTCCGCGACTTCCGCGCCGCCACCGGCGTCCAGGTCGGCGTCAAGCCCGCCGGCGGCATCCGCACCACCAAGGACGCCATGAAGTACCTGGTGATGGTCAACGAGACCCTCGGGGACGACTGGCTGACCCCGCACTGGTTCCGCTTCGGCGCCTCCAGCCTGCTCAACGACCTGCTGATGCAGCGCCAGAAGCTGGCCACCGGCCGCTACTCCGGCCCCGACTACGTGACGGTGGACTGATCACCATGGCCAAGAAGAAGAACACCGAGGAGCCCGCGGCCAAGCCCGCCGGCGGCCTCTTCGCCTACGCCCCGGCCCCGGAGTCCCCGGCCGCCGCCGGCGACATCGCCACCTCCTACGGCCACTTCATCGGCGGCGAGTTCGTCGACTCCTCCGGCAACGAGGCGCTGAAGACGGTCAACCCGGCCACCGAGCAGGTGCTCGCCGAGTTCGCCCAGGGCACCGAGGAGGACGTGGACCGCGCGGTCGCCGCCGCCCGCAAGGCCTTCGCCGACTGGTCGGCGCTGCCCGGCAGCGAGCGCGCCAAGTACCTGTTCCGGATCGCCCGGATCATCCAGGAGCGCAGCCGCGAGCTGGCCGTGCTGGAGTCGATCGACAACGGCAAGCCGATCCGCGAGACCCGCGACGTCGACCTGCCGCTGGTCGCCGCGCACTTCTTCTACTACGCGGGCTGGGCCGACAAGCTGGACTACGCCGGCTTCGGCGCCAACCCGAGGCCGCTGGGCGTGGCCGGCCAGGTCATCCCGTGGAACTTCCCGCTGCTGATGCTGGCGTGGAAGATCGCGCCCGCGCTGGCGACCGGCAACACGGTCGTGCTGAAGCCGGCCGAGACCACCCCGCTGACCGCGCTGCGCTTCGCCGAGATCTGCCGCCAGGCCGGTCTGCCGAAGGGCGTCGTCAACATCGTCACCGGTGACGGCCGCACCGGCGCCGCGCTGACCTCCCACCCGGACGTCAACAAGGTCGCGTTCACCGGCTCCACCCCGGTCGGCCGCGCCATCGCCAAGCAGCTGGCCGGCACCCGCAAGAAGCTCTCGCTGGAGCTGGGCGGCAAGGCCGCGAACATCGTCTTCGACGACGCGCCGATCGACCAGGCGGTCGAGGGCATCGTCAACGGCATCTTCTTCAACCAGGGCCACGTCTGCTGCGCGGGCTCGCGCCTGCTGGTCCAGGAGTCGGTCCAGGACGAGCTGCTGGACGCCCTCAAGCGCCGGATGGCCACCCTGCGGGTCGGCGACCCGCTGGACAAGAACACCGACATCGGCGCCATCAACTCGGCCGAGCAGCTGGCCCGGATCACCGCGCTGACCGAGGCCGGCGAGGCCGAGGGCGCCGAGCGCTGGTCGCCGGCCTGCGAACTCCCGGGCACCGGCTTCTGGTTCAAGCCGACCCTGTTCACCGGCGTGAGCCAGGCCCACCGGATCGCCCAGGAGGAGATCTTCGGCCCGGTCCTGTCGGTGCTGACCTTCCGCACTCCCGCCGAGGCGGTCGAGAAGGCCAACAACACCCCGTACGGCCTCTCCGCCGGCATCTGGACGGAGAAGGGCTCGCGCATCCTGTGGATGGCGAACCGGCTCCGGGCCGGCGTGGTCTGGGCCAACACCTTCAACAAGTTCGACCCGACCTCGCCGTTCGGCGGCTACAAGGAGTCGGGCTACGGCCGCGAGGGTGGCCGTCACGGTCTGGAGGCCTACCTCGATGTCTGATGTCGCAACGCGTCTTGACGTCCTCAAGACCTACAAGCTGTACGTCGGCGGGAAGTTCCCGCGCTCCGAGAGCGGGCGGGTGTACGAGGTGACCGACGCAAAGGGCGAGTGGCTCGCCAACGTCCCGCTGGGCACCCGCAAGGACGCCCGCGACGCCGTCGTGGCCGCCCGCAAGGCGGTCAAGGGCTGGGCCGGCACCACCGCGTACAACCGCGGCCAGGTGCTGTACCGGGTGGCCGAGATGCTCCAGGGCCGGCGCGAGCAGTTCGCCGCCGAGGTGGCCGTCTCCGAGGGCATCGGCCCGAAGAAGGCCGCCGCGCTGGTGGACGCCGCGATCGACCGCTGGGTCTGGTACGCGGGCTGGACCGACAAGGTCGCCCAGATCGCGGGCGGCGCCAACCCGGTCGCCGGGCCGTACTTCAACCTCTCCACCCCGGAGCCGACCGGCGTGGTCGGGATCGTCGCCCCGCAGGCCGGCTACGGGCACTCGCTGCTCGGCCTGGTCTCGGTGATCGCCCCGGCGATCGCCACCGGGAACACGGTCGTGGTCGCGGCCGCCGCGGACGCCCCGCTGCCCGCGCTGTCGCTGGGCGAGGTGCTGGCCACCTCGGACGTCCCGGGCGGCGTGGTCAACATCATCTCGGGCCGGACCGCGGACATCGCCCCCACCCTGGCCTCGCACCAGGACGTCAACGCGGTGGACCTCACCGGTGCCATCGCCGTCGACGGTCCCGGCGCGGCGCAGGCGCTGGAAGCCGCCGCCGCGGATACCCTGAAGCGGGTGGTCCGTCCGGTACTGGACCCGTTCGCCCAGGACTGGACCAATGCACCCGGTACCGACCGGCTACTCTCGTTCCTGGAGACGAAGACGGTCTGGCACCCGATGGGGATCTGACCTCCCCGCTCCGAGTAACAACTCCACAGACTGGCCGTCCCCAGTGCCCTCACCCCCCCAGGGCCCGGACGGTCACAGGACGGACCCGCGCCTCTCCCCCCCTGGCGCGGGTCCGTCGGCGTTCCGGCGGTTCCCGCCGCGGGAGTTGCGGGCCGACCGGTTTCGGCAACCGGCCGGGATGCGTCAGACTGGTGTCCCGTGAGTGACTCCCCCATGAACCCCGCACCGACCGGGCATGCCCGGGTGATCCTGCTCTCCGGGCCCTCCGGGTCGGGGAAGTCCTCGCTCGCCGAGCGCAGCGGCCTGCCGGTGCTCCAGCTCGACGACTTCTACAAGGACGGGGACGACCCGACCCTGCCGCGGCTGCCGGACGGCGCCGTCGACTGGGACTCCCCGCTGGCCTGGCACCGCGACCAGGCGCTCGCCGCGATCCGCGCCCTGCACGAGCGGGGCCGCGCGGACGTCCCGGTGTACTCGATCCCGGACAACGGCCGTACCGGCACCCGCGGCCTGGAGCTGGGCGGGGCGGCCGCGTTCATCGCGGAGGGCATATTCGCCGCCGAGATCACCGCCGCCTGCGCCGACCAGGGCCTGCTCGGCGACGCCCTGTGCCTGCGCAACGGCGCGCTCACCACGGCCTGGCGCCGACTGCGCCGGGACGTCCGGGAGGGCCGCAAGTCGCTGCCGGTGCTGCTGCGCCGGGGCCTGCGGCTGATGCGGGCCGAGCGCTCCATCGTCGGCCGGCAGGTCGCCCTCGGCTCGTACGCGTGCGCCGGCCCCGAGGCCGAACGACGGATCCGCGCCGCGGCCAGGACGACGGAACTCTCCGCCGCCTGACCCCGGTACGACCCGGACCCGGACACGACGCGGGGCCCGGTGCGTCTCCCCCGCACCGGGCCCGCGCCTTCCCCGAACGATCCTCGGCTCCCCCACGGGCGTGCTCCCCCGAGCTGCTGCCCCCGGACCGTGACCGTCCGTTTCCCGTCCCCCGACGGGAGTCCTCGTTACGCGACCAGCTCGCCGAACGCCCGGACGGTGTCGCCCGACTTGTTCAGGTGCTCGTCCTCGCGCAGCCGGCGCAGGGCGCGCCAGATGCTGCTCTTGACCGTACCGACGCTGATCCCCAGCACGTCGGCGATCTCCGGGTCGGTCTTGCCCTCGTAGTACCGCAGCACCAGCATGGTGCGCTGGTTCTCCGGCAGCTTCGCCAGCGCCTGCCAGAGCACGGTGCGCAGCTCGGTGCCGCCCATCGCGTCGGTGTCGCCGGCCGTCTCCGGCAGCTCCTCGGTCGGGTACTCGTTGACCTTGCGGCGCCGCCAGGCGGAGATGTGCAGGTTGGTCATGGTGCGGCGGAGGTACCCGCCGACCGCGGCCTTGTCGGTGATCCGGCCCCAGGCCCGGTAGGTGCTGAAGAGCGCGCTCTGCAGCAGGTCCTCGGCCTCGTAGCGGTCACCGGTCAGGTGGTACGCCGTGGCGTACAGGGAGGCGCGGCGCTCGCGCACGTACGCGGTGAACTCCTTGATGTGGTCCTCCGCGACGGCCGGGTGCTCCCCCTGCGCGCCTCCCTGCCCGGCCTCGGTGGTGCGGGCCGGCGCGGGGTTCAGCCGCAGCAGCGTCGCACCGGCGGCCTCGCGACCGGTCGGCTCCCCCGAACCGACCGTCCGCAGACCGTTCCCCCCGGTACCCCGGTTGTTCCCCGGGACGTCCTTGCCCTCGACGCGGACGGGGAGGATGCCCCGCAGCGTGAGGGTGTTGGAGGAGTCGGCCGAACTCCCCAGACGGCCGATCCCGTACAGCTCCCCCGTCCTGCCGCCGCCGCTCACCCGACGGGCGCCAGGGTTTCCACCGGTGCTGTGCGCGCACCCCCGCACGGTCACGGCACCGGAGTTCTCGTCGGTCCTGACCTCGTACCGGGTCCGGTGGGACGTGGCTGACGAACGCGCGGTGCGGACAGCCGGGTTGGTCCGGGTCTGAAGCATGGCGTTCATCGTGCGCCCCCTGGGTCGGTACGAGCGGTTCCGGTAGCCGCCCTTCAGCCGGCCTTGCGGCCCGCTGTCCTGCGGCGACACGGAAAATCCTGCCCGCCGGTTGTGATGGCGCTGTCCGCCGACTGTCACAGGGGTGTCACAGGAGCGGGCCGAACATCCCGGGTCCGCCTCCCTCCGTAGCGGACGCCGGTGGCACAGGTTCCGGTTCCCGAGGGGACGGCGAGCCCTCCGGGGGGTGATTCGGGGCTGCCGGTGGGCCAAAATGGGGCCGTGCCTTTCCTCCTACTGATCGAGGACGACGACGCCATCCGCACCGGCCTCGAACTCGCCCTCACCCGCCAGGGCCACCGCGTGGCCACCGCCGCCTCCGGCGAGGACGGCCTGAGGCTCTTCAAGGAGCAGCGGCCCGACCTGATCGTGCTGGACGTCATGCTGCCCGGGATCGACGGCTTCGAGGTGTGCCGCCGGATCCGCCGCACCGACCAGCTGCCGATCATCCTGCTGACCGCCCGCTCGGACGACATCGACGTGGTGGTGGGCCTGGAGTCCGGCGCGGACGACTACGTGGTGAAGCCGGTGCAGCCACGCGTGCTGGACGCGCGGATCCGGGCCGTGCTGCGGCGCGGCGAGCGGGAGAGCTCGGACTCCTCGGCCTACGGCAGCGTGGTGATCGACCGCGCGGCGATGACCGTCACCAAGGACGGACAGGACCTCCAGCTCACCCCGACCGAGCTGCGGCTGCTGCTGGAGCTCAGCCGCCGCCCCGGCCAGGCGCTCTCCCGCCAGCAGCTGCTGCGGCTGGTCTGGGAGCACGACTACCTCGGCGACTCCCGCCTGGTCGACGCGTGCGTGCAGCGGCTGCGGGCCAAGGTCGAGGACGTGCCGTCCGCTCCGACGCTGATCCGCACCGTCCGCGGGGTGGGCTACCGGCTGGACCCGCCGGCCTGACCGGGGGCGCCCCGCCCCCACCCCTCCCCCGACCTCTGAACTCCCGTACCACGACAGGCTCTTGTGACTGACCATCAGACGACTGCCCGGCGGTTCTCGACGGGCCGGTGGCGTCGGCTGCGCTCCCTGCGGGTGCGGCTGATCGCGGTGTTCGCGGCCGTCGCGCTGCTCGCCGCCGTCTCGGCCTCCGGCATCGCGTACTGGCTGAACCGCGACGCGGTGCTCAAGCGCGCCCAGGACACCGCGCTGAACGACTTCAGGGTCTCGCTCACCCGCAACGTCTCCGAGCTGCCGCTGAACGCCAGCTGCCCGGAGCTGGCGACGCTGGCGTCCAACGTGGCCAGCTCGGGGCTGACGTACGACGTGGTGGTCGTCGACCCGGCGCACCCGGAGTGCCCGGCCTCCTCCGACCCGGCGAACTTCACGCTGGCGGAGGTCCCGACCGCGCTGCAGTCCACCGTCGCCAAGCCGCGCGAGGTCACCGAGAACAACCCGTACCCGTACCACCTGTACTGGCAGCGGCAGAACCTGAACGGCCGGCCGTTCGTGATCGGCGGCACCAAGGTGGTGCCGAACGGCCCGACGGCGTACATGTTCAAGTCGCTGGAGAACGAGCGGGCCGACCTCAACACCCTGGGCTGGTCGCTGGCCATCGCGACGCTGCTCGCGCTGATCGGCTCGGCGCTGCTCGCCCAGGCCGCCTCGGCGACGGTGCTGCGGCCGGTCAAGCGGCTCGGGGATGCCGCCCGGCGGCTCGGGGAGGGGCACCTGGACACCCGGCTGGAGGTCGAGGGCTCGGACGAACTCGCCGACCTGGCGCGGACCTTCAACCGGGCCGCGGAGTCGCTGCACGAGCAGGTCGAGGAGCTGAGCGCGCGCGAGGCGCAGAGCCGGCGGTTCGTCGCCGACATGTCGCACGAGCTGCGCACCCCGCTGACCGCGATGACCGCCGTGACGGACATCCTGGAGGACGAGGCCGAGTCGCTGGACCCGATGATCGAGCCGGCCGTCCGGCTCGTGGTCAGCGAGACCCGCCGGCTGTCCGACCTGGTGGAGAACCTGATGGAGGTGACCCGCTTCGACGCCGGCACCGCCAGACTGGTCGCCGACGAGGTGGACATCGCCGACCTGATCATGTCCTGCATCGACGGGCGGGCCTGGTACGACGCGGTCGAGGTGGACGCCCCGCGCGGCATCCTGGCCGTGGTCGACCCGCGCCGGCTCGACGTGGTCTTCGCCAACCTGATCGGCAACGCGCTGAAGCACGGCGGCTCGCCGGTGCGGGTGAAGGTCCGCCAGGACGGGGAGTCGGTCGTGGTCGAGGTCTCCGACAGCGGCCCGGGCATCCCGGAGGACGTGCTGCCGCACGTCTTCGACCGCTTCTACAAGGCGGACCGGGGGCGGGCGCGCTCGGAGGGCAGCGGCCTCGGGCTGTCGATCGCGATGGCCAACGCGCAGATACACGGGGGAACGATCACGGCGGCGAACGGGGAGGTCGGCGCGGTGTTCACCCTGACCCTGCCGTCGGCCCCGCCGCCTCCGCCCTCCGCGGACGAGGCCGAGGGCGGCCCCGCCGGCGACGCCGCCCAGGACAAGGACGCCACGTGACCACCCCCACCGACACCGCCGCCCCCCGCACCGTCCTGCGCCGCGGCGCCGGCGTGCTGCTGCTGATCGCGCTGGCCTCCGGCTGCGGCATCCGGCCGACCGCCGTACCGGTCGACGCCGGCGCGCCCGCCAGCCGGACGGCCTGCCCGACCTCCCCGCACATACCGGCGGCGCTGGCCACCCCGCCGGGACCGGCCCCGACCATGACCCCGGCCCGCGGTGCCAAGGCGTCCGCGAGCCCGAGCCCGTCGCCCACCCCGGTGACGCCGGGCAGCCCGCCGCCGGACAACGTGTTCGGCGCGGTGCCGACGGCCTCGCCCTGCAAGTAGACCGCCGGGAAGGGCGCGGAGAGGGGCGGGGAGCGGGTTCGGGGGCGTGTTTGGGAATGTTCACGCCGGGTGTGGAACCGACGTGACGTCGGACCACGTCCTTCCCCCCGTGCAGCGAGATGGCACCAGGACACGCGACGAGCGTTCCGGCGCGGGGAACGAGAAGAGCCCGGCGGCGGCCGTCCACCGTCCCCTCCGACGGGCCGGACTGGCGGGCCTCACCGGCCATCTGGCGCTGGTCCTCTGGCTGGTGCTGAGACCGCTGCCGGTGGCCTGGGTGTACGACGCCAACCTGACGCCACTCGCCTCGCTCCGCTCCTCCAGCGGCTGGCAGGTGGTCGGCGAGCTCCTGCTGCTGGCCCCGCTCGGGGTCCTGCTGCCGCTGGCCGGCGGCCGGCTCCGGGCCCCCTGGCTGCCGTCCTTCCTGCGCACCACCGGCGTCTCCGCGCTGCTGGCGACCGCGCTGGAGTTCCTCTCCTCCTGGGCGCCCGGGCACGTCCTCAACGTGGACCACATCCTGCTCGCCGTGGTCGGCGTGGCCGTCGTCCACCTCGCGCTCGTCCCCGGGCTGCGGCACCTGCTGCGGGACCGGCGGCCGCGGGCGCCCCGGCTGACGGTGCTCTCCGTTCCGCCGGTGGCCGCCGCGTCGGCCGTGGCCGTGGCCCCGCTCGCGGCCGTCGCGCCCGCCGCCCGCCGGCGCGCCTACGCGGAGCCGACCCCGCCGGTCGGCTGAGCCGGGCGCGGGGCGCGGACCACCCGGCCGCCGACCTCGACCAGCCCGCCCGGACGCGGTCCGGCCAGCAGTTGCGAGCCCCGCCCCTGGGTGACGGTCAGCGCCCGGCCGAGGCGCGCGGCCAGCAGCAGGGCGGCCGCACCCGTCGCCTCGTCCTCGTCGATCCCGTCCCCGCGCCCGGGGAAGGCCCGGGCCCGCACGGTGCCGGCCGTCTCGTCCTGCCAGGCCCAGGCGTAGACCCACTCCCCCGGCGGCGGCACCTCCAGGGCCTCCACCTCGGCCGCCGAGCCGTACTGCCGCAGCGTGCGCGGCGGGGCCCACTCCGGGCGGGCCCCGATCCGGGTCAGCCCGCCCTCGCGCCGCACCGTCACCTCGCCGGCCGCCGTGACCAGCCGGTCCACCCCGAGCAGCCAGGCGGCGCCCACGCACGGGTGGCCGGCGAACGGCAGGCGCACCGACGGGGCGTAGATGTCGATCTCCCCGCGTTCCGGGTCGTCGACGAACACCGTCTCGCTGAAGCCGAGTTCGTGTGCGATCCGCTGCCGGTCCGCGCGCTCCGGCACGGCGGCGCCGTCGCGCACCACTCCGAGCGCGTTCCCGTGACTCCCGTCGGGCCCGCAAAAGACCCGCAGCACCTCAAACTCCGTCATTTCCCACCTCGTCCACTCCCGTTCCGGCACAGCGCAATGACACCGTGACGCAAAGGCGGAGGCGAATGTCCGCCGCCTCCAGTACTGTGCGCTCTCGTCCCCGAACGGTGCCCACCGTTTTCCGTCTTCCCCTCCCCAGGAAACCCCCTTGAACAATCTCGACTTCAGCGGCCAGCCACTCTTCTCCTGGTACGTCGTGCTGCTGGCGCTCAGCGGCGTCATCATGGTGGTCCTCGGGGCCGTCTCCGGCGGGCTGAAGGCCGGCCTGCGCGTCCTCAACGTGGTCGTCGGCCTCGGGCTCCTGGGGTACGCCTACTACCTGCTGTTCGTCTTCGAGGGCGGCACGTACACCATCTTCTTCAAGGTGTTCATCCTGCCGATCGGCATGATCGTCGCCTCGGTGAAGGCGATCGTCGAGCGCAGCAACGCCAAGCAGCAGCCCGCCCAGGCGGCGGCCCCGTTCGACCCCAACGCGCCGCAGGGGGCGTTCAACCCGGGCGCGCCGTTCAACCCCAACGCCCCGCAGGCCCCGTTCAACCCCAACGCCCCGCAGGCCCCGTTCAACCCGGCCGCCCAGCAGGCCCCGTACGCCCAGCAGCCGGGTGCGCCCGTCCCGCCGGTCGCACCGCAGGCCGCCCCGCCCGCGCCGCAGGGCGCCTCGCCGTACCAGCCGGGCGTCCCGCCGCAGCCGGTGGCGGACAACCCGTACGCACAGCCGCAGCCGCCGCGGAACCCGGCCGGCTGACGCGCCGCGCCCTCCGCGCGGACGCCGGAAGGCCCGTCCGTCACCCGCTGCCGAGCGGTGACGGACGGGCCTTCCGTCTTCGGGTCAGTTCCCGGTGCCGCTCCGCACGCGGTTGCGGCGCCACGCCACCACCAGGATGCCGAGGCCGAGGGCGATCGCGGTCGCACCGGTGATCGCCATCGGCTCCGTCGACGAGCCGCCGCCGGTGGAGGCCAGCCGGGGGTCAGCGGCCGGGGCCGCTGCGGCGACCACCGGTGAGCCGACCGCCGCCGGGCTCGGCGCCGCGGCGGTGGCCTGGGCGACCGGGACGACCGGGGCGCCGGCGGTCTCGGACTCGGTCGACACCGGGGCGACCGGGGCCGCGGAGGTGGGCCCCGGCGTCCGGGTGGCGCTGGGAGCCGCGGTCACGATCATGAAGTCGGCCTTCTGGCTGGACACCACGGTCGCGCTCTCGCCGGCACCGGGCAGGCTGCCCGCCATGGCCACCAGCGACTCGAGGCGGGCCGACGCGTCCCCGGTGAAGGACAGCCGGACGTTGATCGTGTGAGCCCCGCCCTTCGGCAGGGCGAACTCGTCCGAGCCCACGTCGCCGGGCCGGAGGTTCATGGAGAGCCAGGTCGGGTGCTCCGAGTTGCCCCCGGGACCGCCGGGCAGCCAGGCCCCGTCCGGCCCCTGGTACTCGAACCGGACCGTCTCGAAGGGGAGTTCGGTCACCCCCTGGAACACGACCGTGGGCATGACCCGGAGGTCCTTGCCGCTGGTGTTGGTGAAGACCAGTTTGAACGGCTTCGCCTCGCCGCCCGCCGTGAAGGTGGTGGGCACCCCGACGAGCCTGACGTCGGCCGCGGCGGCGGGCGTGGGCGCCGGCGTGGTCGGCGTGACCGACGGAGCGATCACCGTGTTCGTCCGCTCGCTCTGGGCGAAGCTGCTCCGCTGCTCCCGCGGCAGGGTGGGGTCCTCGACATCGGCGTTGAAGCCCAGGCTCACCCGGCCGGCCGGGGCCTCGGCGGCGACGGTGAGCCGCAGCCGGTAGACCGCCTCGGCGCCCGCCGCCAGGTGCAGTGTGGCCGACCGGTCGATCTCCCAGAAGGCGCCGACGCTCGCGGCGTTCACCGTGGCGTCCTGCCACGGCGCACCGCCGGGCGACCGGTACTCCAGCCTGAAGTGGCTCTGCCTGGTGCCGGCACCGGTGTCGCCGACGACGAAGGCGGAGGACAGCACGTCCACCTGGTGGTCGGCGGTGTTCCTGAGCCTCGCGGTGAACTCCACCGGCCCGCCACCCGCCTTGACGGTGGCGGGCGCGCCGCCGAGCACGACCGTGACCGGCGAGGGCTGGATCTGGGTGCCCCGCACGAGCGCGACGGCCTCCGAGGCGGCGAAGACGGTCGGGGCCTCGACGACGGCCAGGCCGGAGGCCAGCGAGACGGCGGCGGCCGCGGCCAGGAATCTGCGATGCCGCATGCGAAATCCAACCTCACGAGAGAATTCGGACAGAACCCAACAGGACGTGAAATCGCTTGCAGGAGAGGTTTTTCCACAACAAAGTCGGGCTTTTCGTCCGCCCCCCGGCCGACCGCGATCGGCAGCATCCTACCGAGCCCCGTCCGGGGGTCCGGACGGGCCCGGCCGGATATTCGGCCCGCCCCTCGGGGTGACCCTGAGGACGACCCCGACTTCCGGCTACGCCTCCCCGGTGACCCTTCGGGGTGGAGAATCACCTGCCGGGCGGAGGATCGGGAGCCGTCGGCGGCGGAGTATGGAAACAGCCCACCGGACCGGCCGGACCGGGCCGCCACCGCCGTAGGGAGAAAACCATGAGCGCCCGCCTCGCCCGTCCCCGCCGCAACCGTGTCATCGCCGGCGTCTGCGCCGGGATCGCCGAACGCTTCGGCCTGACCCCGTGGACCGTCCGGCTGATCTTCCTGCTCTCCTGCCTGCTGCCCGGCCCCCAGTTCCTGCTCTACCTGGCCCTCTGGGTGCTGCTCCCCCAGGAGCCGTGACGCACGGCGACGGGCCGCCCGCCCCGGGATCTCCGGGGCGGGCGGCCCGTCGCCGTGCGGTGCCTCAGCCGGTCAGGCCGGGGAGAGCCGGGAGGGTGCCGGCCAGCCCGCCGAGCGGGGTCTTGTCCAGCCCCGGGACGGTCGGGAGGGCGCCGCGCTGCTGGGTGACGCCGGCCAGCGGGGTGTCGCCGGCCGGGACGGCCTGGCCGACGCTCGGAGCGAGGGTGCCGAGCGTCTCGGTCACCTTGCCGGTGGCCGGCAGCTTGGCGGCGGTGTCGGCGACCGCGCTGCTCACGGCCGGGTTCGTCAACACCCCGGTGGGCAGCCCGAGGCCGCCGGCCGCCTGGCCGTCGGCCGCGGAGGCGGTACCGGCGCCGACCGCCGCGATGGCGATGCCGAGCGCCGCGGTGCCGGCGGCCTTGAGAGCCTGCTTCATGGTTGGTCCCCTTTGGGTCCTCGTCGGTGGCCGACTGCACGCTCGGAACCGGCGGACGGGCGGACCGCCGCCGCGACGTGTCGGCAATGACGGGCACACCGTAGTGAGCAGGTCGCGTGGGAACCAAAGGGCGTTCACTCACCCGAGTGAGTAGTCAGATGAACGCCAACTCCCTTGAGGGAGTGGGCCGTTCATCCGACCGTCCGGGCCGGGCCCGTCGCCCCGACGGCTCAGTTGCCGCCGGTGCCCGCACTGAACAGCCACTCCGCCTTCAGCTCGGCGTAGCCCGGCTTGATCACGTCGTTGATCATCGCCAGCCGCTCGTCGAAGGGCAGGAAGGCGGACTTCATCGCGTTCACCGTGAACCACTCCAGGTCACCCAGGGTGTAGCCGAAGGCGTCCACCACGTGGCCGAACTCCCGGCTCATGCTGGTACCGCTCATCAGCCGGTTGTCGGTGTTCACGGTGACCCGGAACTTCAGCCGGCTGAGCAGCCCGATCGGGTGCTCGGCGTACGAAGTGGCGGCACCGGTCTGGATGTTGGAGGTCGGGCACATCTCCAGCGGGATGCGCTTGTCGCGCACGTACGCGGCCAGCCGGCCGAGCTCGACCGTGCCGTCCTCGCCCACCGTGATGTCGTCGACGATCCGCACGCCGTGGCCGAGCCGGTCGGCGCCGCAGCACTGCAGGGCCTCCCAGATCGACGGCAGGCCGAAGGCCTCGCCCGCGTGGATGGTGAAGTGGTTGTTCTCGCCCTTGAGGTAGTCGAAGGCGGCCTGGTGGCGGGTGGGCGGGTAACCGGCCTCGGCACCGGCGATGTCGAAGCCGACCACGCCCCCGTCCCGGTGACGGTTGGCCAGTTCGGCGATCTCGGTGGAGCGCGCGGCGTGCCGCATCGCGGTCAGCAGGGTGCCGACGCGGATCCGGTGGCCGACCTCGCGGGCGTTGGCCTCGCCGAGGCGGAAGCCCTCCTGGACGGCCTCGACGACCTCGTCCAGGCTCAGCCCGGCCTCCAGGTGCTGCTCGGGGGCGTAGCGGACCTCGGCGTACACGACGCCGTCGGCGGCCAGGTCCTCGGCGCAGTCCGCGGCGACCTTGACCAGCGCCTCACGGGTCTGCATCACGGCGCAGGTGTGCGCGAAGGTCTCCAGGTAGCGGACCAGCGAGCCGGAGTCGGCGGCCTCACGGAACCACTCGCCGAGCTCCTTGGGGTCGGTGGTGGGCAGGCCCTGGTAGCCGCAGGCGGTGGCCAGTTCGACCACGGTCTCCGGGCGCAGCCCGCCGTCCAGGTGGTCGTGCAGGAGGACCTTCGGCGCGCGGCGGATCTGGTCGGCGGTGGGGATGCGCGGGCCGGTGCCCGCGGTGGTGACGGGGATCTGCTGTTCCATTGCGGAAATATAGCCCCTACGCGCGTAGACCGACCACCGCGAATACCACCGGATGGTCCAAACTCCATCCGGAATTCCACCGACCGGTCCATACGATCCACCAAAGCGCCACACCACCGCCGGGGACGGCGTCAGTCGTGCTGCAACAACCGCCCGCGCCGGGACAGCACGAAGTCCCGGAACGCCCGGGCCGGCGGGGTCAGCGGCCGCCCCGCCGCCCAGGCCAGCCCGACCGCCCGCCGGGGGCGCGGCGCCGTCACCTCCAGCTCCACCACCCCCGGCCGCGGCACCAGGGCCGGCGGCAGCAGCGCCACCCCCAGCCCGGCCGCCACCAGCCCGCGCAGCGTCTCCGCCTCCTCCCCCTCGAACGCCAGCCGGGGGACGAACCCGGCCTGCGCGCAGAAGCCGTCCGTGAGCACGCGCAGCCCGTACCCCGGCTCCAGCCCGACGAACGGCTCCTCGGCCACCTCCGCCAGCCGGATCCGCCGCCGCCCGGCCAGCCGGTGGTCCGCCGGGACGACCAGGTGCAGCAGCTGCTCGTCCAGCGGGCGGGCCGCGAACGCCGGGTCGTCCGGCAGCGGCGCCACCAGGCAGAGGTCCAACTCCCCGGCCCGCAGCCGCTCCAGCATCGCCGCGCCGTAGTCCTGCACCAGCTGGAACCGCACCCTCGGGTGCGCCGCGCGGAAGCCGCGCAGCAGCGCCGGCACCGCGTCCGGCCCCATCGTGTGCAGGAAGCCGAAGGCCACCAGGCCCACCTCCGGATCCGCCTCCGCCCGGGCCGCCGCCGCACCCCGCTCGACCTCGGCCAGCGCCCGCTCCACCGAGGCCAGCAGCAGCCGGCCCGCCCTGGTCAGCCGGACGGTACGGCCCTGACGGGCCAGCAGGCCGACCCCCAGCTCCTCCTCCAGCCGGGCCACCGCGCGCGACAGCGTCGGCTGCGGCACCCCGAGCAGCGCGGCCGCCTGGGTCACGTGCTCCAACCGGGCCACCGCCGCGAACTGCGCCAGCCGGGGCGCCAGCAGCGCGGCCGGCTCCTGAGGCCCCAACTCGGCCACCCGGTACCGCTGCTCGCCACCGTCCACCGCTTCCGGACCGGACATCCCGCCACCACCTCGACTCATGCGTCAGTGCATCGATCATCCACGGTTCATGCATTGGACGCATCAACGACGGCAGGCCTACGGTCGATGTCATGCAGCCCTCCGATACCAGGGCGTCCGTGACCTCCCCGGACGCCCCCGCCACCGCCCCCTCCCCCACCGCCACCGCGGACGACCGCCACCGCCCCGGCCAGCGCGCCTTCCGCCGCGCCAACCTCGCCCTGTTCGCCGCCGGGGTCGCGACCTTCGTCCTGCTCTACTCCACCCAGGGCCTGCTGCCGGTCCTCTCGGCCGATCTCGACCTCACCCCCGGCCAGGCCAGCTGGACCGCCTCCGCGGCCACCCTCGGCCTCGCCCTCGGGCTGCTCCCGGCCAGCGCGCTCTCCGACCGCCACGGCCGCACCGCGGTGATGACGGCCTCCACCCTCGCCGCCTCCGCGCTCGCCCTCGCGCTGCCCTTCGCGCCGGACCTCACCACCCTCGTCACCCTGCGGGTCCTCCAGGGCGTCGTCCTCGCCGGACTCCCGGCCACCGCCATGGCCTACCTCGCCGAGGAGGTCCACCCCAGCGCGCTGCCCTCCGCGATGGGCCTGTACGTGGCCGGCAACAGCATCGGCGGGATGGGCGGCCGGCTGCTCTCCGGCTGGACCGCCGCCGGGCTCGGCTGGCGCTGGGGCCTCGCCGCCTCCGCCGTCCTCGCCCTGCTCGCCACCCTCGCCTTCCGGCTGCTGATCCCCGCCGCCCGGCACTTCACCCCGGCCCCGGTGGACGCCCGCGCACTCGCCCGGACCGTCGGACGGCACCTGCGCAACCCGCTGCTGGTGCGGCTGTACGCGCTCGGGATGCTGTTCATGGCGGTGTTCGGCGCGGTCTACAACACCGTCGGCTACCGGCTGATCGCCGCGCCGTTCCACCTGCCGGAGTCGATCGCCGCCTCGATCTTCGTGGTCTACCTGGTCGGCACCGGCACCTCCGCCGCGGCCGGACGGCTCTCCGGCCGGCTCGGCCGACGCGGCGCCCTCTACGTCTCCATCGGCGTCACCGCCGCCGGCCTGCTGCTCTCCCTCGCCGGGTCCCTGCTCTGCGCGCTGCTCGGCCTGGTCCTGATCACCGCCGGCTTCTTCGCCGGCCACGCCACCGCCTCCTCCGCGGTCGGCCGCACCGCCACCGAGGGCCGCGCCCAGGCCTCCGCCCTCTACCTGATCGCCTACTACCTCGGCAACAGCCTCGGCGGCACCCTCGGCGCCGACGCCTACCACGCCACCGGCTGGCCCGGCGCCGCCACCGTCGGCCTCGTCGCCATGGCCCTCGCCACCGCCGTCACCCTCCACGCCACCCGCCGGGCCCACACGGCCCGTCGGACGGTCGCGAACGCTTGACAGCCGCCGCGGATACACTCCGGAACATGAGCATCGATCCTGCTGTGTACGCCCGGCTGCTCGAGATCGCGGATCAGCTGCCGAAGGTGCCGGGGATAGGGAAGATCGAGATCGCCGACGGCCAGATCGTCATGATGATGTCGCCGGTGAAGCGCCACGAACTCGCCGTACTGCGCCTCTCCCGACAGCTCAACGCCCAGCTGCCCGTCACTCACCCCGGCCACATCGCCTACCACGGTGCGGACCTCCAGGATCCGGGTCTCGGCCAACTGCGCAACCCGGACCTGATGGTGTTCCCCGAGGCGACCTTGGAGGGCGAGCAGCGGGCCGTCCTCCCCCACGAGGTTCTGCTGGTCGTGGAAATCGTCTCCAAGTCCAACCCGGAGAACGACTACCACGACAAGGTCCGCGACTACGCGGCCATGGGGATTCCGTTCTACCTGCTCGTCGATCCCCGTACGGGCACGGGCATCGTGCACTCGGAACCCGGTTACGAGGCCCGGGAGAAGTTCGCCTTCGGCGACCGGATCGCCGTCGGTCCCTGGACGATCGACACCAGCGGTCTGCTCACGTACGCCTGATCCGGCGCACGTGAGCAGACCTCAGGACCCTCAGGCGATGCGGTCGAGGACGATCGGGTTCGGCGTGAACGCCGTGCCCGCCGGGGCGACCACGACGGCGCCGGCCAGGGCCTCGACGGCGTAGTCGAAGCGCTCCGGGGTGTCGGTGTGCAGGGTCAGCAGGGGCTGGCCGGCCACCACGGTGTCGCCGGGCTTGGCGTGCATCTCGACGCCGGCGCCGGCCTGGACCGGGTCCTCCTTGCGGGCCCGGCCGGCGCCCAGGCGCCAGGCGCAGACGCCGACGGCGTAGGCGTCCAGCGTGGTGAGCACGCCGGAGGCGGGCGCCGGGATGACGTGCTGCTCGCGGGCGACCGGGAGCGGGGCGTCGACGTCGCCGCCCTGGGCGGCGATCATGCGGCGCCAGTGGTCCATCGCGGAGCCGTCCCGCAGGGCGTCCGCCGGGTCCTTGCCCCGCACGCCGGCCGCGGCGAGCATCTCGCGGGCGAGCGCGAGGGTCAGCTCGACGACGTCGGCCGGGCCGCCGCCGGCGAGCACCTCCAGGGACTCCCGGACCTCCAGCGCGTTGCCCGCGGTGAGGCCGAGCGGGGTGGACATGTCGGTGAGCAGGGCGACGGTGTTGACCCCGGCGGTGGTGCCCAGGCCGACCATGGTGCGGGCGAGTTCGCGGGCGTCGTCCAGGTTCTTCATGAACGCGCCGGAGCCGACCTTGACGTCCAGGACCAGCGCGCCGGTGCCCTCGGCGATCTTCTTCGACATGATCGAGGAGGCGATCAGCGGGATGGCCTCGACGGTGCCGGTGACGTCGCGCAGCGCGTACAGCTTCTTGTCGGCCGGCGCGAGGCCGTCGCCCGCCGCGCAGATCACCGCGCCGGCGTCGCGCAGCACGTCCATCATCTCGTCGTTGGAGAGCAGGGCGCGCCAGCCGGGGATGGACTCCAGCTTGTCCAGGGTGCCGCCGGTGTGGCCGAGGCCGCGGCCGGAGAGCTGCGGGACGGCGGCGCCGCAGGCGGCGACCAGCGGGGCGAGCGGCAGGGTGATCTTGTCGCCGACGCCGCCGGTGGAGTGCTTGTCGCTGGTGGGCAGCGGCAGCGAGGAGAAGTCCATCCGGACGCCGGAGCGGATCATGGCGTCGGTCCAGCGGCTGATCTCGCGCGGCTGCATCCCGTTCAGCAGGATCGCCATGGCCAGCGCGGACATCTGCTCGTCGGCGACCTCACCGCGGGTGTAGGCGTCGATGACCCAGTCGATCTGAGCGTCGCTCAGCTCTCCGCGATCGCGCTTGGTCCTGATGACGGAGATGGCGTCCATGCGTGCTCCAAGAGGGGTTTCAAAAGCGAAGAGTGTCGCGAGATGACCGGGTTCCGGCCCACTCGCGACACTCTACGCGCGTAACAGAAAGGGAGGCTAGAGCCGCTCCGGCCCGAACGCGTCGGGCAGGACCTCGCTCATCGGCTTGATGCCCGAGGGCAGTTCGATCAGCAGCCCGGGACCACCGTGCTCGTACAACAGCTGGCGGCAGCGCCCGCACGGCATCAGCAGCTCGCCGGCGCCGTCCACGCAGGTGAAGGCGACCAGCCGGCCGCCGCCGGAGGAGTGCAGCGCGGACACCAGCCCGCACTCGGCGCACAGCGCGAGCCCGTACGAGGCGTTCTCCACGTTGCAGCCGGTGACCACCCGGCCGTCGTCCACCAGCGCGGCCGCGCCGACCGGGAACCTGCTGTACGGCGCGTACGCGTGGCCCATGGCCTCGCGCGCCGCCGAGCGCAGCAGTTCCCAGTCGATCGCGGACGGCGCCGCGGCAGCGGAGGCGGTCACTTGCCCTGGCCCTTGCGGTAGATCTGGCCGTCCGCCTTCGGCATCCGCAGTCGCTGCGAGGCCAGCGAGAGCACCACCAGGGTGATCACGTACGGCGTGGCGACGATCAGCGGGCGCTGCACCTCGTCGGTGAGCGAGTACCAGGCGATCAGGCCGCCGGCCACCACGAAGGAGATCGCCGTCGCGGTGTACTTGCGGCGGTACAGCTGCCACAGCGCGAGCAGGATCATCGCGATGCCCACGGTCAGGATCAGCACGTGCACCGACTCCGGGTCGCGCAGCTGGAGGCTGTCGGTGAAGCCGAACAGGCCGGCGCCCATGGCGAGGCCGCCCGGCATCCAGTTGCCGAAGATCATCGCCGCGAGGCCGATGAAGCCGCGGCCGAGGGTCTGGCCGTCCTTGTAGAAGTGCGCCGCGACCAGCGAGAGGTACGCCCCGCCCAGGCCGGCGAAGGCGCCGGAGGCGACGACCGCGAGGTACTTGTACTTGTAGACGTTGACGCCCAGCGACTCGGCGGCGGTCGGGTTCTCGCCGCAGGAGCGCAACCGCAGGCCGAACACCGTGCGCCAGAGCGCGAAGTAGCTGACCACGATCAGCGCGCCGGCCAGCAGCACGACCACCGAGATGTTGGTGACCAGGCCGCCGAGCACGCCCGCGACGTCCGAGACGAAGAACCAGTGGTGGCTCTCGATGCTCTTCAGCCCGGAGGACAGGCCCGGGATGGTGATGTACGGCAGCGGGTCCGCCGGCGGGGACTGGTTCTGGCCGGCACCGACCGAGATGTAGTCCTTGTAGTAGATCCGGTTGACGTACGCGCAGATGCCGGGGATCAGCAGGTTGATGCCGACGCCGGAGACGATGTGGTCGACGCCGAAGGTGACGGTGACGACCGCGTGCAGCAGGCCGCCGAGCGCCCCGCCCAGCATGCCGGCCAGCAGGCCGACCCACGGGTTGACGAGGTAGCCCGCCCATGCGCCGCAGAAGGTGCCGGCGACCATCATGCCCTCGAGGCCGATGTTGACCACACCGGCCCGCTCGGACCAGAGACCGCCCAGACCGGCCATGCCGATCGGCACGGCGGCGCTGAGCGCGGCGGTGACCTGCCCGGAGGAGGTCAGCGAGTGGTTGCCGGTGGCCATGCCCACGGCGGAGAACAGCACCAGGGCGCCCGCGATCAGCAGGAGCACCACCGGCCAGGACAGCTTGCGCTTCTTCGCGGGTGCGCCCGACGCCTTCGGACGGGCAGCCGTTGCCGTGCTCATGCGGACACCTCCTTCTTCTCGGTGGCCGCGGCAGCCTGGGCGGCGAGCTGGGCGCCGACCTTCTGCTGCTGGCGCTTCAGGCCGTAGCGGCGCACCAGCTCGTACGCGACGACGACGCAGATGACGATGGTGCCCTTCATGACGTCGACGATCTCGAAGGGGAAGCCGCCCTTGAGCGGCAGCTGGGAGCCGGCGGCGTCCAGGAAGGCGAACAGCAGCGCCGCGAAGGCCATGCCGATCGGGCTGTTGCGGCCGAGCAGGGCGATCGAGATGCCCAGGAAGCCCAGGCCGGGCTGGAAGCTCTGGCCGAAGTAGTACGAGTTCTGCATCAGCTCGGGCAGGCCGATCAGACCGGCGATCGCACCGGAGACCGCCATCGAGATGATGACCATCTTCTTGACGTTGACGCCGGAGGCGGTCGCGGCGGACTCCGAGCGGCCGGTGGCGCGCAGGTCGAAGCCGAAGCGGGTGCGGGTCAGCACGACCTGGAAGACCACGCCGACCAGGGCGGCGATGAAGATGAAGCCCCAGAGGGTGCCACCGTTCGTCTCGAACGCGAAGAAGTGGCTGGACTGGGAGATCGGCTCGGTCTGGATCGAGTTGCTGGTGCCGCTGACCTTCGGCGCGAAGATGCCGGGGACGAGCAGCAGACCGATGATCGCGACCGCGATCGAGTTCAGCATGATGGTCGAGATGACCTCGCTGACGCCGCGGTAGACCTTCAGCAGACCGGCGATGCTCGCGTACAGGCCACCGACCAGCATGGCGGTGATCAGCAGCAGCGGGATCTGCAGGAAGGCCGGCAGGTCGAGCTGGGCGCCGACGAAGGCCGCGAACAGCGCCGCGACCTTGTACTGGCCCTCGACGCCGATGTTGAACAGGTTCATCCGGAACCCGAACGCGGCGGCCGCGGCGGCCAGGTAGTACGTGGTGGAGCGGTTGAGGATGTTCACCTGGCCGTCCGCCTTGGTGGCGTACGTGACCATCACGTCCCAGGCGTCGAACGGGTTCTTGCCCGAGGTCGCCAACAGGACGGAACAGATCACGACGGACAGCAGGACGGCGAGCACCGGCGCCGCCAGCGCGAGCACGATCCGCTCACCGCTGAACCGCTGCGCCAGGCCGGGCTTGGCCGCGGCGGGGTTGGGACTGGTCATGGGTTACTCCCCCGCCTGCGGGTCGTCGGCGGTGTCGGTGGGCTGGTGCCCGGACTCGGCCTCGGTGCCCTCGGCCGCGACGGCCTGCGCCTCGGCGACGACCTCCGGCTCGGACTCCAGGTGGCCGCTGGCGGCACCGGTCATCGCGGTGCCGAGGTCCTCGGCGGTGACGGTGGCCGGGTCGGCGTCGGCGACCAGGCGGCCGCGGTAGATCACCCGGATGGTGTCGGACAGGCCGATCAGCTCGTCCAGGTCCGCGGAGATCAGCAGGACGGCCAGGCCGGCCCGCTGGGCGACCCGGATGTGCTCCCAGATCTGCGCCTGCGCGCCGACGTCCACACCGCGGGTGGGGTGGGCGGCGATCAGCAGCTTGGGCTGGTGGCTCATCTCGCGGCCGATGATCAGCTTCTGCTGGTTGCCGCCGGAGAGCGAGGCCGCGGTGACCTCGATGCCGGGAGTGCGGACGTCGTACTCCTCGACGATCCGCCAGGTGTCCGTACGGGCGGCGGCCGGGTCCAGCAGCACGCCCTTGGAGTTGGGCTCCTCGGTGACGTGGCCGAGGATGCGGTTCTCCCAGAGCGGGGCCTCCAGCAGCAGGCCGTGCTTGTGGCGGTCCTCGGGGATGTAGCCGATGCCGGCCTCGCGGCGGGCCCGGGTCTGGCTGCCGGAGAGGTCCTTGCCGTCCAGGGTGACGGTGCCGGCGTTCAGCGGCAGCATCCCCATGATGGCCTCGACCAGCTCGGCCTGGCCGTTGCCCTCGACACCGGCGATGCCGAGGATCTCGCCCTTGTGGATGCGCAGCGAGATGTCGTCCAGGACGACGCGCTCGATGCCCTCGGCGTCGGTCTTGGCGATCCGCAGGTCCTCGACGTCGAGCATCACGGTCTCGGTGACGGTCGACTCGCGGCTCTCCGGGGAGGGCAGCTCGGCGCCGACCATCAGCTCGGCGAGCTGGCGGGCGGTGACGGCCTTCGGGTCGGCGTCGCCGACCGTGGTGCCGCGCCGGATGACGCTGATCGCGTCGGCCACCGCCAGCACCTCGTGCAGCTTGTGCGAGATGAAGATGACGGTGACGCCCTCGGACTTGAGGTCGCGCAGGTTGTCGAAGAGCGCGTCGACCTCCTGCGGGACGAGCACGGCCGTGGGCTCGTCGAGGATCAGGATCTTGGCGCCGCGGTACAGCACCTTGAGGATCTCGACGCGCTGGCGGTCGGCGACGCCGAGGTCCTCGACCAGGGCGTCCGGGCGCACGCCCAGGCCGTACTGGTCGGAGATCTCCTTGATCTTCGCCTTCGCCTTGGCGCCGATGCCGTGGAGCTTCTCGCCGCCGAGGACGACGTTCTCCCACACCGTGAGGTTGTCGGCGAGCATGAAGTGCTGGTGCACCATGCCGACGCCGCGGGAGATGGCGTCACCGGGGGTGTTGAACTCGCACAGCTCGCCGTTGATCGCGATGGTGCCCTCGTCCGGCTTCTGCATGCCGTAGAGGATCTTCATCAGCGTCGACTTGCCGGCGCCGTTCTCGCCCATCAGGGCGTGCACGGTGCCGGTGCGGACGGTGAGGTTGATGTCGTGGTTGGCCACGACACCCGGGAAGCGCTTGGTGATGCCGCGCAGTTCGACGGCCGGTGTCGCCGTCCCCGCGCTGGGGGTGCCGTCCTTGCGCAGGGGGACGGGGTCGGATGCGGTGATGGCGATCTCCTGGTGGTCTGGAGGCGCGTCGTTGCGCACGGAGGGCCAAGGGGGAACGTGGAGACGGAACGGGGCCCGGGGGTACGCGTTGAGCGCACCCTGCCGGGCCCCTCCCGTGAACTGTGTGGTTGCACCGCGCTGCCGGGCAGGCGACAGGCGCTGCGGCGTCCGGGACGCGCGGTCCTTACTTGACCGGCGCGGTCGGGATCGTGGTGGCGCCGGACTTGATCGCGTCGGAGGCGGCCTTCAGCTTGTCCTGGATGTCGTCGATCTTGCCGCCGGTGGTGGCGAGCGAGACACCCTCGGCCTTCAGGTCGAACAGCTTGACGCCGGTCGGGCTCTGGCCCTGCTTGACCGACTGGACGTACGAGAACACCGCGGTGTCGACGTTCTTGACCATCGAGGTCAGGATGCTGTTCTTGTACTTCGCCAGGGCCGGCTGATTGGCCTGGTCGGAGTCGACGCCGATGGCCATGGCGCCCTGCTTGTTGGCGACGGCCTCGATGGCGCCGTTGCCGGAGGAGCCGGCGGCGGTGTAGATGACGTCCGCGCCCTTGTCGAGCTGGCCCTGGGCGGCCTCCTTGCCCTTGTCGGGCGAGGCGAAGCCGGTGAAGTCCGGCGGGGTGGTCAGGTAGGTGGTCTCGACCGTGATGCTCGGGTCGACGGACTTCACACCCGCGGTGTAACCGGCCTCGAACTTCTTGATCAGCTCGGACTGCACACCGCCGATGAAGCCGACGTGCTTGGCCTTCGACTTGTTCGCGGCGGCGACGCCGGCCAGGTACGAACCCTCCTGCTCGGCGAAGAGCAGCGAGGTGACGTTGGCCGGCTGGTCCTTGTCGTTCGAGTCGATGATCGCGAACTTGACGCCCGGGTTGTCCTTGGCGACCTTGTTGACCGCCGGCTGGTACACGAAGCCGACCGCGATGATCGTCTTGTAACCCGCGTCGATCAGGTTCTTGAGGCGGGTCTCCTTGTCGGCCTCGGCCTCGCCCTGCTTGGCCTCGGCCTCGGTCACGGAGACGCCCAGCTCGGACTTGGCCTTGTCGAGGCCACGGGCGGCGGAGTCGTTGAACGACTGGTCGCCACGGCCGCCGATGTCGTAGGCCATGCCGACCTTGAGCGAACCGTCGCCCGAGCCGGAGGAGGAGGTGTCGGTGCTCTTTGCGCCGCAAGCGGCGAGCGAGGCCATGCCCAGGGAACCCGAGAGCACAACCGCGGCGAGCTTCATTGAACGGCGCAAGGGGATATCTCCTTCTACACGCAACCGTTTGGCGTGGTCGGACGCCACCGTAACGCGCGTAGAACACGGTTGTGTTACGGGGTGCCAGAGCATTCGGGTTGTTATCAAACCGTGGTCTGATGTTCTTCCTGAGGCTCTATCCCATGCGCGGACGGTGATCCGGGGGGTCGGTTCGCCCAGTTTACGGAACCTTTCCGGCACCCCCGGATCCGGCCGTTTCCGCCCCCCTCGCGGGCCGCGCCGACCCCGGATCCGCCGTCAGCTGCCGTCCGCCTCCAGGGCCAGCGCCGAGAACAGCTCCACGCCGATTCCGATCGCCCGTTCGTCCACGTCGAACCGGCCCTGGTGCAGGTCCCGGACGGTGGGGTCGCCGGGGGCGCGGACGCCGAGCCGGGCCAGCGCGCCCGGGGCGTGCTCCAGGTACCAGGAGAAGTCCTCACCGCCCAGGCTCTGCTCGGTGCCCTCCACCACCACGGCGCCGTCCCCGCCGAAGCGGTCGTTCATCGCCTCGTCCAGCAGGCCCACCGAGACCGCCTCGTTGACCACCGGCGGCACCCCGCGGTGGTAGTCCAGCGTCCACTTGGCCCGGTAGGTCTCGGCCAGCTTGGCGATCAGCTCGTGCAGCAGGTCCGGCGCCTCGCGCCAGCCGTCCAGCTCCAGGCAGCGGACGGTGCCCTCCAGCTCGGCGTGCTGCGGGATGACGTTGGGCGCGGAGCCGGAGGCGATCCGCCCCCAGACCAGGCTGACGCCCCAGCGCGGGTCCATCCGGCGGGCCAGCGCGCCCGGGAGGTCGGCGGCCGTCTTGGCGACCGCGGTGACCAGGTCGGTGGTCAGGTGCGGACGGGCGGTGTGCCCGCCGGGGCCGTCCAGGTGGAGCACCAGGCGGTCGCAGGCCGAGGTGATCGCCCCGACCCGCAGCGCGATCCGGCCGACCTCCACCTTCGGGTCGCAGTGCACCGCGAAGATCCGCCCGACGCCCGCCATCCCCCCGGCCTTGATCACGTCCAGCGCACCGCCCGGCATGACCTCCTCGGCGGGCTGGAACACCAGCCGGACGGGACGGCGCAGTTCGCCGCTGCGGACGGCCTCGGCCAGCACCAGGCCGGTACCGAGCACCACCGAGGTGTGCACGTCGTGGCCACAGGCGTGGGCCCGGCCAGGGACGGTGGAGCGGTACGGCACGTCGGTCTTGGCGTCGTCGATCGGCAGCGCGTCGATGTCGGCGCGGAAGGCCAGGAACCCCGTCCCCGGGGTGGTACCGGGCGGGACGATGTCGACGAGCAGACCGGTGCCGCCGGGCAGCACCCGGGGTTCGAGGCCGGCGGCCACCAGCCGGTCGCGCAGCAGCCCGGTGGTACGGAACTCCTGGCGGCCCAGCTCCGGGTGCCGGTGCAGATCACGGCGGAAGGCGATCAGCTCGGGCTCCAGCGCCCGGACCCGCTCGCGCAGATCGGCGGCGGGACGTGCGACGGCGAGAGTGACGCCCGACTGAGCGGGCTCAGGACGGTTCATCTCCCCAATCGTAGGCCTGTTGGGGGGATTTGGCCCGACTTCCGGAAAACTAGTCCCCGGATGGGCGCATACCGGCCGGACACGTGGGTATGACATCTTGTTTCAGCCGCCTTCCCCGGGTTGCGTGCCCTGTGCAACGACCACCCGCGCCGGCGGTCACGGCCACCACCCCCGGGGCGAAACCGGCAGGTTGACGGCCGTTCAGCCGGGCGTCAGAAACGCTCCACCGGGGCGTACGTCCCCCACACCCCGCGCAGCGCGTCGCACACCTCGCCGACGGTGGCCCGGGCGGCCAGCGCCTCCTTCATCGGGTACAGCACGTTCCCCGTCCCCCCGGCGGTGCGGCGCAGCCCGTCCAGCGCCCGGGTGACGGCGCCGGCGGAGCGCTCGGCCCGCAGCCGGGCCAGCCGCCGCGCCTGCCGCTCCTCGATCGCCGGGTCCACCCGCAGCGGCCGGTACGGCTCCTCCGTGTCCGACCGGAAGCGGTTGACGCCGACCACGGTCCGCTCCCCGGAGTCGGTCTCCCGCTGGAGCCGGTAGGCGGTGCGCTCGATCTCGCCCTTCTGGTAGCCGCGTTCGATCGCGGCCACCGCGCCGCCCTGCTCCTCGATCCGGTCCATCAGCGCCCGGACGGCGGTCTCCAGCTCGTCGGTGAGCGACTCGACGGCGTAGGAGCCGGCGAACGGGTCGACGGTGGCGGTCACGTCGGTCTCGTACGCGAGCACCTGCTGGGTACGCAGGGCGAGCCGGGCGGCCTTCTCGGTGGGCAGCGCGATCGCCTCGTCGAAGCCGTTGGTGTGCAGCGACTGGGTGCCGCCGAGCACCGCGGCGAGCGCCTGCACGGTGACCCTGGCCAGGTTGACCTCGGGCTGCTGGGCGGTGAGCTGCACCCCCGCGGTCTGGGTGTGGAAGCGCAGCATCTGCGAGCGCGGGTCCCGGGCGCCGAATCCGTCCCGCATGACTCTGGCCCAAATCCTGCGCGCGGCGCGGAACTTGGCCACTTCCTCCAGGAGGGTCGTGCGGGCCACGAAGAAGAACGAGAGCCGCGGGGCGAAGTCGTCCACGGCCATCCCGGCGGCGAGCGCGGTGCGGACGTAGGCGATGCCGTTGGCCAGGGTGAAGGCGACCTCCTGCGCGGGATCGGCCCCGGCCTCGGCCATGTGGTAGCCGGAGATGGAGATGGTGTTCCAGCGCGGGATCTCGGCCCGGCAGTACCGGAACACGTCGGCGACCAGCCGCAGCGAGGGCTGCGGCGGGAAGATGTAGGTGCCGCGGGCGATGTACTCCTTCAGCACGTCGTTCTGGACCGTGCCGGTGAGCGCCGCGGGCTTCACTCCCTGGGCCTCGCCGACCAGTTGGTAGAGGAGCAGGAGCAGCGCGGCGGGCGCGTTGATGGTCATCGAGGTGGACACCCCGCCGAGCGGGATGCCGTCGAACAGCTCCGCCATGTCCTCGACGCCGTCCACGGCGACGCCCACCCTGCCCACCTCCCCGGCGGAGAGCGGGGCGTCCGAGTCGTAGCCCATCTGGGTGGGCAGGTCGAAGGCCACCGAGAGGCCGGTGCTTCCGCCCGCGATCAGCTGCCGGTAGCGGGCGTTGGACTCGGCGGCGGTGCCGAAGCCCGCGTACTGGCGCATCGTCCAGGGGCGGCCGGTGTACATCGTCGGGTAGACGCCCCGGGTGTAGGGGTACTCCCCCGGCCGGCCCAGCCGGGCGCCGGCGTCCCAGCCGGCCAGGGACTCGGGGCCGTACAGCGGCTCGATCTCGAAGCCCGACTCGGCGCGGCGCGGCTCGGCTGCCATGGGGTCCTCCGGAGGTGGGGATCGGGTCCTCGCACTATCGGGGTCCCCGCGGCGCGGAGGGCGACCGGCCCGCCGGGGCGGCGGCGCGGTTGAGATGATCGGGTGAACGACCGACGAGCCCCAGGGAGTGGCAATGACCGAGCAGAAGGTGGCCGTGGTCACCGGTGCCAGCAGCGGAATCGGCGCGGCGACCGCCCGCCGGCTGGCCGCCGAGGGCTTCGACGTGGTGCTGACCGCCCGCCGCACCGACCGCGTCGAGGCGCTGGCCGAGGAGATCGCCGACCGGGGCGGGTCCGCCCGGGCGGTCACCCTGGACGTCACCGACCGGGCCGCGGTGGACGCCTTCGCGGCCGCGGTCGGCCGGGTGGACGTCCTGGTGAACAACGCCGGCGGCGCGATCGGCGCGGAGAGCGTCGAGCAGGGCGACCCGGCCGACTGGCGGGCCATGTACGAGGTGAACGTGCTCGGCGTGCTGCACGTGACGCAGGCCCTGCTGCCGGCCCTGCGGGCGACCGGCGACGGCACGGTGCTGGTGCTCTCCTCGACCGCCGCGCTGGCCGCGTACGAGGGCGGCGGCGGGTACGTCGCCGCCAAGCACGCCGCGCACACCATCGCGGCCACGCTGCGGCTGGAGCTGTGCGGGGAGCCGATCCGGGTGATCGAGATCGCACCCGGGATGGTGAAGTCCGAGGGCTTCGCGGTCACCCGCTTCCGCGGCGACGAGGAGAAGGCCGCCGCGGTGTACGCGGGCGTGGCCGCACCGCTCACCTCGGAGGACATCGCGGACACCGTGGCGTGGGCGGTCACCCGGCCGTCGCACGTGAACATCGACCTGCTGGTGGTCCGCCCCCGGGCGCAGGCCGCCAACCACAAGGTGCACCGCGGCTGAGCCGGACCGGGCGGGCGGCCCCGGGGGCGACCCCGGGGCCGGGGGTCAAGATCGAACACGTCACCCCCCGGTGGTACACACGTGCGATGAGAACCTTCCGGGCCGCCCGCCCACGGGTGCTGCTGACCGCCCTGGCGGCAGGCACCCTGCTCCTCACCTCCGCCTGCGACGACGCCGCCAAGCCGGCCCCGGAGCAGGCCGCCGGCACCACCGCGCCCGCCGCCGCGACCCCCGCGGCCGCCCCCACCCCGACGCCCAAGCCCACCGGCGAGGCCGACCCGGCGCTCAAGCCCTTCTACGGCCAGCAGGTCGTCTGGGCCGACTGCCCGGCCGACCCCCAGGCCCAGAAGGCCAAGGTCGACATATCCGGGATGCAGTGCGGCAAACTGCACGTCCCGCTCGACTACGCCAACCCCGCCGTCGACGCGCTCGACATCGCGCTGATCAAGTACCCGGCCGCCAAGCCGGAGCAGCGGATCGGCTCGCTGATGGTCAACCCCGGCGGCCCCGGCGAGTCCGGCGTCGGAATGGTCAAGTTCGGCGCCAAGCAGTTCGCCGGCACCCTGCACGACCGCTTCGACGTGATCGGCTTCGACCCCCGCGGCACCGGCGACAGCTCCCCGGTCGTCTGCTACGACGACAAGCAGCACGACGCCCTCAACCAGACGGACGCCCCGCTCGACCCGGCCACCCGCAGGGCCGAGCACGTCAAGCAGGCCACCGAGCACGCCGCCGCCTGCCAGGCCAAGGCCGGCAGGCTGCTGCCCTTCGTCGGCACCCGCAACACCGCCCGCGACCTGGACGTGCTGCGCGCCGCGGTCGGCGACAAGCAGCTCAACTACCTCGGCATCTCCTACGGGACGTACCTCGGCGCGCTCTACGCCGAGGAGTTCCCGAAGAACACCGGCCGGCTGATCCTGGACGGCGCCGTCGACCCCGGCCAGGACCGGCTCGACCACGGGGTCGACCAGCAGGTCGGCTTCGAGAAGTCCTTCGAGCGCTTCGCCGTCGACTGCGTGGAGAACCACGCCGACACCTGTCCGCTCGGCAAGGACGAGACCAAGGCCGCCAAGAAGGCCGCCGACTTCCTCGACGGGCTGTACGACCACCCGCTCACCACCAAGGACGGCCGCAGGCTCGGCCGCGACCAGGCCTGGACGGGCACCATCTCGCTGCTCTACGGCGACGAGAAGACCTCCTGGGAGTACCTGCGCAACTCCCTCGGCTGGGCGATGATGCGCGGCAAGGGCGACTACCTGCTGGCCTTCGCCGACGACTACAACGGCCGGGACGAGAACGGCCACTACAGCCCGCTGGACGAGGCCAACAGCGCGATCAGCTGCGCCGACTCCGCCCGCCCCGCGCCCACCCCCGAGCACGCCAAGGCCGCCGTGGACCGGCTGCTCGCCGAGGCACCGCTGATCTCCAAGGGCGTCACGGTGGACGACTACAGCGAGGCCGGCTGCGCCTACTGGCCGTTCAAGACCACGGAGACGCCGCACACCGTCCGGGCCGAGGGCAGCGCGCCGATCCTGGTGGTCGGCACCACCGGTGACCCGGCCACCCCGTACGCCTCCGCCGAGGCGCTGGCCAAGGGCTTCGCCAACGCCACCCTGCTCACCCGGGTCGGCGAGGGCCACGGCGCCTTCGGCCGGGGCAACTCCTGCGTCGACGAGGCCCTGGCGGCCTACCTGACCGCGGGCACGATGCCGGCCCCGGGCACCCGCTGCGGCTGAACCGGGGCAGGTGGGGGAGGGCGCGCTGACGCAAGAGCGTCAACGTCACAACTTGATAGCTCGTCCGGATGAATTCGGCGCGCGCCCTCCCCAACTGATGACCGCTCAACTACCTTTGAGGCGCTGACCGACCGGCGCCCGCGCGCCCCTCACCAGCCCCCATTCCGCCTGTTCACCACCCACTCCACCGGCACCTTCCCGCCCTCAGGAGGAGGACCCGCTGGCCAGCGAGATCCCGTCCCAGCGGCTCGACGTCAGAACCGAGCCGACGCTCCTCGGGTTGCACCGCTTCAACGAAGCCGACGCCGGCGCCGTCGAGGAGGCCCTGCTGGCCTGCTGCGGCAGCCACCGCTGGGCCCTGCGGCTCACCGCGCACCGGCCCTACCCCGACATAGAGTCCCTGCTGGCCGCCGCCAGCGAGGCCTCCTACGACCTCCGCCCGGCCGACCTCGCCGAGGCGCTGGCGGACGAGAGCTGGATGCCGCAGCCGCTGGTCGGCATGCGAGCCCCCGGCAGCCAGGCCGCGCACACCGCGCTGCGGGCGGCGCACGCCGCGTACGAGGCCAGGTTCGGCCACGTCTTCGTGGTCTGCCTGGAGGGGGTCGCCCCGGAGGAGATGCTCGACACCGTGCTCTCCTCCATCCGCACCCGCCTCGCCAACGACCCGGACGAGGAGCGGCTGATCTCGGCCGACGAACTCCGCCGGATCGCCCTCAGCCGGCTGGAGCACCTGGTCGCCACCCACACGGCGGCCGCGGCCCACTAGAACTCACCCGTCCGGGTGGGTTCGCCCGCGAATCCGCCCGGACGGGTGAGTCCGGCCCCGCCGCGCCCCGCACCCTCCGGTGCGGGGCGCGAGCATGCAGTCACCCATCGTGATGACACCGGGTTTGGTTCCCGCTCCGCTAGGCCAGAAGTGCCTGATTGATCACACCTGGGGCCCCCGGAGGCGGTTCACAACGAGGCGTCGATAGGATGCTGGCGGCCGGTGGACCATACCCGGCCGGGCTGACCGACACCGAAGCCGGCCGAGCCCCCAATCGCTTCCGGAGGGTTTTTCCGTGCCGGCTGGAACGCTGTACCGCGGCCGGGAAGGCATGTGGAGCTGGGTGGCTCATCGAGTCACCGGCGTCCTCATCTTCTTCTTCCTGTTCGCCCACGTCCTGGACACCGCCCTCGTGCGAGTGTCGCCGGAGTCCTACGACACCGTCATCCAGACGTACAAGACTCCGCTCGTGAACCTGATGGAGTACGGCCTGGTGGCCGCCATCCTGTTCCACGCCCTGAACGGCCTGCGGGTCGTCGCGGTGGACTTCTGGGCCAAGGGCCCGAAGTACCAGAAGCAGATGCTCTGGACCGTCGTCGGAGTCTGGGTCGTCCTGATGGCCGGTTCCTTCTACGGGATCCTCCAGCACACGCTGATCTCCTGGTTCGGGAAGTGAGCCGAGACATGTCCACGGAAATCTCCGACGCCATCGTCGTCCCCTCGAAGCAGGCGCACACCGGCAAGGGACTGGGCACCGGCAACCCCGCCGACGCGTTCGTCATCGAGCCTCCGCGCCAGCGGACCAAGAAGACCCCGCGCCGCACCCGCACCAACTTCGAGATGCTGGCCTGGCTCTTCATGCGCCTGTCCGGCATCGTCCTGGTCGTGCTGATCCTCGGCCACCTGCTGATCATGCTGGTGCTCGACGGCGGCGTCTCCAAGATCGGCTTCGCCTTCGTGGCCGGCCGCTGGGCCTCGCCGTTCTGGCAGGGCTGGGACCTCCTGATGCTCTGGCTCGCCATGCTGCACGGCGCGAACGGCATGCGTCAGGTCATCAACGACTACGCCGAGAAGGACTCGACCCGGCTCTGGCTGAAGGGCCTCATGGGTACCGCCACGGTCTTCACCGTGCTGCTCGGCACCCTGGTGATCTTCACCTTCGACCCGAACATCTAATCGGAAATCGACAGAGGCCAGAGGCGAGTTAACCCCCCATGCAGATTCACCAGTACGACACCGTCATCGTCGGCGCCGGCGGCGCCGGCATGCGCGCGGCCATCGAGTCGACGCAGCGCAGCCGCACCGCCGTCCTGACCAAGCTCTACCCGACCCGGTCCCACACCGGCGCGGCCCAGGGCGGCATGTGCGCCGCCCTGGCCAACGTCGAGGAGGACAACTGGGAGTGGCACACCTTCGACACGGTCAAGGGTGGTGACTACCTGGTCGACCAGGACGCCGCCGAGATCATGTGCAAGGAGGCCATCGACGCCGTCCTCGACCTGGAGAAGATGGGCCTGCCCTTCTCCCGCACCGAGCAGGGCCGGATCGACCAGCGCCGCTTCGGCGGTCACTCCCGCAACCACGGCGAGGCCCCGGTCCGCCGCTCGTGCTACGCGGCCGACCGCACCGGCCACATGATCCTCCAGACGCTGTTCCAGAACTGCGTCAAGCACGGCGTCGAGTTCTTCAACGAGTTCTACGTCCTCGACCTGCTGCTCAACGAGGGCAAGACGGCCGGCGTCGTCGCCTACGAGCTGGCCACCGGCGAGATCCACGTCTTCCAGGCCAAGTCGGTCGTGTTCGCCTCCGGCGGCACCGGCAAGTTCTTCAAGGTCTCCTCCAACGCCCACACCCTCACCGGTGACGGCCAGGCCCTGGTCTACCGCCGCGGCCTGCCGCTGGAGGACATGGAGTTCTTCCAGTTCCACCCGACGGGCATTTGGCGCATGGGCATCCTGCTCACCGAGGGCGCCCGCGGCGAGGGCGGCATCCTGCGCAACAAGGACGGCGAGCGCTTCATGGAGCGCTACGCCCCCGTCATGAAGGACCTCGCGTCCCGTGACGTCTGCTCCCGCGCGATCTACACCGAGATCCGCGAGGGCCGCGGCTGCGGTCCGGAGGGCGACCACGTCTACCTGGACCTGACCCACCTGCCGCCGGAGCAGCTGGACGCCAAGCTGCCGGACATCACCGAGTTCGCGCGCACCTACCTCGGCATCGAGCCCTACACGGACCCGATCCCGATCCAGCCCACCGCGCACTACGCCATGGGCGGCATCCCGACCAACGTCGAGGGTGAGGTCCTGCGCAACAACACGGACATCGTCCCGGGCCTGTACGCGGCCGGCGAGGTCGCCTGCGTGTCCGTGCACGGCGCCAACCGCCTGGGCACCAACTCGCTGCTGGACATCAACGTGTTCGGCCGTCGCGCGGGCATCGCCGCCGCCGACTACGCCAACGAGCACGGGTTCGTCGAGCTGCCCGAGAACCCGGCCGAGAAGGTCCAGGCCCTGGTCGACGGCCTGCGCGAGGGCACCGGCACCGAGTCCGTGGGGCAGATCCGCAAGGAGCTGCAGGAGACCATGGACGCCAACGCCATGGTGTACCGCACCGGCGCCACCCTGAAGCAGGCGGTCGAGGACATCGCCGCGCTGAAGGAGCGCTACAAGAACGTCTCCATCCAGGACAAGGGCTTCCGGTACAACACGGACCTGCTGGAGGCCGTCGAGCTGGGCAACCTGCTCGACCTGGCCGAGGTGCTGGCCGTCTCCGCGCTGGCCCGCGAGGAGTCCCGCGGCGGCCACTACCGCGAGGACTTCCCGACCCGTGACGACGTGAAGTTCATGCAGCACACCATGGCGTACCAGGAGGTCGCCGCCGACGGCAGCACCTCCATCCGCCTCGACTACAAGCCGGTCGTCACGACCCGCTACCAGCCGATGGAGCGTAAGTACTGATGAGCACTCCGACCGTGGAGAAGCACTCGGCCGCTCTGGACGCGGTCGAAGCCGGTGCCGTCCAGCCGATCACCGTCACCTTCCGGATCCGCCGGTTCAACCCGGAGGAGCACCCGGACCCGGTGTGGGTGGACTACCAGCTGACGATGGACCCGAAGGAGCGCGTCCTGGACGCGCTCAACAAGATCAAGTGGGAGCAGGACGGCACCCTCACCTACCGCCGTTCCTGCGCCCACGGCATCTGCGGCTCCGACGCCATGCGGATCAACGGCCGCAACCGGCTGGCGTGCAAGACCCTGATCAAGGACGTCAACCCGGAGAAGCCGATCACGATCGAGGCCATCAAGGGCCTGACGGTCCTCAAGGACCTGGTCGTGGACATGGACCCGTTCTTCCAGGCGTACAAGGACGTCATGCCGTTCCTCATCACCAAGGGGAACGAGCCGACCCGCGAGCGCCTGCAGTCCGCCGAGGACCGCGAGCGCTTCGACGACACCACCAAGTGCATCCTGTGCGCCGCGTGCACGTCGTCCTGCCCGGTGTTCTGGAACGACGGCCAGTACTTCGGCCCGGCCGCCATCGTCAACGCGCACCGCTTCATCTTCGACTCGCGCGACGAGGGTGCCGAGCAGCGCCTGGAGATCCTCAACGACCGTGAGGGCGTGTGGCGTTGCCGCACCACCTTCAACTGCTCCGAGGCCTGCCCGCGTGGCATCGAGGTCACCAAGGCGATCCAGGAAGTGAAGCGGGCGCTGGTCACCCGCCGCTTCTGATCCCGGCCTGACGACGCGAAGGCCCCCGCCCGATCCTCCGATCGGGCGGGGGCCTTCGCGCGTCTCAGCGCAGGGCGCCGAGGTCGGTCGGCGCGGACCAGCCGCTGAAGGTCACCAGGTGGCGGTCGGGGGTGACGGCCCACAGGTCCGGCTTGCCGTCCCCGCCACCGTCGCCCGAGCTTCCGAGCGTCGGGTAGGCGGCGGTGGTGAAGCCTGTGGCGACCACGTTCGCCGAGGGGTCGGCGAGGGCGGAGAAGTCGAGCAGGCCGTTGTCCTGCCTGACGACCGGGTAGGCGTGCAGGGCGCCGGTGGCGCGCTCGCGAGCCCACACGGTGAGGTTGCCGGCGGCGTCCTGACCGGGGGCGATCAGGTCGTAGCCGCTCCAGTCACCGCTGGTGGCGACGGGCTGGGCGACCTGGTAGCTGCGCAGGGCCTCGACGTACGCGTAGAGCTTGCCGTTCTCGACCGCGAGGAGCCCCGGCCAGGCGGGCGTGCTCCCCTTGTGCCGGCTGCCGACCGCGACGATCTGGTCGACGCCCGACCAGTCCTCGTCGTTGTAGCCCTCGGGGCAGGGGATGGTGTTCGCGGCGGCGTCGACACACCTGGACGGCTTGTACACCAGGGTCGGATACTCGCCGCTGAAGTCGCCCTTCTGCCAGTTGGCGTAGGAGTACAGGACCTGCGGGTTGCCCTTGGAACGCACCAGCAGGTCGTCGCCGGGGCCGTGGACGTTGGCCCAACCGCGGTGCAGCACCAGGTCGTCCTGCCAGCCGGCATGCAGCGGGGCGAGCTGGGCCGGGACGACCGAGGTCGGGGTGGTGTCCTCGGCGGCGGCGCTGATGATCTGCAGGTTGCCCTGCGCATCCGGGAGCAGGATGTCCGGCACGGCATCGCCGTCGACGTCGCCGGGAACGGCCGGCTTGGGGCGCGAGTCCCAGGGGGCGTAGAAGGAGTAGCTGACGGGCTGGCTGACATTGCCCGCGTCGTCCATGGCCTGGACGGTCAGGATGTTGGCGCCCCAGTCCTTGGGCTTGAGGGTGAGCTGGGCGGTGCCGTCGGCGCCCGCCTTGACGGTGTGCCCGGAGGCGCAGTCCCAGCCGACGCCGAGCGTGCCGTTCAGCACGTACTGGTAGCAGGCCACACCGGAGGCCTGGCCGCCGGCCGGGGCGGCGTCGAGGCCCCGGATGGTGAAGACCCCGTTCTCACCGGCGTACTTTCCGGGAGTGGTGCCGGAACCGCTCTCCGGGAAGTCGGTGGAGGAGACCGACAGGCCCGGGTGCGTCAGGTCGACCCGGAAGTGGCAGGTCGGAGCGGGCTTGCCGCTGCCCGGGTCGTACGCGGGCCAGGTCTGCCACGAGTAGGAGTGGCCGTCCGCCAGACCGCTGGTGGCCAGCCGGGCGGTGCCGCCGGTGACGTCCACGGACGTGTCGACGATCTTGTCGTGCTCCGGGGTCGAGTCGTCCCAGACCTTGAATCGCACCTGCGGCGAGGCCGCCGACACGGTCAGCACCGGGTTCGCGACCTCCAGCCAGCCGGGGGCGGTGGTGTCGTCGCAGGCGTCGGTGCGGACACCGGTGGCGGCGGAGCCCGGTGCGGGCAGCGCCTTCGGGTCGGTGACCGCGTTCCCCGGTACGGCGGCGGCACCGGGCGCCGCGAGCAGACCGACGGCGAGCGCCGCTGCGGTGGCCCCGCCGATTCGACGGGCATGCCGAAGTGTCATGAAGATTCCCCACCCTTGTGTCCAACGGATCAGCTTCCTGTGGAAGCGGTGAGGATCCTGCCAGTGGGGACGGACAGCGGCAATGGATTTCAGTCGGTGGCCGGGGTGCGGCGCGCGGCGCGCAGGCCGCGCACGCCGATGCCGCCGACGGCGATGCCGAGGACGAAGGAGGTGACGGCGAGGAGGAGGTGGATCCAGAAGAACGCCGTGGGCTGGGAGTGGTCGCCGTCGGTGAAGGCCTGGCCGCCGGAGTCCTTCCAGAGGTTCTTCACGAAGGTCGTCCAGATGATGATCGACCAGACCCCGAAGGCGGTCAGGAACCAGGAGGTGCGGCGGCTGAGCTTCATGGGGGTCCTCGGCGTGTGAAGGCGGTGTGCATCCCCAGTATGCGCGGGCCGCCGATCGGCGTAGGACGGCCCCCGGTGGGCGGGCGCCGAAGGCCTGGAGTGGGTACGGTCGGCTGGTGTCCACACCCCGACTGACGTTCGTGCGCCTGTGCGCCGCGGCCACCGCGGCCTTACCGGTACTGCTCGCCGCCCCGGCGGGCGCGGCTCCGCAGCAGCCGCCCCCGTCGGCCGCGATCGGCGGCGAGCGGCTGGGGCTCCCCGGGGTGCAGGTCGCCCCGATGGCGGGCGCCCCCTCGCTGCCCGGCGATCTCACCGGGGAGTCCTGGATCGTCTCCGACCTGGCCTCAGGGGACGTGCTGGCGGCCAGCAACCCGCATCGGCGGCTGCCCCCGGCGAGCACCCTGAAGATCCTCTTCGCGGACACCGTGCTGCCCAAGTTCGACCGCAACGCGGTGCACCGGGTGGCCGACGAGGAGATCCAGGGGATCGGCCCCGGCAGCAGCCTGGTCGGCATCAAGGAAGACCTGGACTACCGGGTCGAGGACCTGTGGCGCGGGGTGTTCCTGAGCTCCGGCAACGACGCGGTGCACGTCCTGGCGCACATGAACGGCGGCATCCGGCAGACCGTCGCCGAGATGCAGGACCGCGCCGACGCGCTCCAGGCATGGGACACCAGGGTGGTCTCCCCGGACGGCTACGACATGGAGGGCCAGGTCTCCTCGGCCTACGACCTGTCGCTGTTCGCCCGGGCCGGCCTGCGCAACGCGGACTTCCGGATGTACTGCGCCACCCGGGAGGCGATGTTCCCGGGCGCCCTCGACCGCACCACCGGACGGCGCGGCAGCTTCGGGATCGCCAACACCGACCGGCTGCTGGGCAAGTACCCGGGCCTGATCGGCGTGAAGAACGGCACCACCACCAACGCCGGCTCGACCTTCGTCGGCGCCGCCGAGCGGGGCGGCCGCACCCTGCTGGTGACGGTGATGCACCCGGAGAGCTACCAGAAGGTCTACGACGAGACGGCGGCCCTGCTGGACTGGGGCTTCGCCGCGGCCGGCAAGGTCCGGCCGGTCGGCAGGCTGGTCGACGAGGTCCCGCCCGCCGGCGCCGCGCCGACCGGCCAGGCCGGTGGCGCCGAGGCGACGCCCGCGCCGCCGCCCGCCACCGCGGCAACCGGCCCGGTGGCCGCGGCGCCCGCGGCGACGGGCGGGGGCGACGGGCTCGCCCTCGGCGGCTGGTCGGCCGTGGTGCTGGCCGGGGTCGCGCTCGGGTACGGCGCGGTGGTGCTGTGGCGGCGGCACTCCGCCGACTGATCCGCGCAGCCGCGGGAGGGTCCGGTCTCAGTCCTGGGGCCGGACCTCTCCGTTCGCCTTCCCGTTCCCCTTCTTCCGCCGCTCGGCCCGGGCGGCCTGCTCCGCCGCGTCCGCCTCCGCCGCCCGCTGTGCCTCGTCGGCCGCCTCCAGCAGCGCCCGCCCGTGCGCCCTGGTCCGCTCCCGGGCCGCCACCGGGTCGGCCGTCGCCGTCCAGGCCACGCAGTACATCAGCAGCCGGGAGACGAAGTTGATCCACAGCAGCAGCGCCACCGGCGTGGCGAACGCCCCGTACACGCTCCGTCCGGCGACCGAGCCCAGGTAGGAGGCGAGCAGGAGCTTCAGCAGCTCGAAGCCGACCGAGCCGATCAGCGCGCCCTGCACCAGGTCCCGGCGGCGCTGGTCGGTGATCCCGGGGAAGGGCGCCAGCAGGTAGGCGAAGAGCAGCATGTCGCACGCTATGGCGATCAGCACGCCGACCGCGGTCAGCAGGTACCCGCTGTTGAGGCCGATCGCGTCGGCGATCCGGCCGGCCAGCGTGGTCCCGGCGGCGGAGGCGGCCAGCGAGAACAGCGACACCAGGCCGAGGCCGGCCAGCACCGCCACGTCCCAGGCCTTGCGCAGCACCGGGTTGCCGTCCTCGTGGGGCAGCTGCCACAGGTCCCGGATCGAGGTGCGCATGGTGTCCACCCAGCCGAGGCCGGAGACCAGCAACAGCGCCCCGCCGACCAGGCCGACGGTGCCCGCGTTGGACACCAGGGCGGGCAGGTCGACCGCGTCCGAGATCCCCGGCAGCTGGTCGGAGACGTGCTCCTGCAGCTCGTGCACCCGGCTGTCGCTCAGCGCCGCGGCGGCGATCGCCAGACCCACCGTGAGCAGCGGGAAGAGGGCGAGGAAGCCGAAGAAGGTGACGGCGCCGGCCAGCCGGTTGCCCCGGGCGGCGGTGAGGTACTCGTACACCAGGTACGGGCGGCTGCGCAGCACCCGGGCCACGAGCGGGCCGACGACCGGCAGGCGGGTCAGGAAGTCCACCCACCGGTTATACCGGCATGTCCCCCGAACGGGCGTCAGATCGGGTCTATCGCTTGACGAGTCGGCGGGCCTTGGCGAGGGCGCGGACGGCCTGGTAGGCGCCGTAGCGGCCGTGGCTGAGCAGCTCGGTGCGCACGCCGTCCACGCCGGGCGGCGGGCGGTAGCCGGCCGGCCGCAGCCGGGCGCAGTGCTCGGCGGCGCGGCGGAAGTACTCGCGGCGGTCGCCGGACGGGACCCGGCCGGGCTTGGAGACCACGGTGTTGAGGTGGTGCAGCATCCGGCCGTAGACGACCGGGCGCCAGCGCTCCAGGTCGGGGCGGCGGTCGAGGAAGGCGAAGACCAGGTCGTACTGGTCGAACACGTCGAAGTGCTTGCGGCTGGCGGTGGCCAGGATGTTGCCGCCCTCCTGGCGCTGGCGGTAGTGCACGCCGACCCGGTCGAGCAGGGTGATCCGGGCGGCGGCGAGCAGCGCCGGGTACGTCCAGGGGGTGTCCTCGTAGTAGCCGGCCGGGAAGACCAGCCGCTGCTCGGTGACGAAGCCCCGGCGGTAGGCCTTATTCCAGACGACCTGGAGCAGGTCGAGCAGGTCGGGGCGGGCGTCGAGGTCGAAGACGTCCGGGGAGGCGGCGCCGAAGACGTGGGCGGAGGCGGCCCGGGTGATCCGGCCGTCGGCGTAGGTGCGGGCGTAGTCGTAGACCAGGACGTCCGGGTCACCCGTGGCGGTGAGCCGCTCGTCGACGTGCTTCAGCAGTCCGGGGGTCAGGGTGTCGTCACTGTCGAGGAAGATCACGTAGTCCCCGGTGGCGACCTCCAGGCCGGCGTTGCGGGCCCGGCCGAGGCCGACGTTCTCCGGCAGGTGCAGCACCCGGATCCGGGAGTCGGCGGCGGCCGCCTCGTCCAGCATGGCGCCGCAGCGGTCCGGGGAGCGGTCGTCCACCGCGATCAGCTCGAAGTCCGGGCCGTCCTGGGAGAGCACCGAATCGAGGCATTCGCCGAGGTAGTCCTGGACCTGGTACACGGGGACGATCACGCTGAAACGGGCCACGGGCCCAGCGTAGTGGCCCCCCGGTGGGCGAGGTCCCCGGAGGTAGGATCGGGGGCGCACGTACGCACCGATCCAAGTGCGGCCAGGCCCCGTACGGGCTGCCACGCTCCTCCAGAGAAAGGCCTGCGTAGCCGATGGCTCCCCGCCTCTCCATCGTCGTCCCGATCTACAACGTCGAGCGCTACCTCGTGGAATGCCTCGACTCGATCGCCGCCCAGACCTTCACGGACTTCGAGTGCGTCATGGTCGACGACGGTTCGAAGGACGGCAGCGCGGCGCTCGCCGAGGCGTACGCGGCCAAGGACTCCCGGTTCCGGCTGGTCCGGCAGGTGAACAAGGGCCTCGGCGCGGCCCGCAACACCGGCATCCGGCACATCGACCCGGACTCCGAGTTCCTGTGCTTCGTGGACAGCGACGACTCGATGCCGCCGAGCGCGTACGAGCTGATGATCAACACGCTGGACGAGACCGGCTCGGACTTCTGCACCGGCAACGTGCTGCGCTTCCGCGCCGTGGGCTACTACCAGTCCACCGGCCACCTGAAGCCGTTCAAGGAGACCAGGCTCAAGACCCACATCACCGAGATCCCGGCGCTGGTCACCGACCGCACCGCGTGGAACAAGGTGTACCGCCGCTCGTTCTTCGACGGCGCGGGCCTGCTCTACCCCGAGGGCATCCTGTACGAGGACGCCCCGGTCAGCGTGCCGCACCACTACCTGGCGAAGAGCGTGGACGTGCTCTCCGAGCCGATCTACCACTGGCGCGAGCGCGAGGTCGGCGAGATGTCGATCACGCAGATGCGCACCAACCCGAAGGGCCTGATCGACCGGGTCGCCTCGGTCGAACTGGTCCGCGCCTGGCTGCTGAAGCAGACCGAGCCGCGCTTCGCCGAGTACCTGCGCTCCTACGACGAGAACACCCTCGTCGAGGAGATCCCGATGTTCTTCTGGTCCCTCGTGGAGGGCGACAAGGAGTACCGGGACGCCTACCTCCAGCACGTCGGCCGGCTGCTCCGGGCGATCGGCGCCGAGCAGGTCGCCAAGCTGCGCGCGCCGGTGCGGCTGAAGTACCACCTGACCCTGTCGGGCCGGATGGACGAGCTGGTCGAGCAGATCACCTACGAGCGCGAGAGCGGCGGCGGCGTCCAGGCCCGCGGTCTGCTGCGCCCGTACGCCGACTACCCGTTCCTGCGCGGCGGGCGCAAGAGCGTGCCGGCCGGGGTGCTCAAGCTGGACAACTCGCTGGTCATTCGCAGCCGGCTGTACGACAGCTCCTGGACGGACGGCAAGCTCCGGCTGACCGGGCACGCGTACCCGGAGCAGCTGGGCGCGGCCGGCAAGCACGACATGGTCCGCACCCTGGTGCTGCGCGAGGCCAAGGGCCGCCGGGTCATCGCGGTGCCGATGAAGACCACGTACGCCCCCCAGGCCACCGCGAGCTGCCGGCACGACCTGTACAGCTGCGACTGGTCCGGCTTCACCGTGTCCGTCGACCCGAGGAAGCTCCGGCACCGCGGCCAGTGGAAGGACGGCAACTGGCGCGTCCTGGTGGCCGGCGCGGGCAAGGGCGGGGTCTACAAGGGCCGCATCTCGGCGGGCGAGAACGACAGCGCGCTGTTCCTGCCGTGGCACTGGGTCGAGCCGGACGTGCGGATCGTGCCGTGGGTCCGGGACAACTTCGTCTACCTCCGGGTGGAGACGGTCAAGGCCCGGGTGACCGGCCTGGCCGCGCAGGGCGACCGGGTGGAGGTCTCGGGCGCGGCCCGCTCCGGCCCGAGCTTCGCCGGGGCGCGGCTGCGGCTCACCCACGCCGAGTCGGACCGCCAGGTGACCTTCCCGCTGGAACTGGGCGCTCCGGTCGGCTCGCTCCAGCCGTTCACCGCGGTCTTCCCGGTCGCCGAGCTGACCGCCGTCCGCGAGTCCTGGGCCGAGCTGGACCCGGTGGCCGCCGAGCGCAGCCGCGACCACTGGACCGGCGCGCTGCTGCTGGCCGACGGCAGCGCCGTCCCGCTGGCCTGGGACGACCGCAACGCCCCCGAGCGGCTGCACCTGGCGCTGAACCCGCAGGCCCCGGTCGCCGAGCGCCGGGCCCTCTACTCCAAGCCCTCCCCCGAGGGGCACCTCCAGTTCGCCGACCAGGTGCTCCAGCCGCTGGTGGACGAGGTCTCCTCGCGCGGCGCCGACGGCTTCCTGCTGAGCGGCTCGTTCCCGCTGCCCGGCGCTCACCGCTGGGAGCTGGTGGTCCGCCACAAGTGGCGCGAGGAGGAGCACGCCTACCCGGTGGAGATCTCGGACGGCCGGTTCCGCACCGCGCTGCCCGCCGTGCCGACGGCCTCCTTCGCCGGCCGGGTGCCGCTCTCCCGGGGCATCTGGCACGTCGTGTTCCGTCCGGTCGGGGTGCCGGTGCCCGAACTGCCGGACGCCGCCGCACTGGTCACCCCGGACTGCTTCGACGCCCTGCCGGTCGTGGTGGAGTCCCGCGGCAAGCGGATACTGCTGGAGCGCCGCCGCCACGACGGCCTGTCACTGCTGTCGGACTCGGTGCTGCTGCCCGAGGAGCGGGCCCGCTACCGCCAGCGCCAGCTGCAGAGCGTGGACTACCCGGCCGCCCGCCGGCTGCCGCTGCGCGACGCGGTGGTCTACCACACCGGCAAGTACGGCGCGTACGGCGACTCGCCCCGGGCGGTCCACGAGGAGCTGGTCCGCCGCGGCCTGCCGCTGGAGCACCTGTGGGCCACCGACGACATGCAGGCCGAGCTGCCGCGGACCGCGACCGCGCTGCGGTACCGCGGCCCGGAGTGGTACGAGGCGCTGGCCACCGCCAAGTACATCGTGGCCGGCACCCACCTGCCCGACTTCTTCGTCCGCCGCCCCGACCAGGTGGTCGTCCAGACCTGGCACGGCAGCCCGCTGAAGCAGATCGGCTTCGACTTCGAGAAGGTCTGGTTCACCGACTCCAAGTACCTGAAGAGCCTGGCCCGGGAGGTCCCGAACTGGAGCCTGCTGGTGGCCGGCAACCGCTGGTCCGCCCCGGTGCTGCGGCGCGCCTTCGACTTCAAGGGCGAGATCCTGGAGAGCGGTTCGCCCCGGAACGACCTGCTGTTCGCGGCCGACCGGGAGAAGACCGCCGAGCAGGTCCGGGAGCGGCTCGGCCTGCCCGAGGGCAAGAAGGTCGTGCTCTACGCGCCGACCTGGCGCGAGGACCGGCGCCGGCCCGACGACGGCTACCAGATCGACCTGCGGATCGACCTGGCGGCGGCCAGGGCCGCGCTCGGCGACGACCAGGTGCTGCTGGTGCGACGGCACCACCTGATGTGCGGCCAGATCCCGGGCGCCGGGAACGGCTACATCTGGGACGTCGGCAGCTACCCCGACATGGCGGAGCTGCTGCTGATCGCCGACGTCCTGGTGACCGACTACTCGGCGAGCATCTTCGACTTCGCGTCGACCGGCAGGCCGATCGTGTTCTTCACCTACGACCTGGAGCACTACCGGGACAACCTGCGCGGCTTCAGCCTGGACTTCGAGGCCGAGGCGCCCGGCCCGATGCCGGCCACCTCCGAGGAGCTCGTCTCCGTGCTCGGCCGGTTGGACGAGGTCGCGGCGGAGTACGCCGACCGGGCCACCGCGTTCCGCGAGGCGTACTGCGACCTGGACGACGGCAAGGCCGCCGCCCGGGTGGTCGACGCGATGCTCCGCAAGGAGTAGTCCTCCGCGTGCGCTCCGGCGTTCGCCCGGCACCGGACGGTGCCGGGCGAACGCCCCCGGCGCGCTGGTGCCCTCCCCGGCCGGATGCTCCGACCCGGCGGGCGGGGAGGGTGGTTCACCCTCCGGCCCGCACTCCGGTCCGTGCCGCGGCGCACGCCCCGGTTCACCCGAACGGGTAGCTCCGCCAGGGCCGCCAGACCTCGTCCGCGCCGAAGCGGGAGAGGCCGAAGCCCGGCACCGGGAAGTCCGCCCGGAAGTCGCGCGCCTGCTCGTACGCCTGGTCCAGCACATCGTCCGGCAGACCGTGGGCGACCGTCACGTGCGGGTGGTACGGGAAGGCCAGCTCGCGGGCCAGCGGGCCGGAGCGGATGTCCGCCTCCAGCAGCCGGCACTCCTGTGCGCCCTCCTCGACCCGGACGTACACCACCGGGGAGACCGGGCGGAAGGTCCCGCTTCCGTGCAGCAGCATCCGGAACGGCCGGTGCGCGGCCGCCACCGCCGCCAGGTGCTCCTCGATCTTCGGCAGCAGCTCGGCGGGCACCTCGGTCGGCGGCAGCAGGGTGACGTGCGTGGGTATCGACCGGGCCAGCGGATCGCCGTGCCCGGCCCGGGCGTCCTGGATCGCCGTGCCGTACGGGTCCGGAACGCTCACGGACACGCCGATGGTGACGACCTCGGGGAGGTCGCCACCATCGGGCAGGCGTGTGAGGGGAGTCACCGCTTGGCGGCCGGGAGGAAGCCGATCCGGTCGTACACCGTCTCCAGCGTCACCGACGCCACCTCACGGGCCTTCTCGGCGCCGATCGCCAGCACCCGGTCCAGCTCCGCCGGGTCGTCCAGGAAGCTGCGGGTGCGCTCCTGGAACGGGGTCACCCACTCGGTGAACAGCTCGGCCAGCTCGGTCTTCAGGGCGCCGTACATCTTGCCCTCGAAGTGCTCGACCAGCTGGTCCACCGACTGGCCGCTGAGCGCGGAGTGGATGCGCAGCAGGTTGGAGACGCCCGGCTTGCCCTCCTCGTCGTAGGAGACGACGGTGCCGGTGTCGGTGACGGCGCTCTTGAACTTCTTGGCGCTGGCCTTCGGCTCGTCCAGCAGGCTCACCAGGCCCTTGGGCGAGGAGGCCGACTTGCTCATCTTGACGGCCGGGTCCTGGAGGTCCTGGATCTTCGCCGTCTCCTTGAGGATGTACGGCTTCGGGACCGTGAAGGTCGGGCTGTAGCGGGTGTTGAAGCGCTCGGCGATGTCGCGGGTGATCTCCACGTGCTGGCGCTGGTCCTCGCCGACCGGGACGGCGTCCGCCTGGTAGAGCAGGATGTCCGCGATCTGCAGGATCGGGTAGGTGAACAGGCCGACCGTGGTGCCCTCGGCGCCGTAGCGGGAGGACTTGTCCTTGAACTGGGTCATCCGGGAGGCCTCGCCGAAGCCGGTGAGGCAGTTCATCACCCAGGCGAGCTGCGCGTGCTCGGGCACGTGCGACTGGACGAACAGGGTGCAGTTGTCCGGGTCCAGGCCGGCGCCGAGCAGCTGGGCGGCGGAGACCCGGGTGTTCTCGCGCAGCGTCACCGGGTCCTGCGGCACCGTGATCGCGTGCAGGTCGACGACCATGTAGAAGGCGTCGTTGGCCTCCTGGAGGTCCACCCACTGGCGCACCGCGCCCAGGTAGTTGCCGAGGTGGAACGAGCCGGAGGTGGGCTGGATGCCGGAGAGCACCCGGGGACGGTCCTTGACCGGACCGGTGACCGCTGCGTTGACCATGCGCGCCATTGTTCCAGTTCCACCGCTCGCTCAGGAAACCTCCGCCCCCGCAGGCTCGGCCAGTGTGACCGCACTCACCCCCACCCGGGCGATCCGCCGGCCCTCCACCTTGGCCACCGTCAGCAGCACCTCGCCGCCGCCCTCGACCGGGACGCGCGCCTGGTCGCCGTCCCGGGGAAGCCGGCCGAGCGCGGCCACCAGACAGCCCGCCACCGTCTCGTACGGGCCCTCGGGCAGGACGAGGCCGGTCTCCTCGGTGAAGTCGCCGAGGTTGAGCAGGCCGTCCAGCTCCATGCCGCCGCCGGCCAGCCGGCGGGTGGGGGCGGCCTCCGGGCGGTCGTACTCGTCCCGGATCTCGCCGATCACCTCCTCGACCAGGTCCTCCAGGGTGACGATCCCGGCGGTGCCGCCGTACTCGTCCACCACGATGGCCAGGTGGTGGCCCTCCCGGCGCATCTCGCCCATCGCCTCCAGCACCAGCTTGGTGCCGGGCAGCAGCTTGACCGGGCGGGCCAGGTCGCGGACCTTGACGGCCTGCTCGCCGCGAGCGCCGTACAGGTCGCGGACGTGGACGAAGCCGACCACCGCGTCGGCGCTGCCCTCGACCACCGGGTAGCGCGAGTGCGGGGAGGTGTCGGCCTGGTGCCGGACGGCGGCCAGCGGGCGCTCGGCGTCCAGGAAGGTCACCTCGGTGCGCGGGACCATCACCTCGCGCAGCTGGCGCTCCCCGGCGGAGAACACATCGGCGATCAACGCCCGTTCGTCGCTCCCGAGTTCGGTGTTCGCGGCGACCAGGCCGCGCAGTTCCTCGGAGCTCATCGAGCCGCGGCCGGCCGTCGGGTCCCCGCCGAGCAGCCGGACCATCAGGTTGGTGGAGTGGCCGAGCAGCCAGATCACCGGCCGCAGCACCACCGACATCACGTCCACCACCGGGGCGGCGATGACCGAGATGGACTCGGCGCGCTGCAGGCCGATCCGCTTGGGGGTCAGTTCGCCCAGCACCAGCGAGGCATAGCTGATCGCCAGGGTGAGGCCGACCAGGGCCACCGCGTCGGCCATGCCCTCGGACAGCCCGGCCCGGACGAACAGCGGGGCGACCTTGCCGGAAAGGGTGTCCGCGCCGAAGGCGGCGGACAGGAAGCCCATGCAGGTCACCCCGACCTGGACGGCGGCCAGGAAGCGGTTGGGGTCGGCCGCCAGGTGCGCGGCGCGGGCCGCGCGCCGGGTCCCGCGCGCTTCCAGCGTCCGGATCTGGCCCTCGCGCAGCGAGATCAGCGAGATCTCGGCGACGTTGAACAGCCCGCCCAGCAGGATGAAGACGAGGACGAGCGCGGCGTCCCCGAGTGTTTCGCTCACAGCGGGCCAGTGTAGGGCGGCCGGAACCGGCCGGGGCCGGACACGACGGCGACCCCGGGCGGACGCGGCGGCGGATCCGGGGCCGGACACGTCGGCGGCCCGCCGCTTCCGGGAGGGAAACGACGGACCGCCGGTGAAGCCGTGCGGGGCGGGCTCAGATGAGGCCCAGCTCCTGGACCGCGTCGCGCTCCTCGACCAGCTCCTTGACCGAGGCGTCGATGCGGGCGCGCGAGAAGTCGGAGATCTCCAGGCCCTGGACGATCTTGAACTCGCCGTCCTTGGTGGTGACCGGGAACGAGGAGATCAGGCCCTCCGGAACGCCGTAGGAGCCGTCGGAGACGACACCCATGGAGGTCCAGTCGCCCTCGGCGGTGCCGTTGACCCAGGTGTACACGTGGTCGATGGCGGCGTTGGCGGCCGAGGCGGCCGAGGAGGCGCCACGGGCGTCGATGATGGCGGCGCCACGCTTGGCGACGGTCGGGATGAAGTCGTTCTCCAGCCAGCCCAGGTCGCTGCCGACGGCCTCGAAGCCCGGCTTGCCGGCAATCTCGGCCTGGAAGACGTCCGGGTACTGGGTCGCGGAGTGGTTGCCCCAGATGGTGACGCGCTTGATGTCGGAGACCAGGGCGCCGGTCTTGGCGGACAGCTGGCCGACGGCGCGGTTGTGGTCCAGGCGGGTCATCGCGGTGAAGCGCTCGGCCGGGACGTCCGGGGCGTTGCGCTGGGCGATCAGGGCGTTGGTGTTGGCCGGGTTGCCGACGACCAGGACCTTGATGTCGTCCGCGGCGTGGTCGTTGATGGCCTTGCCCTGCGGGCCGAAGATGCCGCCGTTGGCCTGGAGCAGGTCACCGCGCTCCATGCCCGCGGTGCGCGGACGGGCGCCGACCAGCAGCGCGACGTTGGCGCCGTCGAAGGCCTCGGCCGGCTTGTCGGTGATGGTGATGTCGCGCAGCAGCGGGAAGGCGCAGTCGACGAGCTCCATGGCGGTGCCCTCGGCCGCCTTGAGGCCCTGCGGGATCTCCAGGAGGCGCAGGTTCACCGGCACGTCGGCGCCGAGCAGGTGGCCCGAGGCGATGCGGAAGAGCAGCGCGTAGCCGATCTGACCGGCCGCTCCGGTGATGGTGACGTTGACGGGGGTGCGAGTCATTTCTACCTTCTCCAGCAAATCGCCAGGCGCCCCAGGCACACCGGCGCTGGAGCCAGGATGATCTCTCGACATCGAGAGACCGGCGTCAGGTTATCGCAAAGGGAAGCGTACGCCGGGTGTCCCGGCATGGCTGATGCATCACAGAAGAAAGGCGGCCCCCGCCCGCGCCCTGGGTTTCCATGGGCGGGCGGGGGCCGTCACGGGCCCGCGGAGCGGTGTCCGGGGCTCACTGGGCGCCCGGAGCTCCGTGCCTGGGGCTCGGCGCCTGGGGCTCAGTGCCTGGGCCGGCCCATCAGCTGGCCGATGTTGTCGAGCAGCGGGATCTGCAGCCACGGGTTCGGCTGCGCCACCAGGGTCAGCAGCACGATCGAGATGCCCAGGAAGCTCAGCACGATCACGTCGGTGAAGCGGCTGCGCACCGCCAGCATCCCGACCTCGGGCAGCACCAGCCGCAGCACCGCGCCGAGCAGCACGCCGGCGCCGAGGATCAGCAGCCCGTACTTGAACCCGTCCTTGAAGTCGGCGAACCAGGTGACCGCGAGGCCGGCGCCGACGACCAGCAGGACCAGCGTGATCGGCCACTGCCGCACCGGCAGGGCGTGCTCGCGCCCGAGGGCCGCGGCCGAGCCCTCGGGCGGCAGGGTGCCGGTGGTCTTGACCGGCCTGCGGCGGGACCGTGCCGGTCGCGGTTCAGTCATGCTCGCCGTCCCTGGGGTGTCAGATGCCGGCGCGGCGCTCGGCCGCCTCGACGATGTTGTTGAGCAGCATCGCGCGGGTCATCGGGCCCACGCCGCCGGGGTTCGGGGAGATCCAGCCGGCCACCTCGGCCACGCCCGGGTGCACGTCGCCGACGATCTTGCCCTCGCTGCGGCTGACGCCCACGTCCAGCACCGCGGCGCCCGGCTTGACGTCCTCCGGCTTGACCAGGTGCGGCACGCCGGCGGCGGCCACGATGATGTCGGCCTTGCGCAGGTGGGCGCCGAGGTCCCGGGTGCCGGTGTGGCACAGGGTGACGGTGGCGTTCTCGCTGCGGCGGGTCAGCAGCAGGCCGATCGAGCGGCCGACGGTGATGCCGCGGCCGACCACGACCACCTCGGCGCCGTTGATCTCGACGTCGTGGCGGCGCAGCAGCTCGACGATGCCGAGCGGGGTGCACGGCAGCGGGCCGTCGATGCCCAGGGCGAGCCGGCCGAGCGAGGTCGGGTGCAGGCCGTCGGCGTCCTTGTCCGGGTCCATCAGCTCCAGGACCGGGTTCTGGTCCAGGCCCTTGGGCAGCGGCAGCTGGACGATGTAGCCGGTGCAGGACGGGTCGGCGTTGAGCTCGCGGACGACGTTCTCGACGTCCTCCTGGGTGGCGGTGGCGGGCAGCTCGCGCTGGATCGAGGCGATGCCGACCTCGGCGCAGTCCTTGTGCTTGCCGTTCACGTACCAGCGGCTGCCCGGGTCGTCGCCGACCAGGACGGTGCCGAGGCCGGGCGTGACGCCCTTCGCCTTGAGGGCCGCCACGCGGGCGGCGAGTTCGGACTTGATCGCGGCGGCGGTGGCCTTGCCATCGAGAATCTGGGCAGTCATGACCCCATTCTCCCGGATCGCCGGGGGTCTCCGTACCGAGGGCGGCGGCTCCGGTCCGGCGAGCGGTCCGGGACGGCGGGGCGGTCCGTCCGGGCCAGTGCGGGTGGGCGTCCCGGCGGAGGCGGGAGGACGCCCCGGCGGCAGCGGGAGGACGCCCCGGCGAACGGGCGGACGGGCGGACGGGCGGGAGCGCAGGTGAACGCGGGGGTGAACGGACGGGTACGAAGGTCCGCCGCACATTGCGGTTGCGCCACAGTCTGGGCCCGGCGCGCGGAACCGGCTGGACACGGCCCCGTCGTCCGGATGACGATAAGCGGGCATTCCCGCCGCGTACCGGCCCGGTGACGGGCCGACGGACACCGCGGCGGGGCGTACCCGGGGGAAAGAGTCAGTGAGCCGATCACAGCAGAACGAGCAGTCCGACCGCGGCGGCACCGTCCCGCCCGCACCGTACCCGTCGGCCGTCTCGCATCCCTGACGCTCACCACACCGCCGAGCCGCGGCGCCCGTCACCGCCGCCGGGCTGTCACCCCGCTCCGCTAACGTCCCCTTCGGCCGGTGACCCGACCGACCGCACCGGGCCGTCAGCGTCCCGTCCCCGCGTCCCCGCAACTGCCCGGAGGCATCCATGAGTTACCCGCCCGACCCGAACAACCCGTACGGCCAGCCGCCGGCCACCCCGCCCGGCTACGGCTACCCGCAGCAGGCCCCGCCGCCGCAGGCCGCCCCGGGCTACGGCTACCCGCAGGCCGCCCCGGCCTACGGGTACGCGCCGGTGGCCCCGGCGTCGATGCCGGGCCTGATGACCGCCGCCCGGGTGCTGCTGTTCATCGTCGGCGGTGTGCAGACGCTCGCCGCGTTCGGCTACGTGATCCTCGGGGCGGTCGCCAAGGACGCCACCAACCAGGTCAGCAAGACCACCAGCGACGACTCGTTCCTCGCGCTGGGCGACGCGGTCGGCGGTGTCCTGATCGTCGTCGGCGTGCTGTTCGGGCTGTTCGCCGCGCTCTCCATCACGCTCGGCGTGAAGTTCGGCAAGGGCGGCAACGCCGTCCGGGTCACCACCATCGTGTACGGCTCGCTCGGCGGCCTGGTCGGCCTGCTGATCCTGCTGGGCGCCCTCGGCGGCGGCTCCGCGACGGGTCTGATCGCGGGCCTGCTCTGGCTGGCCGTCAGCATCATCTGGATCACCGCCATGTGCCTCCAGGACAGCGTCAAGTGGTTCAACCGGCCCCGGTACTGACCGGCGCGCACGGCAGAGCGGCCCGGCCCCCTCCGAGGAGGGGGCCGGGCCGCTCTGTCGTTCCGTCACGCCGTCACGCCGTCGGCGGGACCGGTGTCAGTGGAAGAAGTGCCGCGCACCGGTGAAG